>CAZXRX010000141.1:0-1725 GCA_964642945.1 uncultured Flavobacterium sp. | reverse complement strand
CGCGACCTCGACCTTGGCAAGGTCGCGCTCTACCAACTGAGCTATTTTCGCATTTATTTATTTGATAAGAACGTCACTACTTGCGTAGTATTGCGGATGCAAATGTAATACTAAAAATGAATTATGCAAAGATTTTTTATAAAAAATACAGAGAAATTGATAACCTCTTGAAAACGCAATCCTTAGCTTTTCTGTAACATCCGCTTGATTTCATTCAACTTCATCAGGGCCTCCATAGGCGTCAGGGTATTGATATCCAATTGAAGGATATCTTCCTTGATTTCTTCCATCAAAGGGTCATCTAGGTTGAAAATACTGAGCTGCAGGTCGTCCTTTGCCGATTTTATGCCGTGGAGCACATCGCCTGAATGGTCTTTTTCCAATTTTTTCAATAATTTCTGTGCCTTCTGGATCACCAACTGCGGCATTCCGGCCATCTTTGCCACATGTATTCCGAAACTGTGGGCACTTCCGCCCTTGACGAGTTTCCTGATAAAAAGCACCGTATCTTTCAATTCCTTAACCGAAACGTTGTAATTCTGTATTCTCGTAAGCTGTTCGCCCATTTCATTGAGTTCATGGTAATGGGTGGCAAACAGGGTTTTCGGCCTGGCAGGATTTTCATGCAGGAATTCGGCAATGGCCCAGGCAATGGAAATACCGTCGTAGGTACTGGTTCCGCGGCCGATTTCATCGAGAAGCACCAAGCTCCGGTCTGAAATATTGTTCAGGATGGAAGCCGTTTCATTCATTTCGACCATGAAAGTCGATTCGCCCATCGAAATATTGTCGCTCGCCCCTACCCGGGTAAAAATCTTGTCCACCACGCCCATGCGCAAGGCTTCTGCCGGAACAAAACTTCCCATCTGGGCCAACAACACTATCAATGCCGTTTGCCTCAAAATGGCCGATTTACCCGACATGTTCGGTCCGGTAATCATGATGAGTTGTTGGGTTTCCCGATCGAGGTATACATCATTTGCGATATAAGGAACCCCCACCGGAAGTTGTTTTTCGATAACCGGATGGCGTCCATCCTTGATTTCCAAATCGAATGATTCATCTAAAACCGGACAGACGTATTGGTTGTCGATGGCCAATTGGGCGAAGGAAAGCAAACAATCGAGCTGGGCCACCAAGTTGGCGTTTTGCTGAACAGGTTTGATATAGGTGGCCATCCAAGCAATCAATTGCTCAAACAACTGACTTTCGATTTGATGGATTTTTTCTTCGGCACCCAATATTTTGGTTTCGTATTCTTTTAGCTCTTCGGTAATGTACCGTTCGGCATTGACCAGCGTTTGTTTCCTGATCCACTCTGCCGGCACTTTGTCTTTGTGGGTATTGCGTACTTCAATATAGTATCCGAAAACGTTGTTGAAGGAAATTTTCAGCGAAGAAATACCCGTCATTTCAGATTCCCTTTTTTCAATTCCTTCCAGAAACTCCTTCCCGGAAAAAGCAATGGCACGCAATTCGTCTAGCTCAGAATGAATGCCTTTCGCAATCGCATTTCCTTTGGCTATCGCCACCGGAGCATCGGGATTGAGCGTGGTTTTTATTTTCTCCCGCAACAGCTCACAGTCATGTAAACTCTCTCCTATTTCCTTAACCGCCTTTTGCTTGCTTTGGAGCGCCAATGTTTTGATCGGGATAATGGCATCGAGTGAATCTTTCAGATAAATCACTTCACGTGGCGATACTTTTCCGGTAGCGATTTTGGAG
>CAZXRX010000140.1:0-1728 GCA_964642945.1 uncultured Flavobacterium sp. | reverse complement strand
CTACTATTAAAAGTTTGTTCATTTTTACGTTTTCAGATTAGAAGCTGCAAAGATAAGTTTTCCTTTAGAAGTATAAAAGTTTCGGGTTTAAAGTTTTGTTGTAATTATTTCTCGTAGAATTCCCAATCATCGGTGAGCTTCAGGACAAGATTGAAGTTGTTTTCGTAAAAATCATCCCATTCCTTGGGGTTGTCCTTGTTGTATTCGCTAACGATATAATCCCCGTTGTCCATGATGAAACCATACGGATTGTTGAACATAAAAACCATTTTCCTTACCATGGCTGCGTTGCTGTCGTCACAATTTTTTGAATTGTAAAGGTTGCCTTTGTAAATGTGGAAACAGGAGTTGATAAACATGCGGTTGTTGACGCTTCTTTTGCTGTCGTATTCGAGTGCCGAATAGCTTTGCTCAAGCAATTCGTTGAGCAATGGCAGGTTTTTGGGTTTCTGTTGGATGGCATGCCGGATTACAACGCCGAATTCGGGCGATTGTATCAAGATGGTATCGTTTCGGGTGAAGGCGCCGATTTTTTCTTCAGTCGGATAACCTTCCTTTTTGAGCAATTCGATGAATTTACCGGTAACGCGCCCGGTAGTTTCGTAAAGCACCGTCGGTTCCTTGCGGTTCTCCAGCCCGTAATCGGCTTGGTCTTCGTTGAGTAGGTCGTTGAGTTGCTGTATGAGCTTGGTGTTGTGGTTGCTTCGGGCCACTTTACTTACGGAATCAAATAGGATACTGAAATCTTTCCATTCGGGGTTTTTACGCATTGCATTAAAGATTTTCGCCTTGAAATAAGGGAGTTGGACTCCTTTTAACGCCAGTTTTTCGCCCCACCAAAAGGCCTTTTTGACATCCCTTGACAAAATGGACACACGAATGGCATTGTGGATATCACGCGCAAACAAGGTAGGATGACTGTCTGCCAACAACCCGTAGGTTTCCTTTGCTTTGGCGTATTGCCGTGTAAGGATATAGCTTTCAGCTTTTTCTGTAAGTTGGTAATAGGGCGGGATTTCTTTTTTGATTTGGTTTTTTGGGTCGTTGACCTGTTTGTTGTTTTCGATAATCCTGAGAAACCTTGGCGCATCTTTGGCCTTTTTGGGAGTACTGACGCCTTTTTTCCTGGGTTGGGCCAACAGCATTTCACCAATATTGTAAAAATGCACAAAACAAGACAACTTTCCGATAGTCAATATGGTATTCTTATCGACTTTGATGCGTATTTTGAACGGGGCCGTGGCAGGAAAGGTTTTTTTGAAATCCAATGGGTCAAAGACCAGCGTATGGAGGGTGTCTAAAGGGAAACTTTCTTTTTTTTCTTCGCCTTTGTAGCTGATGAGCAGTTTTTCGGTGTTGTAATCTTCCATGTGGAAATTGACCTCGTAGGTACTTTTCCGTAATTTTCCCACTGCGATTTCCACCAGGTTGGCCGGTGGGCTTCCCTTAAAATCCATGCTATTCCAACCACCTATGATTCTTCCTTCAATTTCGGCAATACTGTCAGCCGGCGAAAAAACGAATTTTTCAAAAATAACGTCAGTGTAATACACATTGTAGTTTTCTATAAAGGTGAACAGCCTTTTATCCCTTGCCGCAAAATCGACCCCATAGTTCAAAATGCCTTTATAAGTCGAAGGATCTATGAAATAAGTCGTGGTATCGCCTTTTGTACTGAGATAGTGGAAAGTATCTTTAGACCGAAAGTCGTATTTGTTTTCTTCAATT
>CAZXRX010000139.1:0-1738 GCA_964642945.1 uncultured Flavobacterium sp. | reverse complement strand
TTTCTTCATTTCTTCTACAATATTGTAGGCGGCCGGACAAATAGCCACATTTTTTAATGTTAAATCTGAAATCTGCTGAAACTTCTTTCGGTCAGTGTGCGGAAACTCTCTGCAGGCTTTTGGCCGTACATCATAAATCATACAGTAGTTTTCGTTGTCCAAAAAAGTACACGGTACGCTTTGCAGCACGTAATCTTTATCTTCATCAATACGAAGGTACTGGTCGATGAACTGCTGTGGCTTTTGTTTCAGATGCTTCGAAATTCGTTCGATATCGGCCAATGTAAAAAGCGGTCCGGTGGTTTTGCAGCAATTGGCACATTTCAAACAATCCGTTCTTTTAAACTCGGCATCGTGTAAATCCTGCATCACATAATCCAGATTTTTAGGTGTTTTCTTTTTGAGCTTATCAAAATACTTTTTGTTTTCGATATGCTTATCTTTGGCAAGCTTTTGGATTTCGTTTAAGGATGGCTTCAAACTCATGCCACAAAATTAAACAACTTTAAGGCTAAAATATCAAACTCAATAGAAAATGTTAGACTTATTCGGCAAAGCCATACTCGATTTTCAAACCAATAATTCGCCCGAAGTCATTGTTACCGAAACCACTATTTCTGAGGCTGATGACATGGATGTTGCGTATCTTTTCAGAAGTTTTAAGGATATGCCAAAGCTCGAGAAAAAAGCGCTCCAACTTGCCAAGGGAAAAATCCTTGATGTAGGCTGTGGAGCCGGAAGCCATGCTTTATACCTTCAGGAAAAAGGTTTTGATGTTACCGCAATTGATATTTCTACCAATGCCATCAAAGCTTGTACATTACGCGGGTTGAAAAATGTAAAAGTCCAAAATCTGTTAGACATCGAAACCGACCCGAGCGAAAGCGAACAGTCGAAGCAAAAATTTGATACTATTCTGCTGCTAATGAACGGCACCGGAATCTTCGAAACCTTAGCAGCAACGTCAAAATATCTGCAAAAACTAAAATCACTTTTGAACCCGAATGGTCAAATTTTGATAGATAGCTCCGACATCATTTATATGTTTGACAAAGATGAGGACGGCAGTTATCAAGTTCCGGCAGACGGCTATTATGGCGAACTCACCTTCACGATATCTTATAAAAATCAAACCGAAGAACCTTTTCCATGGTTGTATCTTGATTACAATACTTTGCAAAATGCAGCTCATGCCAACGGTTTTGAAATTGAATTGGTTCAGGAAGGCAAACATTTTGATTATTTAGCCAAACTCACACTCTAATTATGGACAAATCTGATTTAGAAAAACTACGCTACCCCATCGGGATATTCGAAGTTCCCGAAGTATATACTTCCGAACTTTTGGCAAAAGCCATACAAACCATTGCCGACTTCCCACAAAAACTAAAAAAGGAAGTGCAGCATTTGTCCAACGAACAATTAGAAACACCTTATCGTCCCGAGGGCTGGACCATTCGACAAGTTGTGCATCATTGTGCTGACAGCCATATGAATTGTTTTATCCGCCTCAAATGGACGATGACTGAGAACAATCCAACCATAAAATTTTACTATGAAAATCTTTGGGCAGAAGGCATCGACAACAAGACCATGCCTGTAGAACCAACGCTTCAATTCTTAGAAGGCTTACACTATCGCTTGGCGTTTGTCATGAAAAGCTTGTCGGAAACCGATTTGGAAATGGCCTACACGCTGGCCGACGGACTGGAGTACCTGCGCGCAGGTATCAACGCAG
>CAZXRX010000138.1:0-1811 GCA_964642945.1 uncultured Flavobacterium sp. | reverse complement strand
CCAAGTTGTCTTGCTTTTTGGCAAAGGCCAGGATTTTTTCAAAAGTATCTTCCGCCACCACGGTATCGGGATTCAAAATGCAGAGGTATTCGCCTTTGGCTTGTGCGACCCCTATGTTATTGCCTTTCGGGAAACCATAATTTTCAGGATTTTGAATGAGCTGTATGTCGGGGAAACGCTGCTGCATCATGGCGCAACTGTCATCGGAAGAATGGTTGTCGACCACTATAATTTCGCCCTCAATGTTTTGGAGTGCCTTTTGCACACTCCCCACACATTGTTCCAGAAAGTAGCGGACGTTGTAGTTGAGGATGATAACGGATAGTTGCATGCACAAATATACTATGAAAATATGTCAACTTAAAAATGATTCAGCCCCTAAAAGAAAAGATTGTATCATTACGTGCAATGACCTACTTTTGCAAATCACATACCCAACTCCGTAAACCGTAAACAAACAGTGAATTACCTTTCTGTAGAAAACATATCCAAATCGTTTGGCGAGCGTACCCTCTTCCGGGACCTTTCCTTCGGCATCAACAAAGACCAGAAAATTGCCTTTATCGCCAAGAATGGTTCCGGGAAAACCTGCATCATGAAAATCCTCAATGGCGACGACCAACCCGATACCGGACAGGTGGTGATGCGCAAGGAAATCAAGATGGCCTTTTTGTCACAGGTGCCACAATTGCAGGACGAACTGACGATAGAGGAAAGCATTTTCGCTTCAGACAACGAAATCCTGAAAGTAATAGAGCAATACGAAAAGGCACTCGAAAACCCTGAAGACGAAGAAACCTACCAAAAGGCCTTCGACAATATGGACCGCCACAATGCCTGGGATTTTGAAACCCAGTTCAAGCAGATCCTGTTCAAATTAAAGCTGGAAGATTTCAAACTGAAGGTCAAAAACCTTTCCGGAGGGCAGAAAAAAAGGCTTTCGCTGGCCATCATCCTGATTAACCGACCTGATTTATTGATCTTGGATGAGCCGACCAACCACCTCGATCTGGAAATGATTGAGTGGCTCGAAAGTTATTTCGCCAAAGAAAACATCACCCTGTTCATGGTCACGCACGACCGTTTTTTCCTGGAGCGTGTCTGCAACGAAATCATCGAACTCGACAACGGCAAACTCTACCAATACAAAGGCAATTATTCTTATTATTTAGAGAAAAAAGAAGAGCGGATTGCCTCTGAAAACTCCAGCATAGACAAAGCCCAAAACCTGTTCGTAAAAGAACTGGCCTGGATGCGCCGCCAACCCAAGGCCCGTACCACCAAATCCAAATCACGTCAGGACGACTTTTACAAAATCAAGGAAAAGGCCGAAAGCAGACGGAAAGAAAATGTGGTCGAACTCGAAATCAACATGGAACGCCTCGGCAGCAAAATTATTGAGCTGCACAAAATTTCCAAAAGGTTTGGCGACAAGGTGATTCTGGAAAACTTCAGCTACGATTTCCAGCGTGGCGCGCGCATTGGCATCATCGGGAAAAACGGCACCGGAAAATCAACCTTCCTGAACATGATTACCAAAACCATTCCGGTCGATGGCGGCAAGGTGGTTATGGGCGACACCATCAAGATTGGCTATTACACCCAGAGCGGGATCAACCCAAAACCGGGCCAGCGCGTAATAGACATTATCAAGGAATACGGCGAATACATCCCGCTGACCAAAGGGAAAATCATTTCGGCTTCGCAATTGCTCGAGCGTTTTTTGTTCGACAGCAAAAAACAATACGATTTTGTCGAAAAACTGAGTGGCGGCGAACTGAAACGACTGTATTTGTGTACGGTGCTCATCC
>CAZXRX010000137.1:0-1817 GCA_964642945.1 uncultured Flavobacterium sp. | reverse complement strand
AGGGCGGCTTCACCGCCGCCGCCAAGGCCATGTCGATGACCCCGTCGGCGGTCAGCAAGCTGGTGGCGCGGCTGGAGAACCGGCTCGGCTCGCGGCTGGTCAACCGCTCGACCCGCAAGCTGCAGCTGACCGCCGAGGGCCTGACCTTCCACGCGCGATCCTTGCGGGTGCTGGCCGATCTGGACGAGGCCGAGCGCTCGGTCGCCGCCTGCGCCGTGCCCAAGGGCCGCCTGCGGATCAATTCCAACGTGCCGTTCGGCCTGCATCACCTGCTGCCGATCGTCCCGAAGTTCACCGCCCTGCACCCCGATGTGCAGATCGACGTGACCCTCACCGACCAGATCATCGACCGGCACTTCGGCATCGGCCATGCGGTTGACGAACGAACTGTTCGCCCCGTTTTCAAGCAGGCGGCGGACCAGATAGGCCAGCAGGTCCTTGTGCCCGCCTACCGGCGCGTAAATCCGCACCGGGGTGCGGCGGTTGCCGCCCTCTGCCTCGAGCTTGGCCAGCTCGGCATAGACGTCCTCACCCATGCCATGGAGCCGCTGGAATTCGAACTCGGCATCACCGGCCAGCGCCTTGATCGCGCCGATCGTGTAGGCGTTATGCGTAGCGAAGGCCGGGTAGATCGCATCAGGCGCGGCCAGCATCTTCGCTGCGCAGGCCAGGTAGGAAACATCCGTCGCCACCTTGCGGGTGAAGACCGGGTAGTCGACATGCCCGCCAACCTGGCTGAGCTTGACCTCGCTGTCCCAATAGGCGCCCTTGACCAGCCGGACCATGATCCGGCGGCCGTGGCGGCGGGCGAGTTTTACCACCCAGTCCACCAGCGGTACGGCCCGCTTGGAATAGGCTTGCAAGGCCAGACCAAAGCCCTGCCAGTTGCCCGCGAACAGCGCGTCATCGCTGACCAGCTCTTCGATGATGTCGAGCGAAAGTTCCAGCCGTTCGGCCTCTTCCGCGTCGATGGTGAAATGGATGTCGGCGGCGCGTGCCTTGAGCGCCAGGTCCTTAATCATCGGCACCAGCGCCGCCTTGGCAGCATCGGCGTGGAGAAAATCATAGCGCGGGTGAAGCGCCGAAAGCTTGACCGAAATGCCCGGTGAGCGGACCACCCCGGCATCGGCTTCCTGCGCAATCCGGTCCAGCGCCATGGCATAGCTCTGGCGATAGCGTTCCGCATCGGCAAAGGTCATTGCCGCCTCACCCAGCATATCGAAGCTGTGGGTCAGGTTCTGCCTGCGCTCAGGCGCGGCGCGGTCCAGCGCTTCATCAATTGTTCGGCCAAAGACGAACTGGCCGCTCAGGATCTTCATGGCCTGCAGCGTTGCCTGCCGGATGACCGGTTCGCCCAAACGTCCGACCGCGCGCTTAAGTGCTGCGCCCAACCCGTCCGCCTTGGCCCGGCGCTGGTCCAGCACCTGCCCGGTCAGCATCAGTGAGAAGGTCGCGGCGTTGACGAAGGTGGAGCCACTTTCGCCAAGATGCTCCGACCAGTCGATCCCGCCCAGCTTGTCATGGATCAGTGCATCGGCTGTGGCAGCATCCGGCACGCGCAGCAGCGCTTCCGCCAGGCACATCAGGGCAATGCCCTCATCTGTGCCAAGCCCGTAGGTTTGCAGGAAAGCATCCAGCCCGCTGGCCTTGTGCGCTCGCGCGCCTTCGACCAGTCGCGCCGCGATCCCGGCGGCCGCCGCATGAACGGCGCTGGCCGGCGCAGCCTGGCGCAGTCGCTCTTCTATGCAGGCATCCTCATCCTGGCGGTAGGCTTCGCGCAAGGCCGTTCGGTCTATCGGTGCAAACATGAATCGCGC
>CAZXRX010000136.1:0-2188 GCA_964642945.1 uncultured Flavobacterium sp. | reverse complement strand
GCCTTTTATGTCTAGTCCTTTCTCGAATTGGTATAGCGGTTTTACCGATTGGCCCTTGATGGTGTTCCAATCGTATTTGTTGCTTCTTTGGGTGAGCATCATCAGGTCAAGTTCGTGTTTTTTTGCCCGGGATATTTCATTGAAATAATCACTTCTGACTGATAGTTTTTCATTCAGGTAGGCATTTAACGTAAAAGTGGTAATGATGTTTTCATTAGCGGCAATTTTGGTTTCAGAAGGGAGTGTAGACACGCTTACGCAGGCATCCGGCCAATTTGTATTTCCGCTGAGATCCACTTTGGAATGATCCTTAAACCCTGGATGAAGACTGGTGCTGGTTTTCTTTTCGATTGGAACAAACAAGAGCCGTTGCGCCATTTCGTTCATTTCCTGGTCAATAATCCGGATGGAGTTGACGCCACTGAAAAGCAAATCATTGGAGAAGAAAAACTCCTTGATTCTGGTTTCGGGATCTAGCCGGATGTCTACAATATTCGATTTTTCATTTTTCTGGATGACCAGGTAAAGGTTGTTGTTTTTGAGGGTTTTGAGGTAGTCTTTGTTGTATTTTATTTTTACGAAGGTTTTGTTTTCAAAAATATAATTATTGATTTCAAGGGCGATGCCGTCAGGTTTTGCCTCAGGAAGGATATAAGCAGTTTTACTTTCTTTGTACAGCAATACTGCTTTCAGGTTCCTGCCATCCGGCAGGTACTCAAATTTTCCCATGCCAAAAGAGTTGATAACAACTGTATTTTGCAGGGTGTTGTTTTCATCCTGTATTTCCAACACACAGTCTGTAATGGGTTTTCCGTTGATGTCGCTGACTTTTACCCCAACGGTATTCGGATTATTGGCAATGAGGCTTCCACCTTCGGGATAAAAATCCACATTGATTTTCTGAGGGTTGATGGTTTCTTTTATGGGGAGGTTGTTTTGGAGGGTGTTGATGATTTTTACCCTTTGCACATACGATTCATCTTCTTCAAAATTATTCATCCAGTTGGTGTAAAACTGTAGGTAATAATAGCCCGATTTGAATTCTTTATTCAGTTTTATTTTCCCTGAAAACAAACCGCTCATACTGTACAGCAACTGTCGGGTGAGGATGTTGCCCGACTCATCCATTAATTGAACATATACATTGGTGGTGGAATAAAAAGGAAGGCCCAGTTTTTTGTTGTAGACATAGCCTTTGAACCAAATGGTTTCATTGGTCATGAAAATATTCTTGTCTAACTGTACATGGATGTTTTCGCGGTCAGTACTGAAATAATTTTCGAAAGCAGTAGTGATGGCATCTTTGTCGGAAGAGGGAGCTGTTGGCGTTTGCGGAGTCACTGCAACGGAATAAAAACACAAAAAACACAACAATAAACGGAAATTTATTCTGTTTGGCATAGAAATTTGGAATAAGGATTTGAAAACAAATGTAATAAATGTCTGGTAATAAAAAAATCCGTTGTGCATAAACACAACGGATTTTTTTATTTATAGAGACAGTAGCATTACATCATGCCCGGCATTCCGCCGCCCATTGGCATTCCGCCACCGCCAGCATTTTCTTCCTTGATTTCCACCAAGGCACATTCGGTGGTCAGGATCATCCCGGCTACTGAAGCGGCATTTTCAAGTGCCACACGTGTAACCTTCTTCGGGTCTATGATGCCTGCTTTAAGCATGTTTACATATTCGTCGGTTTTGGCATTGTAACCAAAATCGGCTTTGCCTTCAGAGACTTTGGCTACCACTACAGAACCTTCCAGTCCGGCATTTTCAACGATGGTACGCAAAGGCGCTTCCACGGCACGGGCCACAATCTGAATTCCGGTAGCTTCATCTGCATTGGATGATTTGAGTGCGGCCAATACGCTTTTGGCCCTTAATAAGGCCACACCGCCTCCGGCCACAATGCCTTCTTCTACAGCGGCACGGGTAGCGTGCAACGCATCATCCACACGGTCTTTTTTCTCTTTCATTTCCACTTCAGAAGCAGCACCCACATACAATACAGCAACCCCTCCGGCCAATTTGGCCAAACGCTCCTGTAGTTTTTCGCGGTCGTAATCTGAAGTCGTGGTCTCCATCTGACCTTTGATCTGGTTCACACGGTTTTTGATCAGGTCGGCTTTTCCGGCACCGTTCACAATGGTAGTATTGTCTTTGTCGATGGCGATTTTTTCGGCTG
>CAZXRX010000135.1:0-2240 GCA_964642945.1 uncultured Flavobacterium sp. | reverse complement strand
TGCCACAGGATATTGACGCACCTCCGGTAGTTTCTAAAGCGGATGCCGATTCGGATCCAATCATCACCATGACCGTTCAGAGTGAGACCAAGGATGCTCTAGAACTCAGCGATTATGCCGAAAATGTCATAGCCGAACGCTTACAGACTATTCCCGGTGTGAGCAGTGTTCAAATCTGGGGACAGAAAAAATACTCGATGCGGATCTGGATTGACCCGGTAAAATTATCGTCCTATGGAGTAACGGTATCTGACGTCAGAACCGCTTTAGAAAAACAAAATGTCGAATTGCCTTCGGGGAAACTTACCGGCGCCAATACCGAGCTTACGGTTAAAACCATAGGAAATCTCTCGGATGCCAAGGAGTTCAACAATATTGTTATTATTGCTGATGAAGGTAAAATTGTCCGCCTAAGCGATATTGGCTATGCCGAATTAGGACCAGAAAATCTCGAAACCCGATTGGTTTCCTCCGGTAAACCCATGGTAGGTTTGGCTATAATTCCGCAACCCGGAACCAACTATCTCGATATTGCTGACGAATTCTACAAACAGTTTGATAATTTCAAAAAAGACTTACCTAAAGATATTCAGCTGAATGTGGCTTTAGACAATACTCTATTCATCAAAAAATCGGTAGTGGAAGTAGCTGAAACGCTTTTGATTTCCATCATTCTGGTAATCCTGATCATCTTCCTGTTTTTTAGGGACTGGGCCATCGCATTCCGACCGCTGATTGATATTCCGGTATCGCTTATCGCTACGTTTTTCATCATGTATTTATGCGGGTTTTCGGTAAATGTACTAACGCTTCTGGCCATTGTACTAGCCACCGGATTGGTAGTTGACGACGGTATCGTGGTCACTGAAAACATCTTCAAAAAAGTCGAAGAAGGCATGTCGCCTATTGAAGCTGCTATCAAAGGCTCGAATGAAATTTTCTTTGCTGTAATATCGATTTCCATTACACTGGCCGCCGTGTTTTTACCGATTATCTTTTTGGAGGGATTCGTAGGAAGACTGTTCCGCGAATTTGGGGTCGTCATTGGTGCTGCCGTATTGATATCGGCCTTTGTATCACTTACACTTACCCCTATGCTGAATGCCTATCTTATGAAAGGTGGCGAACAGAAGAAAACCAAGTTCTATACGTTTACCGAACCTTATTTTGTAAATCTGAATAAAGGGTATGCCAACTCTTTGGAACGTTTCGTAAAAATGAAATGGGCAAGTTTCCCCATCATCATTGTCTGCATCGGATTGATTGTTTTGTTTTTCAAAATCATTCCAAAGGAAACAGCTCCTTATGATGACCGAAACCTTATTGTGGTTGGTGTTACAACACCTGAAGGCTCGACTTACGACTACACCGACCGATTTATGCAGGAGTTGTCTCAAATGATTGATGATTCTATTCCGGAGAAAAAAATTGCACTGGTGATTACGGCTCCCGGATTTGCGTCGGCTTCGGTCAACAGCGGAAGAGTTCGTATGGCCTTGAAAGATCCTGCTGACAGGGAACTGAGTCAAAAAGACATAGCCGAGAAGTTTACCAAATGGACCAAAAAATACTCTCAGGCCAAAGTCACCGTCACCGAACAACCCACTATTGCTGTAAACAAACGGGGTGGTCTCCCCATTCAATACATTATTCAAGCTCCGAATTTTGAAAAACTACGTGAAAAGATTCCGGAATTTATGGATAAAGCCAATCAGAACGAAACCTTCTCTAATGTAGATGTCAATCTGAAATTCAACAAACCTGAAATCAATGTAACTATCGACCGGGAAAAAGCCGAAAGTTTGGGTATTTCGGTGTTGGATGTCGCCCAGACATTGCAGTTATCCTTGAGTGGTCAGCGGTTTGGTTATTTTATGCGCAACGGAAAACAGTATCAGGTGATTGGGCAGTTTGATGAAAAAGACCGCGATGAGCCTTTAGATTTAACTTCGATGTTTGTCAAAAATAACAAAGGCGAACTCATTCAACTGGATAATGTGGTTAAGGTAGATGAACAAAGTAATCCGCCTCAATTGTACCACAACAACCGTTATATGTCGGCCACCGTTTCTGCCGGTTTGGCTCCGGGAAAAAGCATCAGCGACGGTATAGACGCTATGGACGCTATCAAGGCAGAAGTTTTGGACAGCAGTTTTACAACCGATTTGGGTGGTGAATCCCGTGATTTTGTTGAAAGCAGCTCGAATACCGCTTTTGCTTTTGGCTTGGCCTTGTTGTTG
>CAZXRX010000134.1:0-2257 GCA_964642945.1 uncultured Flavobacterium sp. | reverse complement strand
CCGAGACCGTGGGCATCATCGGGGAAATGTGACGGAACCCAATCCAAGATAACTCCAATTCCGGCCTGGTGCAGTTTATCCACCAAAACCATAAAATCCTGTGGTTTCCCAAATCGAGAAGTTGGTGCAAAAATAACCTACCAACTGATATCCCCAAGACGGATCATACGGATATTCCATGATGGGCATAAACTCGACGTGAGTGAAACCTGTTTCTTTAACGTAATCTACCAATTGATCGGCTAATTCCAGGTAAGTCAGAAACTTTCCTTCTTTGTTTCTGCGCCACGAACCCAAATGCACTTCGTATACCGAAAACGGTTTGTCTAAACCATTTTTGTCTTTACGGTTATCCATCCATTTTTTGTCTTTCCACTTATAGTCTAAGTCCCAAATGATAGAAGCTGTTTGTGGCGGATGTTCGCAAAACAAAGCAAACGGATCAGCTTTTTCGGTAATGATGCCTCCTTTATTGGACTGTATTTTATATTTATAGGTTGTTCCTTTTTCAACACCCGGAATAAAGCCTTCCCAGATACCAGAAGCGTCCCAACGCACATTCAGTTGATGTTCTCCCTGAATCCAATAATTGAAATCACCAACAACGGAAACCGAGCGCGCAGACGGCGCCCAAACGGCAAAGTAAACGCCTTTGACACCATTGACTTCAATAAGGTGAGCTCCCATTTTTTCGTATAATTTGAAATGCTTTCCGGCTTTGAATAAGTCGATGTCAAAATCGGTGAAAAGGGAATGTACTTGTACTTGATTCATTGTATTTAGTTGTGTAATTATATTGTTTTTTATATCAATTCAAATCCTGTCTAGCCCAGATGGCAGCGGCACCTTGTATAGCGGACAGCGGGAACATGGTTTCCTGAAACTGCCCGAGCCATTCGCTTCTAATATCCCATAATACTCTGAATTCCTCTCAACGGAATTACGGCCCAACGCGGACGAGAGTTCAATTCATAACCCAGTTCATAAACTGCTTTTTCAATCAGACAATATTTTAAAAGGAAATCTATTTCGTGGTTGTAGCCTATGTTCAGGTTTCCGTTTTGAGCTTTCTCGATGTAGGTTTCCAAAAAGACGCCTACGAAATAGTTGAACAACAGTTCGCCTGCCGTAAAAAGCTGCTCCTGATCGTACGGATATTTTTCTTTGTTGTTGAAAATGGTAGCGTAAATGGCATAGTGGAACGAGCGGAATAATCCGGCTACATCCTTTAATGGCGGTTGTTTTACCTTTCGGTCGCGAATCGTACTTTCGGGTTCGCCTTCAAAATCGAGCAGGTAAAAATCATCGCCATTCACGAGAATTTGTCCTAAATGATAGTCGCCGTGAATTCGGATACGTTCCGATTTCATTTTGGTCCAATCAAAATCCACAAAATGCTTACGAACCAGTTTTTTATTTTCCATAAACTGATGCGCCAAATCGAGCGCCAATCCGTCTAATTTATGGAGACTATTTTCGATGATGTTGAGTCGGTTTTGAAATTGGTACAGCATTCGGTTTTTCAACCAAACCGTATAATCGCCGTTGTAGGTTGTTGGTGTAAATGCGGTGTCGTGAATATCACCTCCCAGAGCAATATGCATTTCGGCTGTGCGTTTGGCTAGGGTTTGTAACCGCAAAAATAAACTCAGCCCTACCCAATCAATAATTTCAGGTGGAATTTCATTGATTTTTAACCTTTTGAATAAGTCTATTTTGGGCAACTTTTCAATCTTGATTTTTTTGGCTTTCAGGTTGCTGAAGACACCATCAATTTCTTCGAGCATAAACTTCCACGCATCGCCTTGATTCGGAACCAATTCCTGCATAAGTCCCAACGTGATATTGCCTTCGGGTAAAGCAAGATTAATACTTCCTGTGTACGCCGGAGAACTTTCGAAATGCATTCTTTCGGTTAAAAAACGACTGATTTCGTAATCAGGGTTGGTGCTGACATAAATGCGTCTGAAAATCTTAAGCACAAAAGCATCGTTATAGATTATGGAAGTATTGCTTTGTTCCAATCCCATAAATCGGGACGATTTGTATTCTTTGTCTTCAAACTTGGTTCCTTTGTGGAAAACCAATTTTAGCTCTTTGGTATCTTTAGATTGGACAATGTTGTCAAACAATAATTTTCGGAAATCCTCCTGATGCAAAGCATCTACTAAAAACCCTTTTTGATTGCCCATTTTTACAGGCGCAATGATGGTACTGGTATCCAGCTCATCTTCTGACATAAAGGCCAAAGGCATAA
>CAZXRX010000133.1:0-2288 GCA_964642945.1 uncultured Flavobacterium sp. | reverse complement strand
ATTAAAGTCAAAAGTAACCAATATTTGTTAATTGAATGGTGCATAACTTATAGTATTGTAAAAAATTTATGGTGGCCAGATTGGCTACTTTTGTAGTTCAAAAATAGTTACAATCAATGCCTAAAAATACACCCGTACCCCCTGTAGCCAAAATCATTCCGCATACCCTGGAAAAACATGGTCACACCAGAATTGACGATTACTATTGGCTGAATGACCGCGAAAATCCGGAAGTAATTGACTACCTCAATCAGGAAAATGCCTATTACAAGGCTGCTACCGCACACACAAAGAAATTACAGGACGCGCTATACGAAGAAATGAGGGCCAGGATCAAGGAAGACGACCAATCTGTTCCTTACCTCTACAACGGCTATTATTACCTTACACGCTATGAAACCGGCAAGGATTACCCAATTTATTCCCGTAAAAAAGGTTCGTTGGATGCTCCCGAAGAAATCATGCTCGACTGTAACGAAATGGCCAAAGGGCATGCCTATTTCCAGTTGGGCGGATTGAGCGTAAGTAATGACAACAACTGGATTGCCTTCAGTGTAGACCTGGTTTCAAGACGCCAATATACCATACAGTTCAAGAACCTCCAAACCGGTGAAATCCTGGCCACCAAGATTGAAAATACTACAGGTAGCGCCACCTGGGCCAACGACAACCAAACTGTTTTTTACACCAAAAAAGACGAAGTTACCCTGCGGTCTGATAAAGTATACAAACATAAATTGGGTGTAGATGCTGCCCATGACGAGTTGGTTTACCATGAAAAAGACGAAACATTCAATGTGCATGTTTACAAATCGAAATCAAAAAAATACCTGATAATTGGTTCAGACACTACCCTTACCAATGAATACCAAATCCTTCTGGCAGACAATCCGGATGGAAAGTTTGTTATTTTCCAGAAAAGGACCCGTGGGCTCGAATATACCATTTCGCATTTTGAAGACCATTTTTACATCCTGACCAACAAAGACAAGGCGGAAAATTTCAAGCTCATGAAAACGCCCGAAAACAAAACTTCAAAAGAAAACTGGATTGACCTGATTCCGCACAACACAGAGGTTTTGCTGGAAGACATCGATATTTTCAAGGATTATCTTGTGGTATCAGAACGTTCGGGCGGACTCAATAAAATCAGGATCATGCCCTGGAAAGGAGAGGAATATTACCTGCCTTTTGCCTCGGAAACCTACACCTGCAATACCACCTCAAATGTTGATTTTGACACTGAAGTCCTGCGGTATGCCTACCAATCGATGACCACGCCGCCCTCTGTGATTGATTTCAATATGCGTACCCACACTAAAACCGTGTTGAAGGAAATGGAAGTGATGGGCGGCCAATTCGACAAAGACCATTACCACGAAGAAAGGGTATGTACTGTGGCAACAGACGGCACCAAAATTCCTGTTTCCCTCGTTTATAAAAAAGGACTCAAAAAAGATGGGAACAACCCTTTGTTGCTCAACGCTTACGGTTCTTATGGGTATTCTTCTGATGCGCATTTCAGTTCGACGGTATTGAGTTTGCTTGACCGTGGTTTTATTTTTGGTATTGCCCACGTAAGGGGAGGCGAAGACCTGGGCAGGCATTGGTATGAAGACGGAAAGTTGCTCCAAAAGAAAAATACCTTTACCGATTTTATCGACTGCTCGAAGTTCCTCATATCGGAAAAATATACTTCACCAAAACACCTGTATGCCGAAGGCGGTTCAGCTGGTGGCCTACTCATGGGGGCCATTGCCAATATGGCTCCCGAATTGTATAACGGTATTATTGCACAGGTCCCTTTTGTAGATGTGGTTACCACCATGCTCGATGACACCATTCCGCTGACGACCGGTGAATATGACGAATGGGGCAATCCGAACGAAAAAGACTATTATGATTACATGCTGTCATATTCGCCTTATGACAATGTGGTAGCCCAGGATTATCCGAATATGTACGTTTCCACCGGTCTGCACGATTCGCAGGTACAGTATTGGGAACCAGCAAAGTGGGTAGCGAAACTGCGTAGGTTCAAAACCAATTCCAAGCAGCTTTTCCTGGATACCAACATGGAAACCGGTCACGGCGGTGCGTCCGGGCGGTTTGAAGCACTCAAAGAATTGGCCCGGGAATTCGCTTTTTTGTTAGATTTAGAGAGAATTGAAAAGTAATTAAATTTTTTTTACTTAAATTTGCAAGGATTTGAGGTTTCTTACAAAATGTGTATACCTTGATTAACTATTTTTTTATGAAAGAAGAAATAAAAGCTTACAATAATGTTC
>CAZXRX010000132.1:0-2473 GCA_964642945.1 uncultured Flavobacterium sp. | reverse complement strand
CAGAAATGAAAAAGATAATTTTAATAATCGCTTTAACCTTAGTGTCAAATACCTTTTTTGCACAATCTGTTTTTGACAAATTTGACGACAACGACAAAATCACCACGGTCATCGTAAACCAGAAAATGTTCAAGATGATGGGTGATGCCAAATCCAAGGATAAAAACGCCAACGAATTCATGGCACTGGCCAAAAAACTCGACAACCTGAAAGTTTTCGTGACTGCAGATGCCAAATTGTCAAACGAAATGAAAGCGACTTCAGACAAATACATCAAGACAGCCGCTTTGGAAGAACTGATGCGCATCAACGAGAAAGGCAAAAGCATCAAGATTTATGTAAAATCAGGTGCCAAGGATTCACAGGTAAAAGAACTGCTGATGTTTATTGAAGGCAGCGGAAAAGAAGAAACTGTGCTGATGTCGCTCACCGGAAACTTTGACCTCGATGAATTGTCATCGCTTACCGACAAAATGAATTTACCTGGTGGTGACGAATTGGTCAAAGCCGGAAAAGGAAGCAAAGGAAAAAAATAACAATACAATGGCAGCAGCCTTACCGTTGCTGCCATTTTTAATTTCAAGTGATGAAAATTACAACCTATTTCGTTATGGCCCTCTTGGCGCTTTTCGTAAGCTGTTCGAACGAACCCAGTCTGCAGAAGTTTTTTGTGGAAAATGCCTCGAAAAAAGACTTTATTGCCCTCGATCTTTCTTCCAGTATCCTGAATTTCGAGCAGGCCAAGCTTTCCGCAGACCAGAAAACGGCACTCGCTTCTTTTGATAAAATGAACATCATTGCCTTCAAGGCCACCCCGTCCAATCAGGCCCAATATGAGCTCGAGAAAACCAAGATAAAATCCATCCTTAAAGACAAGCAATACCAGCAACTGATGAAGTTCGGTTCGGGCGAAGCGGGGGCATCGGTAAGCTATGTCGGCACTGATGACAACATTGAGGAATTTATTTTTTACGCCAATAAAAAAGACAATGGTTTTGCCGTGGTACGCGTTACCGGAAACAATATGAATCCAACCAATGTCATGACCTTACTATCGGTATTGCAGCAATCCGACGTCAACATGGAACAGCTCAAACCTTTGGAAGGACTCGTGACCAAATAAACCAAACCCAGCATGAAAAAGATATTTTTGGCCAGTTTGCTGTTGGCCGGTTTGACTGCTGTTGGCCAAAACCTCCAGAAAATAAGTTTGAATCAGGCGTATCCCAATATCAAAATGGATGCGGCCGAACTGCAGTATGAAGTATCACTTACCCAAGGCAGCCTGTACCAGTTTTCGGTCATGCAGCAAGGTATTGATGTGGTAGTGGTGTTGCAAAACGACGCCAAAGCACAGTTGGTTGAATTGGATTCGCCCAATGGCACCAACGGATTGGAACGTTTTGAATATACCGCGTTAAAAACCGGAAAGTACTTTCTTGCTATCAAAAGACTGGAAGAACCGGGTAATGCCGCAGACGGAAAAATAACCCTCACGGTTAAAAAATTCACAAAGGATGAAATCAGGCTGCGCGAAAAAATCAAAAAGGAACTGGAACCCGAAAACAAAAAAAACGTCCTGACCCTTGATATTGACCATTTCTGGGAAGCCTTTGACCAATTGAAAAAATGTAAAACCAAAGCCGACAGTGTAGCTGTTTTCCAGACTACTTACCTTGACAGGGCCACCAACGGACTGCTCGATTTTATCAAGGCGCGTGATTATACCGCCGAAAAGTTTGTGGCCTCGGTTTCCAAGTTTCCGAAATTTTATAATTCGGTAAGGAAAAACACTTACGAAGTAAAAAATGCCGAACCCCTGATTGAGGAAATTTTTACCCAATTCAAGGCTTTGTACCCGAATTTCAAACCTTTCAAGGTGTGTTTCGCCATTGGCCTGGTCAATACGGGCGGCACGGTTTCAGACCAATTTGTACTGATTGGTACCGAAGTATCGACATCAACCAAAGAAGTAGATCTGTCAGAATTCAATAACAGCGCTTTCGGGAAAGTACTGGCCAATGAAACCAATATCGTACAGCAAATCAAGAACATCGTCGCCCACGAATGTGTGCACACCCAGCAAAATACGCCAATCGATGCCAATGCGGTTTCGTGTGGGTTGTTGTACAAAGTCATGCAGGAAGGTTTTTGCGATTTTATAGGCGAATTGGTGGTAGGGAGCCAAATCAACAAAGTAGCCAAAACATACGGTGATGCACATGAAAAAGAACTCTGGACCGAACTCAAGAATGAATTGTGCAACCAAAGTAACAAAAACTGGCTGTACAATTATTTTTCCACCAAAGACAGGCCGGCAGACCTGGGGTATTATATGGGTTATAAAATAGCCGAAAGTTATTACCAAAACGCCACCGACAAAAAACAGGCGGTGATTGACATTATCGAAATGAGCAATCCGTTGCAGTTTCTGGAAAAAAGCAAATACGACAAAAAATTCGCAAACAACGGG
>CAZXRX010000131.1:0-2556 GCA_964642945.1 uncultured Flavobacterium sp. | reverse complement strand
GTTTCCAATTGAAAATCCTCTCCACCAAAGACAACCTCCAAATCCTTCACGAAGACAACCACCTGATTGTGGTCAACAAACGTGTGGGCGATATCGTGCAGGGTGACAAAACGGGCGACAAACCCCTTTCAGAGATTGTCAAAGAGTACCTAAAGGAAAAATACAACAAACCCGGAGACGTATTTTTAGGTGTGGTGCACCGCCTCGACCGCCCGACTACCGGTATTGTGGTTTTTGCCAAAACCTCGAAAGCACTCGAACGCCTGAACAAGATGTTTTCAGAGAGGGAAACCCAAAAAACCTATTGGGCCGTCGTGAAAAACAAACCGCCAAAAACCGAGGACACCTTGGTTCATTTCCTGAAACGGAACGAAAAAAACAACACTTCCAAAGCCCACCTCAAGGAAGTACCTGAAAGCAAAAAAGCCAGTCTTTCCTACACCACCATCAAGGAATTGGATCATTATTTTGTACTTGAAATCCAGTTGCATACCGGCAGACACCACCAAATCAGGGCACAGCTTGCCGCTATTGGCTCTCCCATCAAAGGCGACCTCAAATATGGTTTTGACCGCAGTAATCCGGACGGTGGCATCCACCTGCACGCGCGTAAATTGGCATTTGTGCATCCGGTAAGTAAGGAAAACATAGCCATTATTGCCCCTGCCCCATCAGACAGCCTGTGGAATTCGGTTTAAAATTTGTAGCTTTACCTGAAGATAAATTTCAGGATGGAATCCTGTAGTTATTTTTCAAAATTATGTAATCGCTTTTCAAGGCGTTTAAACCAATTTTATGGCAACATAAATCCATATTGTATGAAAAAGCTACTTCTTCCCCTGTGTCTGTTTACAGGCTGCAGCATGATTGCCCAGGAGCATTTTACAGGCCTCATTACCTCAAGCCGTTCCGGCATTATTACCGCGGGTACCAACCCGGCCGAACTGGCCAACATTACCAATAAATTTGAAGTCAATATTATCGGGGCCAGCCTCAATATTTCCAACAATAAAATCGGGTTTAGCGATATTACATCCGACCGGGACATCCAAGACATGATATTTGTGGGTGGCGAACCGGTAAATATGCGTTTTGATGCCGAAGTTTATGGCCCCAGTGTCGCCATGCAGTTCAAGAGTTGGGCATTCGGATTGACCACCAGAGCCAATGGCAAACTGAATATCATCGATGTTGACACCAGTCTGGGAGATGCCGTGAGCAATGGCGGTTTAAACCTACTCTTCGCCACTTCCCTCATCAACAACGACACCAACCAAAGGGTGATTGGCACCACCTGGGGCGAAGTCAACTTAACGGCCGCAAAAACCATTTTTGAAACAGAACACCACAAAGTCAATGGCGGAATCACGCTGAAATTATTGTTTCCGGGTTCGTATGCCAATATGGGGGCGGAATCATTCCGTGGAACCGTCGTGCAATCTGCCGGACAGGCTTATCTGACCGATACCTACACCAACCTGAACTTTTCGTATTCCGGAAGTCTGGCAGGGAGTTTTGACAATTTCAGTGATTATGCGAAAACCGTCTATGGCGGATTGAATGGTTTTGCTACCGACATCGGCGTGAATTACCAATGGCAGGGCGAAAAAAACGACAAAAACAATTACCGCCTCAATGCCGGTATAGCCCTGCGGAATCTGGGTTCAATGACTTTCAAGGACGACAATAACAATTCGACCAATTATGTTTTGGAAATACAGGGCGCCCAAAGCCTCAACCTGAACCAATTCCAGGATGTAGACAGTTTGCAGGAAGTAGAAACCATTTTGCTCAACAGCGGCTACCTCACCCGCACTTCGTCTAACAAGGATTTCAAGGTGCAGCTTCCGGCCACTTTCTCGGCTTATGCAGATGTCAGGATCATCCCGATGGTTTACGTTTCGGCTTTTCTGCAACAAAAACTCAAAGACGATAACAAGAATGACCAGATAACAGCCACCAATCTTTTTACACTGACCCCAAGATTCAAACTGGGCTCGTTTGAGGCCTACCTGCCCTTGACCTCCAGTGAAATATCGGGTTTTACCACTGGTATCGGCTTCCAGTTCAGGGGCTTTTACATCGGTTCGGGTTCTGCCATCACAGCACTGATCAATGACAGCAAGCAGGCTGATGCTTACGTGGGTTTCCGCTGGGGATTTTTATAAACAATAAAAAATGAATTACAAAACTGATGTCAATTACAGGAAAGAAAGCCTGAAAAAATTACTCACGAACATCCGCAAGCGCGAAGACGAAGTCATTGCCGCCTTGTATGCCGATTTTAAAAAACCCGGTTTTGAAGCCGTGGTTACTGAAATTTCGATTGTATATTCCGAATTGCAACGCACCATCAAACACCTCAGCTCATGGGCCAAACCCCAAAAAGTATGGCCGAGCCTGTTGAATTTTCCGTCTTCGGATGCCATTTATCACGAACCATATGGCCATGTACTGGTTATTTCCCCCTGGAATTATCCCTTCCAACTGGCAGTTTGCCCGGTCATCGGTGCAGTGGCGGCCGGAAACAGGGTCACCCTGAAACCCTCTGAACTC
>CAZXRX010000130.1:0-2604 GCA_964642945.1 uncultured Flavobacterium sp. | reverse complement strand
ATCAGGAAAGGCATAAGGTTCTTGAAGTTTAGGTATAAAAAAAAGCCACACATTACTGTATGGCTTTTTATTAGGTAAAGGGTTATTATTCCCCTGCGTGACGTTTTTCAATATCTTCCACATCGGCTTTAGACATGGTGTCTACCAATACCGGTGTCGCAATGAACAACGAAGAGTAAGTTCCGATGATGATACCGATAAGCATTGCGAAGATGAATCCACGGATAGAATCTCCACCGAAAATAAACATGATCAACAATACCAAAATCATGGTCAATGAGGTATTCAACGTTCTGGACAAAGTCGTGTTGATGGAAGCATTTACCACTTCCTTAAAGTGTCCTTTGCGGTTACCTCCCAAGAATTCCCTCACCCTGTCAAATACGATTACCGTATCGTTCATCGAGTAACCAATTACGGTAAGGATAGCCGCAATGAAGTGTTGGTCCATTTCCATGTGGAATGGCATGTATTTGTACAATAACGAATAAACTCCCAATACGAAGATAACATCGTGTACTACCGCAGCGATGGCGCCTAATGAATACTGCCATTTACGGAAAGATATCACAAGGTACAAACCTACCACCAACATGGCACCCAAAACGGCCCAGAAAGAGTTGGTTTTGATGTCGGCAGAAATGGCCGCACTTACTTTAGATCCCTGCAAAATACCGAATTTTTTTCCTTCGTATAAGTTCACGAATTTGTCGTAAGACATGTTCGGGAAGTGCTTTTTCAATCCGTCGTATAATTTTTTATTCACCTCAGTATCCACTTCAGGACCTTCATCCTTGATGCGGTATTTGGTGGTGATTTTCAATTGGTCTGCATCACCAAATATTTTGGCTTCAACCGCAGTACCAAACAAGGCAGACAATTCTTCTGAAACCACGCTTGGCTCAACCACATTTTCAAATTTCACCTGGAAAGTTCTTCCTCCAACAAAATCAACACCTTCATCCAATCCGTTAAAGTAGAAAGAAATACAGCTTACAATAACTACTGCAGAAGAGAACATGTAGGTCCATTTTTTGGCTCCGATAAAGTCATAATGGAACCCGGTGAACCAGTTTTTGGTGATAGGGGTTGAGAAACTCAATGTCTTGTTTTTGGCCACATCCCTGTCGATGAAAATCCTTGCGATGAAAATCGAGGTAAACAAAGAGGTAACGATACCGATAAGCAAAGTCAAGGCAAATCCCTGGATAGGTCCTGTTCCGAAAATATAAAGGATGGCACCGGTCAAAACGTGGGTTACGTTGGCATCAATGATGGAACGCATCGCCCCTTTCCAACCATAAGAAGTTTTAACTGCATCGGCCAATGAATGACCTTCACGCAATTCCTCTTTGGCCCTTTCGTATATAATAATGTTGGCATCAACGGCAGTACCCAAGGTAAGTACGATACCTGCGATACCTGGCAAAGTCAATACGAAGCCGAAGTTGGCCATTACACCAAACAAAAGCAATAAGTTCAACAACAAGGCTACATTGGCATACCAGCCGGCTCTACCATAATAGAATACCATCCATAAACATACCAATAAGAAACCAACAACAGAAGACGTCATACCGGCATCAATGGCTTTTTGACCCAAAGAAGGTCCTACAATTTCAGACTGTACGATTTCTGCAGCAGCAGGTAATTTACCGGCCCTTAATACATTGGATAAATCCTTGGTTTCAGCTACGTCAAAGTTTCCTGTAATTTCAGACCTACCTCCGGCAATTGGCCCGGAAGTAACACCTGGTGCAGAATATACTACATCGTCCAAAGCAATGGCAATGTAACTTTTTTGTGAGAAAGCCCTTCCGGTCAATTCTTCCCATATTTTGGCCCCTTGTCCGTTCATCTGCATCGATACAGCTGGTTTTCCCGATTGGTCAAATGTATCCCTGGCATCTGTAATCACACCACCACTCAATGGCGCTTTGTCATCACGGTTGCTTTTCAAGGCATATAAGTCAAAAGTCTCAGAAGATTTTTTTGTTTTCTCATCTACTGTTACAGTAGGTTTTCCCCACACAAATTTTGCAAAACGCTTGTCTGCAGGCAATAAAGAACGGATGCTTTCCCTTTTAAGGTAAGACATCACTTTTGCAGTATCTTTCTGTGCAAACACGGCCAATACCGGCCCACCACCTGGTGCTAAAATCTTGTCAAACAATGGGTTGTTGCCTTTTTTGGCTGCGGCTGAATCTGCTTTGGTTTTATCAGTCAACAAAGCTGTCAGGGTATCTTTCTGGGCTGTAGCCGTTTCTTTTACATTGGCTGTTTTTTCAGTCACTTTCAAGGCTTCATTCGCGGCTTGTAAAAACTGCCCCAATTCTTCTGCCTTATAGGTTTCCCAGAATTCCAATTGCGCAGTACTTGAAACCAATTTCTTTACACGGTCAACATCTTTCGCTCCTGGTAGTTCCACCAAAATACGTCCTGTTTGTCCTAAATTGACAATGTTGGGCTGGGTTACCCCGAATTTATCGATACGTTTCCTGAGTACTTCAAAAGCACTTTCTACAGATTCGTCTACTTTTTTACGGATTACTTTTTTAACCTGGTCATCGGTCATCTTGAATTCAATCTGACCTTCAAGGCTCC
>CAZXRX010000129.1:0-2645 GCA_964642945.1 uncultured Flavobacterium sp. | reverse complement strand
GTTCTTGTTTCCTTTTTTGGTGGTAACAATAAGGGCCCCGTTTCTACCATCCGAACCGTAAAGCGCCGCACCGTTGGCACCTTTCAAGACATTGACTGATTCAATGATTTCAGGATTTAAATTGGCTAAAGCATCAGAGGTTGAAATTACCCCGTTGATTACAATCAAGGCTTGGTTATCTCCGGCAAGCGAACGAAAACCCCTCAATTGAATTCTTGTATCCGGATTGACGCCGTTGTTTGAGGTGTTGATTTGTAAACCGGAAACTTTTCCCACCAAACCTACTACGGCATTGGTGGCTTTGGCCTGATTCAACTCCTCTGTTTTTACCACTTGTGATGCGGTTGTAATTTCATCTGGTTTCCTTTTGATACCCAATGCGGTCACAACAACCGTCTCCAGTTCTGTGGATTCGTCTTGTAGCTTTACGTTAATTGTAGTTGATTTGGCAAGGATTTCCTGCGTTTTGGTTCCTAAAAAACTAAATACCAAAACTTCCTGGGCACTGGCCTTGATGGTGTATTTTCCATCGAGGTCTGTCTGCGTCCCCTGCGCTTTGCCTTTAATCAGGACATTCACACCAGGGAAAGGCATACCTGCGTTGTCGGTAACAACCCCGGAAACATTCCTTTCTTGCGCAAAAGTCAATTGAACAAAAAACACAGTTGCCAGTGTTAAAAATAAATTAAACTTTGTTTTCATTATAAATTTGGTTTGAATTAGTGAAAACAAAAGTCTTAAAAACTTATTAAAATTCCTAAAAAAAATAATGTTTTGATAACATTTAACAGTTTTATTTAAAAAACGGCTTTAAAACTGATGTGAACAATGGAGTTGGATAATTTTATGGTCTGGTCATTGGTGGAACCATTCGCATAAATCAGGTTGAGCAAACCATTTTTGGTAAGCAACCCAAATCCGAAACCAAAACCAAGCAGGTTGTTATCGGTTTCGGATGTTTTGTCCTGGAAATAGCCATAGTCAATAATGGAATGTACGTAAATTCCGGGAGAAAGTACATAACGGTATTCTGTGAGCAATGAAGTGAAAATATTACCCTGCAGACTGGTTTCGTTAAAGCCTCTTATCGAATTGATGCCGCCGAAACGATACAATTCGTTGATGATATAGGTGTTGCTTTGCAGGTAATAATTCTGGCTCTTCAAATGGAGTATGTTCCTGTTGTTGAGGTAAATGTTGTGGCTCGCATTCAAGCTTCCGAAAAATTGTGGACTACTTTCAAATTTTGAACTCCGGCTTCCGGTGCCGAGTTTGAAGTTTAAGGTTGTGGGTTCCTGAAAAAGGAATAGGCTTCTGGAAGTATTGGTGTAATTGAAAAATTCATAGGTTCCGGTGAGAAATTTGTTGGAATAATCATTGAGCAAGGCCGAATTGGTGTTTTGGATGTCACTTGATTCAGCAGATTGATAACCCAGGTACAAACGGTTGTTGTAATTCAAAAAATAACCCAAATCGATGTTGGTGCGGGTGTTCTGGAAGAGGCTGTCCTGTTTGAAAATATTCAGTTGTGCCTTGATCGCAAAAGGACTTTTGAAAATATACGGAAGCTCCAGCGCCAGGTTGAATGTTTTTTGGTCCTTGCCGTCACTTTTCCAATACAATGCCAATTTTTCACCCGAATTCAAGATGTTGTTCAGTACCAGGTCGAGGTAGCCGTTAAAAATTACCTTGCCGTTCTCGTCGTTGGAAAATCCGATAAAGCCATCAAAGGAATTCGACTTTGCCTTTTCCAGATATACATATACCTTGGTCGAATCATTTAGGAAAAGGATTTCGGGGTATTTCACCTGCTTGACAAAACGGTATTGGCTGAACTCCTTGTTTATTTTCTCCAGGCTTTCCTGACTGAAAGTCTTATTGCGGTACATCCGGAAGATGTTTTTCCTGAACCCTTCCGGGAATTTGTTGTAGCCGTTGATGACAATGCCGTTCACGGTGCGTTTTTTGTCTGATTCCACCAATAAATCTGCCATCAGGCTGTTGTTTCTTTTGGAGATATTCGACAGCTTTACTTTCGCCATTGAGAATCCTCTCTTTTCCAATGACTTCAAAGTACCCGTCAGGAAAGCTTCGCTTTCAGCAAACGGAAGCGTTAGGGTGTCGTTTTTGGCCAAGGGAAACCCCTCAGGCAATTGGTTTTTCGCCTCACCTATATATATATGTATAAAATGGGTTCTTTTACCCAGTGAGTACCTATAGATAAAAGTGGAATCATTGGTTTTCATGCTGGCTGTCAATCGGCTTTCGAGGTAGCCGGTTTTATTCAGTCTGTCAGCAAAAAGGTTGACCTGGTCAGACAATGATTTGAAACTGGTGTGTTTCACGTCATAACCCACACTATCGACTGTTTTGGTTTCGTTGGTGGTACTTCCTTCCATTTTCAAATACAGGTTTTGCCCAAAACCATTCAGGAAAAACAAAAAGGCAAGGAAAGAAAAAAGTTTTTGCAAGGGGTGGATTTTGTTTGTGGTGTAAAAATAACGCAAATTTTATCAGTTTAATATATTTTTCCGATGGTTAAGAAATGTGATTAAAAATTAATGAGTTATGATTTTTTTTATTGAAAAATATTACTACATTTGCAACCCCGTAAAAAGCGGGAATTTTATAAACAAGTAATTTTT
>CAZXRX010000128.1:0-2833 GCA_964642945.1 uncultured Flavobacterium sp. | reverse complement strand
CCAGTCGCAACTTTCGGTTCCGCCGGCTCCGGCCGTAATCTGTAAAACGGCACTCAAATTGTCGCCTTCATCCGAAAGCATGTTGCGGAATTCAAGGTCTTCGACATGGTTGTTGGTCAGTTCATATTGGGTATCGAGTTCTTCTTCCGAGGCATCACCGTCCTTGAAAAACTCATAGACAATCTGGAGTTCTTCGGCCATGGCATTGCCTTTTTCAAAATCTTCCACCCATTTTTTCTTAGAACGGAGATTGCGCACCAGTATTTCGGCCTCACGGGCGTTGTTCCAAAAGTCTGGCGCAAAGGTTTTTTCCTCTTCGTTGGTTATTTCGATAAGCTTGGCATCAATGTCAAAGATACCTCCTCAACGCACCAAGGCGCTCTACAATACCTTTGATTTGTTCGGTATTTGTCATAAATTAATGTAGTTTTGTGTTTTATTATTTTGAGCCAATCCCGCTTTACACTGCAATCTTTTTTTCGGTAAAAACCTCAAAAAAGGATTTACGTTGCAATCGGGGCTAGGCACCAGCAAAAATAGCACATCTATTCTTTATATGGAAATAAATTTAATCAGCGATACCGTCACCAAACCCAGCAACGACATGTTGCAATTCATGTTCAACGCCAAAGTGGGTGACGACGTGTTCAAGCAGGACCCAACCGTTAACGAATTTGAGGCCCTCGTGGCCAAGCTTTTCGGCATGGAAGCGGCGATGTTTTTCCCTACCGGTACGATGGCCAACCAAACCGCCATTAAACTGCACACCAACCCTGGTGACCAGATTATCTGTGACAAATGGGCGCACGTACACTTATATGAATCGGGTGGGGCATCCGCCAACAGTGGTGTCAATTTCAATTTGCTCGACGGGCACCGCGGCATGATTACTGCAACACAGGTTCAGGCCGGTATCAATGACCCCGAGTTTTACCATACGCCTTTATCCAAACTGGTTTGTGTGGAAAACACCACCAACAAAGGCGGTGGGGCATGTTATGACATCGAAGAGCTCAAAAAAATAAAGCAGGTCTGTACAGAAAACAACCTCAAATACCATCTTGATGGCGCCCGTTTGTGGAACGCATTGGTGGCCAAGAAGCAACACCCGAAACAGTTCGGGGAATTGTTTGATACCATTTCGGTCTGTTTTTCCAAAGGCCTGGGCGCACCCATCGGCTCGGTTTTGGTTGGCGATACCGAAACTATCAAGCGGGCGTTGCGCATCCGTAAAATATTTGGAGGCAATTTGCGTCAATCTGGATATCTGGCTGCAGCCGGTATTTATGCCCTCAAACACAACGTCAACCGGCTGGAAGACGACCACCGCCGGGCCAAGGAATTGGGTGCAGTATTGCAAACAGTACCTTGGATAGAAAAAGTGGAACCTGTTGAAACCAACATCCTGATATTTAACCTCAAACCGAATCTTAACGAGAAGGATGCCATCGAAAAACTTAAGCAGAAAGGCATCCACATCAGTTCGATGGGACAGGGTAAGTTGCGTATCGTGACACATTTAGACTACAAACAGGTCATGCATGAATACGTGCTGGAACATTTGCAAAAAATCAGGTTTTGATTTATCCTGATTTGGAAAGCCATCGAAAAACACCTGCCGAATAGACCAATTTGCCAGAATAAGTGCGCTTATCTCCAGTTTTTGGATTGGTAAGTTGATAACGGTATTCTAAAACTTTAGTTTGTGGATGGAACTTCAGTGAAAAATCAGAACCTTCATTATCACTTTGCAATTGTTGTATGACAATTGCTTTTTCACTTTTGTTACTGCTGTTGATGGGTGATACAGACATTTTCCCGACAGTGAGTTTGTTTCGGTCAAGGGTGAGTAGGGTGGCCGCCAGGTTGTCATAAGTATAAATGCCGCTTCCGTCAAATCCGGAATGGATTACCAGGTAATGCGTGTTGTCAATTTTGAGGATGCGTTCAATAGGGAAGAAATTTGCTTCAAGAATGTTGTGTACTTTCTTATCTAAATTGAAATGGACAAACGAGTCGTAAAAAGTATGGCAATTTCCGCCACAACTTTCGCCCTGAAAAACCAGGATTTTGAATAGTTTATCAGGAGAATAGGTAATGGTTCCGTCAGAAATGTTATCGTTTCCGCCTTCTCCAAAGTTTTTATGGTAGAGGTAATCTTTGTATTTTTTTAGCAGTGCACTGTCATTTAAGGTAGAAATGGGAACCAAGTCTTTTTCGGTTTTCTTCTCATAATCGTCATCGTCGATACCGTAAAGCAATTTGAGTTGGTCGATTTCTTTTTTCAGCGGATGGTTTGGTTGTTGGAATGTTCGGTCATCTATAGAGCCAATGAGTGCATTATAGTAATTCGAATGGCTGTTTTTGAGATCCAGTGCTGGCGTATTTGGATTGCTGATGATAAAAGTACCCTCTTTAAACCTTAACTTTTCTATGTTGAATTTGCGCTTTCTGCCTCCCTGAGTTTTAAAAACCAGCATCATAGAATCTTTGCCTTTGACCAAATTGATTTTCAGGTCATTGTATACTATGGTTCCCTGTAGGGTTAAAATTTTACTTTCTTCATTGTATTTGTAGGGAATTGGCCGGACATTTTTTTTTGTACATTCAAAAACTTGGTACTTTGTGTCAAATTGACTTTTGGTCACAGCATTTTTGCTTTCATATAGGCTGAAAGTGATTGTTACACCAAAGGAAGGCTGCGCATGCAAATGATAAGTAGACAGCAAATACAGCCCCAGCAATAAATCAAAGGGTTTCAAAAACCGCCGCATCATAGTATTTAAAAATGTACAACAACGCATCCAATCTCAGTTTTTTTTTAATTTTCATT
>CAZXRX010000127.1:0-2895 GCA_964642945.1 uncultured Flavobacterium sp. | reverse complement strand
GACCTTACATGCGATGATGATGACCTCCATGCCTTATTTCATACTGATGAAACCGAATACCTTGCAGATTATCAACAAAATCTGGAAGTTCCGCAATGAAACAAAATTCCACCTTTGTTTTACGCTTGATGCAGGTGCAAATGTGCATCTTCTGTATCCCGAAAAGCAAAAAGTGGAAATTATGCAATTTATTAAAGACGAATTAGTTGGCTATTGTCAAAATGGTCAGTATCTTTGTGACCAAATTGGTTTTGGTTCACAGCAGTTATCCTCATAACAAGCACAAATCTGAATATGAAAGGACCTTTGTTTTACTCAAAAATATTACTCTTCGGAGAATACGGAATCATCAAGGATTCCAAAGGGTTGTCCATTCCTTATAATTTTTACAACGGCGCACTCAAGGTGGATGACAATCCGTCGGAAGAAGCACAGAAATCGAACAGGAATTTACAAAAATTTGTAAGCCACCTCGAAGAATTACAAACCAATCAACCCGATTTGGTTACTTTCAACCTCGAAGCACTGAAGGCGGATATCGAAAGGGGCATGTACTTTGACTCCAGCATTCCGCAGGGTTATGGCGTAGGCAGCAGCGGTGCTTTAGTGGCTGCGATTTATGACAAATATGCCCAAGACAAAATTACCGTCCTCGAGAATCTTACCCGCGAAAAACTATTGCAGTTAAAGAACATTTTCGCCAATATGGAATCATTTTTCCACGGAAAAAGTTCCGGACTTGACCCATTGAACAGCTATTTGAGCATCCCGATTTTAATCAACTCCAAAGACAATATCGAAGCGACCGGCATCCCGACCCAAAGCACCAGCGGTAAAGGGGCGGTGTTTTTGCTCGACTCAGGCATTGTGGGCGAAACGGCCCCAATGGTCAATATTTTCATGGAGAACCTTAAGGACCAAGGGTTCCGCACCATGCTTAAAAACCAATTCGTCAAATATACCGACGCTTGTGTAGAAAACTTTTTGGGTGGCGACGTGAAATCTTTGTTTTCCAATACCAAAAAGCTTTCCAAAGTCGTACTCAACAACTTCAAGCCGATGATTCCGGAAGCCTTCCATAACGTTTGGCAAAAAGGTATCGATACCGACGATTATTACCTGAAACTTTGCGGTTCCGGCGGTGGTGGTTACATTTTAGGATTCACTGAAGACCTCGAAAAAGCAAAAAAATCCCTGAAAGACTACAAATTAGAGGTGGTTTACCAATTCTAACCGATAAAAATGCTTAGCAGGAAAACCAAATTCACACTACTGAAAGTCATCAGTATGTTCTCTGTAGTGCGTGGTTACAACATCCCTGTAATTGCCTTGGCGCAGTATTTATCGGCTATCTTTATCATGGCACCCGAAAAGAGGGCGCTTACTGTTATCCTTGACTTAAACCTCTTCCTTATTGTAATTGCGTCCGGTTTGACCATTGCGTCCGGTTACATCATCAACAATTTTTACGACAGCAAGAAAGACCTGATCAATCGGCCGAACAAATCCCAACTCGACCGTTTGGTCAGCCAGAAAACCAAATTACTGGTGTATTTTACGGTAAATTTCATTGCAGTTTTTATGGCCGCCTTTATCTCTTTTCGGGCCGTGCTGTTTTTTTCGGCATACATTTTCCTGATTTGGTTTTACTCCCACAAACTCAAGAAATATCCCATCATTGGCAACCTGACCGCTTCACTTTTGGCGGTATTGCCCTTTTTTGCCATTTTCCTGTATTACAAAAACGTATATCCACAAATTTTCGCCCACGCCACCTTCTTGTTTTTATTGTTGCTTATCAGGGAAATCATCAAGGATCTCGAAAACATCAAAGGAGACATTGCCAACGGTTACCTTACCATTCCGGTAAAATACGGTGAGTCTTTCGCCAAAAAAGTAATTACGGGCCTGACAGTTTTAACCATTGTTCCGGTATACTTTCTCGTTGAGATTTACGACGTAGGCTATATGGACATTTACTTTTATGTCAGTATGATTTTGCTTATTTTTTTCCTGAGCCTGCTTTGGAAGTCTGAGTCGAAACCGCAATATCTAAGGTTACACAACCTTTTGAAATTCCTGGTGGTTTCGGGCGTTTTCTGCATTGTATTGATCAATCCTGAAGTACTGATTCACGGCAGGGCGATGCTGAAAATTTAGGAGCATTAAGGCTTGGGCTTTTTGGGTTAGCCTGTTCCTGCTGTCCGCTTTACACGGTGCCGCTCCCATCAGGGCTAAAGGCAAACTTATGGCTGCGAGGTATTATCTTATAACTCTTCCTTAAACCATCCCGAATACATTACATAGTTGTTGGAAATGCGTTCAATTTCACCGGCAAAATCAGAGGCATTGAGGTCTTTTACCTTTTTGGCAGGAACGCCGGCATAGATGGTTCCGGACTCTACCACGGTATTTTGGGTTAGCACGGCTCCGGCCGCCACAATCGAATTGCTTTCCACTATACAACTGTCCATTACAATGGCGCCCATTCCAATCAACACATTGTCGTGAAGCGTACACCCATGCACGATGGCATTGTGCCCAATAGATACATTATTACCTATTTGGGTCGGGTGTTTCTGATAAGTACAATGGATAATGGCACCATCCTGTATGTTGACTTTGTTGCCGATTTTTATGAAATGGACATCGCCCCGCACGACGGCATTGAACCACACACTACATTGTGAGCCAAATTGTACATCGCCTACAATGGTGGCATTTTCAGCTACATAACAATCTTCAGGAATTTGTGGATGCTTTCCGTTTACGGGTTTAATGACCATGATTTCAGTATTTAAAAAATCCCAATAGAAAACTACCGGGATTTTATTTGTTATTTTTTCTCTCCTTAATTCACTGCCGGACAGTTACAGTGGTATTTCTCCGGTTGAC
>CAZXRX010000126.1:0-2920 GCA_964642945.1 uncultured Flavobacterium sp. | reverse complement strand
AAATTATATATTTCGAAAAAAATATTGCCATGTCTGATAAAGTCCGTTACGAAATCGAATTCCCTATCAATTCCTCGCCGCAGTTGCTGTACCAATACATCTCAACGCCTTCAGGATTACAGGAGTGGTTTGCCAAAACGGTGAATTCACGTGGGGAGTTTTTTACCTTTGAATGGGACGATACAGCCGAAAATGCCCGTTTGGCATCTAAAAAGTCAGGCGAAAAAGTCAAGTTCAAATGGATAGATGACAACAAGAATGACACCGAATATTATTTTGAACTCCGTATCCTGGAAGATGAAATCACCAAAGATGTCTCCCTGATGGTGGTTGATTTTGCCGAAGGGGATGAAGTCGAAGAATCAAAATTATTGTGGGAAAACCAGATTTCAGACCTAAAACATGTCATCGGTTCGATTTAAAACCTGTTTTTTTAAAGTATATTTGTCCCGATAAAATCGGGATTTTTTTATGATAAATTACAACGGCGAACTCCTTTCTTCTGAAACCCAAATCAGTACCTACAACCGCGGCTTCCTCTATGGTGATGCCCTTTTTGAAACCTGTAAAGTTGCTGGAGGGAAGATTTTATTTTTTGAAGACCATTATTTCCGCCTCATGGCCTCGATGCGTATCCTGCGTATGAAAATCCCCATGGCTTTCACCATGGAATACCTCGAAGCCGAAATCCTGAAACTGTTGGAAGCCGAAAATTGTATTGACTCAGCAAGGGTGCGCCTGACCGTATACAGGAACGAGGGCGGACTGTATGCACCCACAGACAATTCGGTTGGCTATACCATTCAGGCAACGGCTTTGGAGCACAGCCACTACACGATGGATTCAGATGGGTATGAGGTAGATTTATATAAGGATTTCGTCATCACACGCCAACTGCTTTCCACCTTGAAAACCACCAACAGAATTATCCAGGTAACCGGCAGCGTGTATGCCCAGGAAAACGGTTTACAGAATTGCCTACTCCTCAACGAAGAAAAAAATGTGGTGGAAGCCCTCAACGGAAACCTGTTTATGTTATGGAACGGCAAACTGATTACGCCTCCGGTTTCTGAAGGTTGCCTGAACGGAATCATGCGCAAACAATTGTTGGAAATAGCCGGTAAAATGATGGATGTAGAAGTTACAGAAGCACCCATTTCCCCTTTTGATTTGCAGAAAGCTGAGGAGTTGTTTATATGTAATGTAATTTCAGGGATTAGGCCCATTAGCAAATACCGCAAGAAAGCGTACACGACCGATTTCGCCGGCCAATTACTGCACAAGCTGAACGAAACCGTATTCGGTTAATTCAAAGTAGGATTTTCGGGTGCATTAGACCAGATGATGTATTCTCCGCCCAATTCCATGATTTTTTCTTTCCAGAAATGGGTAGATGATTTTCCGAGGATGTGGTTTTCACTGGAGTTTTTGCACAATATCCACGAATTTGATTGCAATTCCCCTTCCAGTTGGTTGGCACTCCAGCCAGAATAACCCAGAAAAAACCGGATATTTTCCTTACTGACTTTTCCTTCATTGATGAGGCTTTTGGTCAGTTCAAAGTCGCCGCCCCAAAAAATACCGTTCGAAATTTCAATGCTGTCGGTAATGAGCTCCGGAATGTTGTGGATGAAATACAAATTGTCCTGTTCGACAGGGCCGCCGTTGTAGACCTTGAAGGAAGATTCAATTTCCGGAATCAGGTCATTGATGGTGTATTCCAATGGCTTGTTAAGGATAAAACCGACGGAGCCTTCATGGTTGTGGTCGGCCAGCAATATGACCGATCGGTTGAAGGAAACATCCCCGATGATGGAGGGTTCTGCAAGTAATAATATACCTTTTTCTATTTTTTCAGAAGTCATATTATTGCAATTTTTTAATAAAGTTAAGGAAAAAAATATAAAAAGAATAATTTCCAAAAAAAAAATCATCCGCCTAAGCGGATGATTTACTATATCAAATTTAAATTGGATTAGTTTACAGAACCGTCTAACTCTGCTCCAGCTTTAAACTTCACTACATTTTTAGCAGCGATTTTGATTGTTTTTCCAGTTTGTGGGTTTCTACCATCTCTTGCAGCTCTTTTAGAAACTGACCATGATCCAAAACCTACAAGAGAAACTCTTCCACCTTTTTTCAAAGTTTTCCCTACGTTACCTAAAACTGATTCTAAAGCCATTTTAGCAGCTGCTTTTGTGATTCCTGCGTCAGCAGCAATAGCATCGATTAATTCTGATTTGTTCATAATAATAGTTTATTAATTGTTGGTTAAACATGTTTTTGTTAATCAAAACAAATTTAATAGAAAATCGCCACTACGCAAGCGATAGCCTCATTTTTTGACTTTTTTGTTGATAACTCATATTATTTGTTGATAAAGAACGGTTTTTCATCGACAAATAACCCTTTTTCTCCCTGTTTCTATGGGCTTAGCACACTATTGCAGCTGCTGAAAATGCCATCCCGTTGAGGAATTCTGAAGCATTCAATCTTTTTTTTCCCGGAAACTGTAAATTCAGTATATTGACAAATCCATCCTGCACGGCCACCCTGATTTCCTTTTTGGAGGCAATAATCTGGCCGGTTTTGTAGGGGTGTTTCTCCAATTGTATGCCTGCCTCATAAATTTTGACATTCCATTCTTCAGATTCATCCCTGAACAAACACCAGGCTGCCGGGTAGGGAGAAAGTCCCCTGATGAGGTTGTGTATTTCGCTGGCTGGTTTTGTCCAGTCAATACGGCAATTCTCTTTATTGAGTTTGTATGCTGTTCTGATATCGGCCGAATCTTGCTGGAGGGTGGTGGTCACAGTTCCTTTTTCAATCTGTGACAGGGTTTCAACTACCGCTTCAGAACCAATATGCATGAGTCGGTCGTGTAATGTGCCGGCATTTTCATCAGGGTCAATGGCAGTTT
>CAZXRX010000125.1:283-3057 GCA_964642945.1 uncultured Flavobacterium sp. | reverse complement strand
TCAAACACCAAGCACTTTCTGTAGACCATCTGGAAGTGGTGACTGATGAAGATATTGAGGCACTGAAAGATTCCCAAACCATGCCGGTCGCCTTGCCCAGTTGTTCCTATTTTTTAAGTATTCCGTATACCCCGGCAAGAAAAATGTTGGCGGCAGGTTTGCCCCTGGCTTTGGCCACCGATTTCAATCCGGGTTCTACCCCATCGGGCAACATGAATTTTGTGGTGGCTACCGCCTGCATCAAGATGAAGATGACCCCCGAAGAAGCCATCAACGCCGCTACCCTGAACGGGGCTTATGCCATGGGGATAGCCGAAACACACGGCAGCATCACCAAAGGAAAGAAGGCGAATTTGATGATTACCAAACCCATTACCTCCTATTACCAATTGCCTTATGCTTTTGGCAGCAACTTGATTGAAAAAGTGTTTTTGGACGGCAAAGCCATCAATTGATTATTTCAGGGTGAAAGTAGTTTTGCCCACCAATCTGCTTCTTTCGTAGATGTTGACGGTGTATGTGCCTTTCTGGAATTCGTCAGCTATAAGTTCCTGTGATACCGGAAGGTACTCGTTGCTGTAATAAACGGTTCTTGACATGCTGTAAGTAACTGATTTGTCATCAAAGAATTCGGTAATGCGTTTTCCCAACACCTTATTGTTGCCATCAACTACCTGGATGAAGAATTTTTTTTCTTCGGCCTTCACATTCTCATTGGCTTCGAGATAAAAGGTAATCTTGATCAGGTCTGTCTTGCCTGCTGAGTTGGTTTCTTCCTTAACCGAGGCTGATTTAGAAATGTAACCCGCCGCCTTCAATTGGGAAAGTTCAAGAGGCGCATAGGTTTTTTCTGGTTTTCGATCCGGAATTTCGGCTTTTGGTTTGCTTTCGGTTAGTTCATTTTTGATTTCAACCGCTTCTGTTTTCGCAGCCGGAACAGTGGATTTTTTGGTATTTTTGATGCCAAAGGTTTTGGGGTTCATGACCGGCTTTTTGGCTTCAGTAATCACCGGTTTGGTCGTTTTTGCCTTGGTGACTGCCTTTGATTTGTTGGTTTTCAAAACCACAATTTCATCCACCAGCATCCGCATCTTGGCTTCAAGGTTCTGGTATTCTTCCTTGTATTTCAGTAAGGCATTGGCATCGCCTTTGGTTTGTTCGAGTTCGGCCAATAGGGATTGTACTTTTTGCTTTTCTGCTTCGAGGTCTTTGTAGGTCGCCGTTTTTTCGGCAATACGTGAATCGTACAAGGTTTTCAGTTCTTCGATTTCCTTGAGTACCTTTTTATTGATGGCATTAGCCGAAGGTGCAGCCATGTTACCCGCTGGGGTATTTCCGCTGCCGATATTGTAGCCGATACTCGCCGCCAGGGCCATCACGAGTACCGCAATGATGATGTATAGAACCGTTGGGTTTTTAGCCGTTGCCATTGTAAAATCTTCTTTAAACAAAATTAAGCAATTGGCTGCCGTGCGAAAATGACTTTCAGAGAAGTTATAAACAAAAAAAAAGGCACAATGATTGTGCCTTTTATTATGTTGTTAAGCGCCTATTTCAGGGCAAAACTTGACTTGGAAACCAATTCACCCTTGTCAAAAACATTGACAAAATAAGTGCCTTTTTCAAAATCTTTTCCGGGTAAATCCTGCGAAACTTCCACCGCCTTGTTTTCGTATTTTACCGTGGTCGGGAAACTGTAAGTCAGTGTCTGGTCGCCAAAACTGGTAGTTGTTTTTTCACCCAAAACATTGTTTTTACTGTCAATAATCTGCACATAGTAGGTTTTGTCACCCTGCTTGGCAATACTGTTTTCTGAAATCGTAAAATTCACTTTCAGGATATCGGCACGGCTGGCCCTTTCGGTTGCCACTTGTTTACCGGAGCTTTTTTGCTTGAAGGCTGCTGCTTTGAGGTTGCTTACCGTCAGTTTGGAGCCTTTCTCCACCGTTTTGGCCAATTCCTCGTTTTGTGTGGCCAATACCTGGGTGTAATTTTTGGCGTCTGCCAATACTACTTTCGTGCTGTCAAGGTTGGTCGTGAGGGTCTGGTTTTCTTTTTTCAATACTTCCACCTCCTGCATCAACGTAGTCATCTTGGCCTGCAGTTGGTTGTATTGTTGTTTGTACTTGGTGAGTGAAGCGATGTCTCCGTTTGATTTTTCCACTTTGGCCATCAATTCGACCACTTTTTCACGTTCTGCAATCAACTCATCAGACATGGAGGTGTTTTCGGCAATCGCCGCGTCATAGGTTGCTTTAAGTTCCTGTAGTTCTTTCAGTGCATTGTCTTTAGACAAGGTGGTTGAAGAAACTGTGGCCTGTAGTTCTTTGGTATCGTTCGACAATTTAAAAATATAAAACACGCTTCCTATCAATAAAACCGACAGGACGACGATGATTACTTTTAAAGACGAATTGTTGTTCTGATTTTCCATAAAGGCAATTTTTAAGTAGGTTTAACAATTTTGTAAAATTAACATATTAACATAACGGATGTTTATACAATTCTAGTATTTGTTTACATAATTTAGTACTTTTGAAAACAAACCTATTTTATGGAAAAACTGATTCTGTTCACCATTGCCGATTTGGCCAAGGCTACCAATTTCCGCAGCGGGGAAGTAAAATACGGCGAAAAAATGGCTGTGGTACCGCCAGACGAAGCAGTGATTCCGTACCTTAAAAACTGTGAACAACAATTTGTACTGTTTGGCATCCCTGAAGATATCGGTGTACGGGCGAATTATGGTCGTCCGGGTGCGGCTACGGCCTGGG
>CAZXRX010000125.1:0-273 GCA_964642945.1 uncultured Flavobacterium sp. | reverse complement strand
GGAAAGTGCTATTCAGAGCATTGCCAACATCCAGCACAACCGTTTTTGTAAAGGCTCCCAACTATTGGTCTTAGGGCAATTGGATGTTTCCGAAGAAATGCAGGCCATACAAAGCCTCGATTTCAATAACATCCGTGACCGCAAAAAAATGAGTGAACTGGTAGTCAAGATTGACAAAGAAGTAGCGCACATTATCACCCATATTGTAAAGGCAGGAAAAACACCAATTATTATAGGCGGCGGGCACAACAATTCCTATGGCAATATCAAGGG
>CAZXRX010000124.1:0-3206 GCA_964642945.1 uncultured Flavobacterium sp. | reverse complement strand
AGTTAGCCAAAGATAAGCATATCGAAAACAAAAAGTATTTTGATAAGCTCAAAAAAAAGGTACCCAAAAATATCGATTATGTCATGCAGGATTTGCACGATGCCGAGTTCAGGAAAACCGATTGCCTTAACTGTGCCAATTGCTGTAAAACCACCGGGCCACTATTTACTGCTGCTGATATTGAACGGATTTCCAAACACCTCAAACAAAAACCACAACAATTTATCGACCAGTACCTGCGTATTGATGAAGATCATGATTATGTGCTGCAAAGTGTGCCATGTACCTTTCTGGACGCCGAAAATTACTGCATGATTTATGAGGTACGGCCGAAAGCCTGTCGGGAATTCCCGCACACCGACCGAAAAAAATTCCAACAAATTTCCCATTTGACGTTGCAAAATTTAGCCATCTGCCCTGCAGCGTATAATATTGTGGAAGAAATGAAAAAGAAACTACCGGTTTAGTAGAGTAGGTATTGGGCTCTCATTTGCTTGAATTCTTTCAGTCCTTTTTCCCATGATTTCCTGATTTCCGCTTCCGGGACACCGGCTTCAATCTGTTCCCGTAATTTTTTGGTTCCGGAGAGTTTGTAAAAGAAATCGGTGAAAAACCTTGATTTGTCTGAGGTGGTTTGGTAGGCTTTAATCAGCCATTTGAGTTCGAGTTGTTTTACTTTGGGTGCCTGGGTCAAATCTTCCCCGTAGCACAATAATCCTTTATTCATAGGGTCTTTGGAACCAAAATTGGAAACCGGCGTAAAGCTGAAACCGGTGTGGGGCAAATCGGGTGAGCCATACACCTGGAACTGTGTCTCGGTGCCGCGGCCCGAACTCACATTGGTTCCTTCAAACAGGCACAAACTCGCATACAGATTGATAGCCTGGTCGTTCGGTAAATTGGGTGAGGGCTTCACCGGAAGGCTGTAAAACATTTCCCGTTTGTAGTTCAGGCAGGGTATAACTTTGAGGTTGCACTGCACCCCGTTTTTAAGCCATTTTTCGCCGTTAATCATCTGGGCATATTCGCCAATGGTCATGCCGTGCAGCGTAGGGATGGGGTGCATGCCGATAAAACTGGTAAATTCTTTTTCGAGGATGGGGCCGTCTACAATGCTCCCGTTTGGGTTGGGGCGGTCGAATACCATCAGTGTGATGTTGTTTTCGGCGCAGGCTTCCATGATATAATGTAACGACGAAATATAGGTGTAGAATCGTGCGCCTACATCCTGAAGGTCAAATATGAGGACGTCAATCCCAGCCAATTGTTCGGGTTTCGGTTTTTTGTTGTTGCCGTAAAGCGAAATGATGGGCAGCCCGGTTTTGGTGTCTTTTCCGTCTGTAATGTGTTCGCCCGCGTCTGCCGTACCCCGAAATCCGTGTTCGGGGGCGTAAATTTTTTGTAGGTCGAATTTGTGGCTTAAAAGATAATCCACTATAGATATGTTTACAGTCCCGATTTTAATTTCCGACTGTTCCCGATTGTCTCTATGCTCAATGATAGGTAAAGATCGGAAAATCCCGGTCTGATTGGTTACAATTCCAATTTTTTTGCCTCTCAGTAAAGGAAAATATGCATCCGTATTTTCAGCGCCGGTTTTGATTTCCTGTGAAGCCGGGGTTGAAGATGGCGTCGTTTTGCTTTCTTCGGGATTTTTGCCGGTTGTGGCACTTCCGCACGAAAAACAACCCACCAACAACAACCATCCCATCATTAAATATTTCATAAACTTTTGATATTTTAAACTTTTAAACCATTTCACATTCTTTATCTTTGCCCTAAACCGATGACTTTTGAATGTATCCTATTTCATAGCCAAAAGACTTATTGCTTCCAAAGCGTATAAAAGTAACATTTCTGCACCAATTATAAAAATTGCCATCACGGCCATTGCGATTGGTATGGTGATGATGATTGTTTCGGTGGCTACCGGCATCGGATTACAGCAAAAAATACGCCAGAAAGTTTCGGCTTTCAACGGGCACATCATGATTTCGGGTTATACCGATAACCAGTCTGACGTGAGTACCGACCCGATTGCATTACATCAGAAATTCTACCCCAAATTCAAGAATGTTGAAGGCATCAGGCACATTCAGGCGGTAGCGACACTGCATGGCATCATCCGTACCGAAACCGCTTTTGAAGGCGTGCTGTTCAAAGGGGTTGGCAAAGATTACGACTGGACCAATCTTGACGAATACCTGGTCGAGGGCCGGAAGCCCAATCTTTCCGGGGCACTCAATGGCGAAGTCATCATTTCGCAATTCCTGGCCAACCGTCTCAATTTGAAGCTGAACGATTCCTTCAATACCTTTTTTATTAAGGAAGAGGTCAATAAAATGCCCAAATCACGACGGTTTAAAATAGTCGGGATTTTCAATTCGGGTTTCCAGGAATTTGATGCCACCTATATTTTTGGCGATTTGCGTCACATCCAGCGCATCAATAAATGGCAGCCAGACCAGGTGGGCTCGTTCGAGGTTTTTATTGATGATTTTACGCAAATCAAGGAAAAAGCCCAGGAAGTGTATGACGAAACGGGTTCGATGCTCAATACCCAATCCATTACCGACAAATACTACTATATTTTTGATTGGTTGCAGCTTTTTGATTCCAACATCCTGATTATCCTGATCATCATGATAGTCGTGGCTACCATCAATATGGTGGTCGCACTTTTGGTACTGATTCTGGAGCGCACCCAGATGATTGGCATCCTCAAAGCACAGGGCGCCAGTAACTGGACTGTTCGTAAAATCTTCCTGTACAATGCGGCTTATCTTATTGTACGCGGTATTTTCTGGGGAAACTTCATTGGTATAGGTCTTATTGCCATCCAGCATTATTTTGGGGTGGTCAAACTCAATCCCGAAAGTTATTATGTCAACACCGCCCCTGTCTATTTTAATCTGGGCTATATTTTGCTGCTCAATGCCGGAACCATATTGGTCTGTCTGCTCGTCCTGTTGATTCCTTCCTATATCATTACCAAAATTTCCCCTTCTAAGTCCATCCGTTTCGATTAGGGGAGCACGACATCCTTTATTGATATGTAGAGTTGTCCCGCTTTTGGCTAACCCGAGGCCTTTGGCCGAACTGACCGCAGGTAATCTTTTTGCGCCGAAACGAGTAAAAAGGATACCGTTGCCACCTGTCTGCCGCAGGCATGATCGGGGCTAATGTCGGCTTTTTGTTCATTAATG
>CAZXRX010000123.1:0-3352 GCA_964642945.1 uncultured Flavobacterium sp. | reverse complement strand
CTCCGCCTCGATGTCGTTTTCAGCGGCTTCAGGGAATTGAAGAAAGTCTGGAAAACCCTTCAGACGGAAGTGCCGTTGAAAAGATACCTGCTCAGTTTTTTTGTATTCAGTATGGCTGTACAGACTGTAATGCTCGTCGCCACATATTTCGGTGCCCAGGAAATAGACTGGCCCACAGCCGAAGAAAGCCAAACCGGTTTGATTACCTGTATTCTTTTGATACAGCTGATTGCAGTTTTGGGCGCCTTCCTCACATCGAGGGCATCGGCCAAATTTGGCAATATCAAGGTGCTTATAGTGCTTAACGCCTTTTGGGTATTGTTGTGTGGCTTTGCCTATTTCATCACCACACCTGAGGAATTTTACATCATGGCCAGCCTTGTCGGATTGGTCATGGGCGGCATTCAGGCATTGGGTAGGTCAACCTATTCGAAATTCTTACCCGAGACAAAAGATACTGCTTCTTTTTTCAGTTTTTACGATGTTTCAGAAAAGTTGGGCATCGTGATCGGAATGTGTGTTTACGGCATTATTGACCAGATTACAGGCAGTCCGAGATTCGCCATTGTGTTTTTGGGATTGTTTTTCCTGAGCGGATTGTTATTGTTGACGAGGGTTCCGAAAAAATAATTTAGCCATTTGCAAAAAATAATTATATTTGACAAAAATTAATACTATGAAAAGAATACCATTTATATCATTGTTTCTTTTATTTTTTAGTCTTACCACCCTTACTTCCTGTGATGATGAGGCTATTGACCCTGAAATAAACTTTACTGATGGTACCGATGATCCAGATCCTACAGCTGCTTCTTTCCGTGCAGATTTCAACGGGGGTACCTGGACGGCAGACAATACTACAGTCGTATTTTCGCCCGGTCATTTCAAACTCGTTGCCTCAAAAGGTGTAGCGGGTGAGCAATTTGACTTTGACCTTAACGGAAGTACAGTAGGGGTGTACCTGGCCAACCAGAATGTAGTAGGTTATAAGCCTGCCAATGCCACTTTTTCTTACTTGGGTATAAACCCTGCCAATGCAAGTGAAAACACAGGTTCTGTAACTATTACGAGCATCAACACACTCACCCAGACGGTTTCAGGATTTTTCAGTTATAAAGGGTATTGGTCTGACAGTTCGGTAACCAATGTAACCCCAATACAGTTTACCAATGGTGTTTTTAACAATTTGCCTTATACCACAACTGTAGTAAACCCTTCAAACAATACGTTTGCAACCAAAATAAACGGTACTGATTTTATAGACACCAGTGTCAATACAACTACAGTTAATAATGTAATTGCCCTTACAGCCTTGAATGCTTCCGGAGAAGCAGTGACCATTGGGGTCAGAGACAATGTAGGAGCCGGTACTTATCCCATCACCGGAAATTTAGGAACCGACGTGGTTCAGGCTTTGTACAAACCCAATAATATTTCCTTACAGGCCTACGCCGGATCGGTAACGATTATCAGTAAAACAGCTACAAGAATCAGAGGAACTTTTACTTTTACCGCAAGTGACGGCCCGACCGTATACCAGTTTACACTTGGTCAATTTGATGTAGCGTATTAAGAACCCATCTATAAAAAAAATTAATCCGCCTATATGGCGGATTTTTTTTGTGGCACAGCAATTGCATCCTTTGGATAAATATCGATGAAATGCCATTGCCATTGATTTTATGGCGTTTTATTTGTCATACAACGATTTTAATTTAGAAAATACAACGCATAAAGTATATTTGTTCCTTATTTAATGTCATTTTGACACCACCTTATTATGTCACACCATAAAATACTATCCTTTGACAATTTGTCACTTCAGGAGTTTGATTCAGAAGCAGAGTTGATTCCGCTTATGACACCGGAAGATGAAGAAGAAATGACAAATGAAGAATTACCCGCCTCATTACCCATACTTCCTTTAAGAAATACCGTTTTGTTTCCGGGTGTGGTCATCCCGATTACCGCCGGTAGGGACAAATCGATAAAACTCATCAACGAAGCCAATGCCGGTGACAAAATCATCGGAGTAGTGGCACAGAAGAATGAAGACGAAGAAGACCCGACCAAGAATGACATCCATCAGGTAGGAACGGTAGCACGTATCCTGAGGGTTTTGAAAATGCCAGACGGAAATGTAACGGTCATCCTTCAAGGGAAAAAACGTTTTGAAATAGATGCCGTCATTTCTGAAAAACCGTATCTCAAAGCGACCATCAAGGAAGTTCCTGAAAAAAGACCCAGCAAGCACGATACCGAATTTGTCACCATACTTGATTCCATCAAAGAGTTGGCCATCCAAATCATCAAGGAAAGCCCGAACATTCCGACCGAAGCCACTTTTGCCATAAAGAATATCGAAAGCCAGTCGTTCCTGATTAACTTTGTTTCTTCCAACATGAACCTTACGGTAGACGAGAAGCAAAACCTGTTAGCCATGAACGTCCTGAAGGAGCGTGCGCTTGAAACGCTGCGCTTCATGAATGTAGAATTGCAGAAACTCGAGCTCAAAAATGACATCCAGTCGAAAGTACGATTTGACCTTGACCAGCAACAACGCGAATATTTCCTGCACCAACAAATGAAAACCATTCAGGAAGAACTCGGAGGAGTTTCCAATGAACAGGAATTTGAAGACATGCGTCAACGGGCCAAGACCAAAAAATGGAACGAAAAAACCCAGTCAAGTTTTGATAAAGAATTCAGCAAACTGCAACGGATGAATCCGCAGGCACCTGATTTCGGCATCCAAAGAAATTACCTTGAACTCATACTTGATTTGCCTTGGAACGAATATTCCAAAGATAATTTTGACCTCAAAAATGCCCAAACAATACTCGACCGTGACCATTTCGGTCTCGAAGACGTCAAAAAAAGGATGATTGAGCATTTGGCTGTGTTGAAATTGCGTAACGACATGAAATCGCCTATCATTTGCCTTACCGGGCCTCCGGGAGTGGGTAAAACTTCTATCGGAAAATCTGTGGCCGAAGCCCTGGGTAGGGAATACGTGCGTATTTCATTGGGCGGATTGCGCGATGAAGCCGAAATCCGCGGGCACAGGAAAACCTATATCGGTGCCATGCCCGGACGGATTATCCAAAGTATCAAAAAGGCCAAAACTTCCAATCCGGTGTTTATACTCGATGAAATTGACAAGCTTTCGGTCAGCAACCAAGGCGATCCGTCCTCTGCTTTACTGGAAGTACTTGATCCGGAACAAAACAGCGACTTTTACGACAATTTCCTCGAAATGGGGTTTGATTTGTCGAAAGTCATGTTCATTGCCACTTCCAACAACATGGCTACCATACAACCTGCCCTGCGCGACCGTATGGAAGTAATAAAG
>CAZXRX010000122.1:0-3495 GCA_964642945.1 uncultured Flavobacterium sp. | reverse complement strand
CCAAATCAACCATGGAGTGGCTTATCAAGAACGGCATCGACAAGAAACGTTTGACTGCTCAAGGTTTTGGAGAATCACAGCTGCTCAACAACTGTGCCTGTGAGCCAACCAACGAATCAAGCTGTTCGGAAGCCGAACACCAGCTCAACAGAAGGTCGGAGTTTATCATTACGAAATTGTAAACCCAAAACCCTAAATAACAAAAATGCCCATCAATTTTGATGGGCATTTTTTATTGGTTAAAATAAATTGCGTCAGCTTATTCCGCAGCAACCAATTTGCTTGCGCTTCTATAGGTGTAAGCGTTGTAGATATGCCTTCTGGCGAAACGGCCCGGCGATTCGGCATTGACCATTTTGATGTATATGGCTTTAGGAACCCCAAAATACTCATATTGGTTCCCATCCAGGAAATTGACATACAACACACTATTTTCATAATAAAAATCTTCAATGTTCGAAGTAGTGGTGGTCTGGATGTAAGCCGCCTTGTCTTTTTCCAAAGTTTCCGGGGCAATACTTACCAAAAAGTGGTAGGCACCAATAATTTCCTTGCTTCTTTCTTCGGCAGCCAGACGGTCTTCATCATTGGTGAATTTATCAGGATGGCAATCTTTCATGCAATCGCGGTAAATGGTTTTGAGTTCTTTCAGCGTGGCTGTTTTGGTAACGTCAAGTAAATTACGGTACTCCACAATTTTTTTCATGTTCATAATTGACAGATAAAAGGAATGCCCTTAAAGCATTGGTTTTTTAAGTCGGCAAAGGTACAACAACTAATCTGTTAAATCATAATCTGTTAGGAAGATTTTGCCGTGAAGACGTTGCCTATCAGTTTCCGTAATTACAATAAAAAGTTATTTTTCATATTTTTTCTTGACTTGTAAGATATTCGTCGTATATTTGCACTCGAACAGCGCGGGATAGAGCAGTAGGCAGCTCGTCGGGCTCATAACCCGAAGGTCACAGGTTCGAGTCCTGTTCCCGCTACTAAATCCAGAACTCAAAGCCACTCATTATTGGGTGGCTTTATTCTTTTTACCACTATTGTGCAATACAAAGCAGGATTTGTAAATATCATAGATTTGATATTAAGAGGAGAATGTCCGGTGGACATTCGGGTTAATCATGTATAATTAAACAACCAATTATGGAACACAAAGCAGGTTTCGTTAATATAATAGGTAATCCAAACGTAGGTAAGTCCACGCTTATGAACGCCTTTGTAGGCGAACGTTTGTCTATCATTACATCAAAGGCACAAACCACCAGACACCGTATTTTGGGTATAGTGAATGGCGACGACTTTCAGGTAGTGTTGTCAGATACGCCCGGAATCATCAAGCCCGCCTATGAAATGCAGAAATCGATGATGGATTTCGTCAAATCTGCCTTTGAAGATGCCGACGTCTTGATTTACATGGTCGAAATCGGTGAACAGGAACTAAAGGACGAAGCCTTTTTCAACAAAATCATCCATGCCAAAATACCGGTATTGTTGTTGCTGAACAAAATCGACAAATCGAACCAGGAACAACTTGAGCAACAGATTGCCCTATGGAAAGAAAAGGTGCCGAATGCCGAAATTTACCCAATCTCCGCTTTAGAGAATTTCAATGTCAAGGAAGTTTTTGCGCGCATACTCGAATTGTTGCCCGTGTCGCCAGCCTATTATCCGAAAGATGCCCTGACCGACAAACCCGAACGTTTTTTTGTCAACGAAACCATCCGCGAGAAAATCCTGATCAATTACGACAAGGAAATCCCATATGCCGTTGAAATAGAAACCGAAGAATTCCTTGAAGACGATAAAATCATCCGCATCCGCTCGGTCATCATGGTGGAACGTGACACCCAGAAAGGCATCATCATTGGCCACAAAGGCGCCGCCCTCAAAAAAGTAGGGATGCAGGCCCGCGAAGAGCTCGAGAAGTTTTTCGGCAAGCAAATACACATCGAACTTTTTGTGAAAGTCAACAAAGACTGGCGCAACAGCCAATTCCAACTGCGCCGTTTCGGATACAACCAAAAGTAGAACATAGAATAAAGGCAAAGACTATCTTTCTGTTTAAAGAAGCAAGGCACTCAGGCACTCAGGCACTTTTTCCGGATTTTATAGTTACCTTTGCAAAAAAAATAAACACGCATGAGCAATATTGTAGCCATAGTAGGAAGGCCCAACGTAGGGAAATCAACACTTTTCAACCGTCTTATCAAAAGGCGTGAAGCTATCGTAGATGCTGTTTCAGGGGTAACCCGCGACCGTAATTACGGAAAAAGCGAATGGAACGGAAAAGAATTTTCGGTCATCGACACCGGCGGTTACATCAAGGGTTCTGACGATGTTTTTGAAGGGGAAATCCGCAAACAGGTCGAACTGGCCATTGACGAAGCCGATGTCATCATTTTTGTGGTTGACGTGGAAGAAGGCATTACCCCCATGGACGACACCGTGGCCAAATTACTGCGCAAAGTGACCAAGCCCGTGTTGCTTGCCGTGAATAAAGTAGACAATGCCATGCGTGAAAAAGACGCAGTCGAATTTTATAATTTAGGATTGGGCGAATATTATACATTTGCCAGTATTTCCGGAAGCGGAACCGGCGAATTGCTCGATGCCCTTATCGATGCTTTCCCGGAAAAACCACAACCCGTACAGGAAGAAACCGAACTGCCGCGTTTTGCTGTCGTAGGACGTCCGAATGCCGGAAAATCCAGCTTTATCAACGCGCTCATTGGCGAAGAAAGGTTTATGGTTACTGACATTGCCGGAACCACCCGTGACGCCATTGATACCAAATTTGACCGTTTCGGGTTTGAATTCAACCTGATGGACACCGCCGGAATCAGGCGTAAGGCCAAAGTAAAGGAAGACCTTGAATTTTATTCGGTGATGCGTTCGGTACGTGCCATTGAGCACGCCGATGTGTGTATCCTGATTATCGATGCCACCCGTGGTTTTGAAGGTCAGGACCAGAGTATTTTCTGGTTGGCGGAAAAAAACCGCAAAGGCGTAGTCGTTTTGGTCAACAAGTGGGATTTGGTCGAAAAAGACACCATGTCTTCCCGTGATTACGAAGCCAAAATCCGCAAAGAACTGGAACCGTTTACAGATGTGCCGATTCTTTTCGTATCTGCACTCACCAAACAAAGATTATTGAAAGCCCTCGAAGCATCCGTTAAGGTTTTTGAAAGCAGGAAACAACGCATCCCGACGTCAAAATTCAACGACTTCATGTTGAAACTGATTGAAAACCATCCGCCACCGGCCCTGAAAGGGAAATACGTCAAAATCAAATATTGCATGCAGTTGCCTACACCAACGCCACAGTTTGTGTTTTTTGCCAATTTGCCACAATATGTGAAAGAGCCCTACAAACGTTTCCTGGAGAATAAAATCAGGGAAAACTGGGATTTTTCGGGCGTGCCGATTGATATTTACATTAGAGAAAAATAGTATTGGAATGTTAGACCATTTAGACGACTTAGACTTCTT
>CAZXRX010000121.1:0-3827 GCA_964642945.1 uncultured Flavobacterium sp. | reverse complement strand
GCATGATGGGCGATGTAACCCTTCGCGATGCCTTCATCAGGATGAATTCGAGAACCATTACCTTATTAAGGAACAAGGTCTTGATATTGAACGATTACAGTGCCCAAGCCGCATTGGATTATCCGCAACTGCTGAAGAATTTTTCCAATAAAGAAAAGGAGCTGAGCGGCTATTACAAAGGTCTGATCGACTATGAAAATGAAAAAAGGGAGTTTGCGGCCAAATATGCCGTCATTATCAAAGAGGAAATCAAGACCAAAAATGCTTTCGAATCAAATGCTTACCAAAACATTATTTTTTACAAGATGAACGTGCTGGATGAAAAACTGACCCAGTTACTCAAAGAAAAAAACATCGAAAAAGTGAAGGAATGTTTTAGTTATATGCAGAGTGTTGGTATGGAATGCACCCAGAAAACAGACGAATACAGGGATGATTTCAAGGATACTTCCTTAAACAATGCCAATGTAAACCTGATTAATTTCATGGTAAAACAAAAAGAAATACTGCAAACCCCTTACATCAATTATGTCATGGCTGCCAATGAGCTCGAAAAAGTAAAAGCAGACAAAACCATATCTGACAGCGCCTACAATGCCGAAGTAAGGCTTTACAATATGCATAAAAACAACTTTTTTGACACCTTATATGAAGTACAGGTAAGGAAAAAGGAAATGGTGGATGCCTGGTACAAAACCAACAGCAGGTGGATAAAAAACAATACCGAGTTTGAAAACCTCAAAGACAAACTCACGAATGTGGACTGATTCAGAAAGGATTTCTTAAATGAAATCCTTTTTTTTGCCCAAGATTGGAATTATAGAATTTTCAGTCAATTTAATATAAGAAGTTTCAGGGGTGGCAGGGTTAATTTTACATCAAATAAAAATGCTACCTACTATGAAAAATCTAGACTCAAAAAACAGTAACAAAACAGGTACCCTGGCAAGCTTGAAAATGGGGGTAGCTGTTATTTTATTTCCGGTATTGGTATCGGCCCAAGGATTCAAAACCGCCGGCTACAGAAACATCAAGGCCTATACCGATGATTTTGCAAAAAATGAGATGTATATCAAAAAATCCTTGATTGAATACTCGCAAAGCATCATCGAAAACCAATTGGAATCAAGAGCTGATGCCACTTCGACAAGAATAGTGGAAAAATTGAAAAACATCAACAACATCCTGGAGAAAAATGATATCGGGTTCCAGAAAAATACGGAACTGCGTGACAGTTTCATGCGGATGAATGCCAAAACCATTGACTGCATGACCAACGGATCCTTGATTTTGAATGATTATGAAGCACAGACAGCCTATGATGTTTGCACCATAGAGAAAAACATCGGTCAAAAAGAAGCCAACCTCTTGGACTACTTCAGGGAATTAAAAAACTATGAAGACACGAAGGTAAGTTTTGGTTCAAAATACAACCTGACCGCAGAAAATGTGGTGTGTGACAACCTGTTTGAATACAACGGTTACCAAAACATCCTTTTTTACAAAATGAATGTGATTGACCAGAAAATGATTGCCTCGGTAAATAAAGTTAATATCAATGACTTCAGGGATTGTATCGTGGCTTCAGATAAATTGTATCTCGAGGTAATGGAAAAAACCAATACGTACAAAGATGTATACAAAGACAATTCGTTGAATGAGGCTACCATTGCGTTTGCCAATTTCCTCAAAAACCAAAATCTCCAGATAGCGGAACTTTTCAATAATTTTGCCGACGAATATGTTGCTTTTCAAGCCATCAAAAACCAGGAAACCTATACCCCGGAGTCTATTGAGCAATACAACAATGCCGTAAGAATCTACAACTACAAGAAAAACCGGGTATTTGATACCTTGGCCAGCATCCAAAGGCAGAAAAAACAACTGTACAACAACTGGTATAAAACCAACCGTACCTTCCTCAAATACAACTCCAAATTTGAAGACATACACAACAGCATCACATACGCTGAGGCTGAGTAATTTGATTAATGGAAAATCCGGGCGCTTACAACCCTTATGTTTAGTTTGAAATTAACTGTGGGCGCCTGGTATTTTTTATGTTCGTTATAAAATCATCAAAAAGATAAGAAGCATCGTGCGGGCCTGGACTGGCTTCCGGATGGTACTGTACCGAAAAACAATTTTTTGATTTCATTCGCATTCCCGCCACCGTATGGTCATTGAGGTGGTAATGGGTAATTTCCAGATCCGGATGTTTTTCCAGTTCTTCCCTGTTGACGGCAAAACCGTGGTTTTGTGAAGTGATTTCCCCTTTACCGGTAAGGAGGTTCATCACCGGATGGTTGATGCCACGATGCCCATTGAACATTTTGTAGGTAGAAATGCCATTGGCCAGGGCAATTACCTGATGCCCAAGGCATATTCCGAATAAGGGTGTTTCTGTTTTCAAAATTTCTTTTGCAATCGCTATCGCGCCAAACAAAGGGTCTGGGTCGCCAGGACCGTTGGAAAGGAAGTACCCATCAGGGTTGAAGGCTTTCATCTCCTCAAAAGTGGCGTCAAAAGGAAACACCTTGATGTAACAATCCCTTTTGGCAAGGTTGCGCAGGATATTGCGTTTGATACCCAAATCAAGCGCTGATATTTTGTAAGTGGCCTTTTCATCGCCGAAGAAATAAGGTTCCTTGGTTGAAACTTTCGAGGCCAGTTCCAAACCTTCCATATTGGGGACATTTGCCAGCTGTTTTTTCAATTCTTCAATAGGCGTACCATCCGTACAGATGACGGCGTTTTGCGCACCATGGTCACGGATGTAACTCACGAGTGCCCTGGTGTCGACATCAGAAATGCAAACGAGGTTTTGCTTTTCGAAATAGTCGTACAGGTTGCTTTCGGAATCGGGACGCGAATGGTTGAAACTGAAATTCTTGCAAACCAAGCCCGAAATCATGATTTTGTCGGCTTCGACTTCGTTGGCATTCACCCCGTAATTCCCGATGTGTGGGTTGGTGGCCACCATGATTTGCCCGAAATAGGATGGGTCTGTAAAAATTTCCTGATAACCTGTCATTCCGGTGTTGAAACAGACTTCCCCAAAGGTGGTGCCTGAAATTCCGATGGATTTGCCATAAAAAATGGTGCCATCAGCCAGTAGTAAAATAGCTTGTGGTCGTGTGTTGTATTGCATGGTAGTGTGTGTTGTAGTTGTGCAAATTTAGTGTATTCAATAATAAATGTAAAAATGATTTGTCAAACTTTATGAACAGTCGTTGTTTTGAGGCTGGTGTCCTAGCCCTGATTGCAGCGGTTATCCTTTTTGTTTTGACATCCTGGGCTTGCACAGGTGACACAACAAAAAGATAAAAGCGGAAAGCAGGATTGGCTTCAAAAAATTCTAAAAAAAAAGGATAAACTAAATTAGCTTATCCTTTTATATTTAAGAATCGGAATTCATTATTCTTCTTTCTTTTCTTCTTCGGTTGATTCGTCAGCCGGTTTGTCATCAGCCGGAGCTTCTGGTGCTTCTGCAACCGGAGTCTCTTCAACTGGTGCTTCTTCAGCAGCTGGAGTTTCAACAACCGGAGTTTCCACTACAGTTTCTTCAACTGCAGGAGTTTCTACTACGGTGTCTTCCACTTTGGCTTCTTCTACAGCAGGTGCAGCTTCAGCTTTAGGAGCAGCAGGTGCAGCAGCAGTCGTAGCCGATTTCTTGGCACGACGTGTTTTACCTTTTTTCTCCTCTTTTTTGCCTCCGTTATACAATTCGTTGAAGTCTACCAATTCGATCATGGCCATATCAGCGTTATCCCCAAGACGGTTACCCATTTTGATGATACGGGTGTATCCTCCCGGACGGTCACCCA
>CAZXRX010000120.1:0-3946 GCA_964642945.1 uncultured Flavobacterium sp. | reverse complement strand
CGTTGCATGGAAAATATTACTTTCTTATCGTCTGACATAATTATGTTATTTAAAGATTTAGTGATTGAAAAATTTAAAGATTAAAAGATTTGGGATGACAAATTAAAAAAAGGATTTTGGCTTTTTGAATTATTTAATCTTTCAATCTTTTAATTGTTTAAACGCGCCCTTTTAAGGAACTGAATACCCAGGCATTGGCCAGAAAACCTACGCCTGTAGCACCAAATCCCCAACCGGCGCTCTCATTGTAACGGAACACCCCCAAGGCAATCAAGGTTAATCCCATGATAATCATGATGAGGGTGGCCCAGCCGAAAATGGTATTTTTATTCATTGACATAGTCTGTTTGTTTTTTTATTAAGGATTGCAAATATCATCAAAATTGGCGGATTTTTAAACATTTTTTATGGCGAAGTAATAGTTAATTGAAAATTTTAATCAGCATCTCCTTCAACAAATCTCCCGGAGGCAAGGCATTGGCCCCAACCCCTTTACTTTTGACATCCACATCGCGCAGGGCAGCCACTATACTGCTTACTTTGCGCATGGGGTAGTTGCGTAAGGCCACATCATAATCTTTGAGAAAATAAGGGTTTACCTTTAAGACTGTGGCAACATTTTTTGGGTTTTTGTCCTTCAAACCGTGGTAAAGCAGTAGTTGCGAAAAAAAACCGAAAACCAACCCAATGGTAAGTACGTTCGGGTTGTCCTTTTGGTTTTGCGCGAAATAATCGGCAATCTGGTAGGCCTTGAATTGGTTTTTTTCTCCTATGGCTTTCCGCAGTTCAAACGGGTTGAAATCTTTACTGAAACCTATGTTTTCTTCGATAATGGCCGGTGTGATAGTGCTTCCGGGTGGTAAAATAATGGTCAGTTTGTTGATTTCATTGGCAATACGGCTCAAATCAGTTCCCAAAAAATCGACAAACATGGCAGCAGCTTTGGGTTCTATGCTGAGTTTTTTGCCTTGAAGGATGCGCTTGAGCCATTCGCCCACCTGGTTTTCATAGAGTTTTTTGCTTTCAAAAACCACCCCATGTTTGTCAAGCAATTTGACGAGTTTTTTCCGTTTGTCGAGGGTTTTGTATTTATAGGCAAAAACGAGTACAGTGGTTGCCTGCGGATTTTCGGCATAGCTTTCCAGTTGGTCAATCGTGCGCGACAAATCCTGGGCTTCCTTGACCACAATCACCTGTCTTTCGGCCATCATCGGGTAACGTTTGGCATTCGAAACAATATCATCTACCGTGCAGTCACGGCCATACATCACCATCTGGTTGAAACTTTTTTCGTCTTCGGTGAGGATGTTGTTTTCGATATATTCGGTAAGCCGATCGATATAATAAGGCTCTTCCCCCATCAGGAAATAAATGGGTTTGATGTGGCCAGACTTGATATCGTTGATAATTTTGAGTACTTCGTCCAAAATAAGTTAATTTGGTTATTTGTTTAATTGACAATAACTTTACGGCATGCAAAAACTGAATTTTCCGGCTTATCCGTTCCGGTTCAAAAATAGTGAAAATAAAGTAGCCATCTTTGATGAAATCAGGAAAAAATTTATCATTCTTACGCCCGAAGAATGGGTAAGGCAACATGTGGTTAGCTTTTTGCAGATAGATAAAAATTACCCGAAATCGTACATCAACGTAGAAAAATTACTTAAAATAAATGATTTAAATAAAAGATACGACATTGTTGTTTATCAGTCTGATGGGAATATTTTTTTATTGGTAGAATGTAAAGCGCCTAACATCCCTATAACACAAAACACCTTTGATCAGATTGCCCGCTACAACCTCACGCTGAAAGCCAAATACCTGATGGTGACCAACGGCTTAAATCATTACTTTTGTCAGATGGATTTCGAAAACGGACAATATGTTTTCCTGAAGGAATTGCCTGAATTTAAAACTGAAACCACCCTGTAATGTCAAATAAAAAAATAGCGGTTGTCATACTGAACTGGAACGGCGCCCAACTGTTGCAGCAATTCCTGCCTTCGGTGGTTTCCTTTTCGGAAGAAGCGGAAATTTATGTAGCCGACAACGCCTCTGACGACAATTCTGTGGATTTGGTAAAGGCACAGTTTCCGACAGTCAAAATCATCCAAAATGAGGGCAATTACGGTTTTGCAAAGGGATACAATGTGGCCTTGCAACAAGTGGAAGAACCCTATTATGCCTTGGTCAACTCAGATATCGAAGTGACCCAAAACTGGCTGTCCCCTATTCTATCGTTGTTTGAAAACGAACCCAACACGGCCATCATCCAGCCCAAAATACGCGACTACAAAAACAAGGACTATTTTGAATATGCCGGAGCTGCCGGTGGTTACCTCGATAAATATGGCTATCCTTATTGCCGGGGACGGGTATTCAATTTGATAGAAAAAGACCATGGGCAATACAACGACGAAAAGGAAATTTTCTGGGCATCGGGTGCCTGTTTTTTTATCCGGAAGGAAGTATTCAGGCAACTACAGGGTTTTGATGCTGATTTTTTTGCCCATCAGGAAGAAATTGATTTGTGCTGGCGTGCCAAAAATGCAGGGCATCACATCAAATATACCCCACAATCAACTGTTTATCACGTCGGTGGTGCCACATTGGAAAGCAGCAACCCCAGGAAAACCTTCCTCAATTTCAGGAATTCCCTGCTGATGTTGCTCAAAAACCTCCCCAAGAGCCAGCTCTTTCCTATCATTTTTATAAGATTGGTTTTGGATGGCGTGGCTGGAATCCAGTTTGTATTTCAAGGAAAATTCACGCATTGTTGGGCCATCATCAAGGCGCATTTCCATTTTTACCACTTGATTTCCAGGAACCTGAAAAAAAGAAGTGGCTCACAAAACAAAAATTACTTCCGCAGCCAAAGCATCGTTTATAATTACTTCATCAGGAAAATCAAGGTTTTTCAGTAAAACCAAGCCATACTTTATATTTTTTTTAAGTTTTACCGGTTTTTAAATCTGTAATTTTGTATGAATTAAATTCAAACATTATGAGGAAAGTATTTTTTATCATTGCCCTTGCCGGCCTGACCCTGACGTCTTGCGGCACCAAGAAAAAAATTGCCGAACTGGAGCAAAAAAACAAGGATTGCCAGGATTTATTGAATTCAACCACGATGAAACTGAATTTGTGCCTGACCGAAAAAAATGCCCTGAGCCAACAGAACGAGAACCTTAAAAGCACAAACTCCCAGTTGATCAGTGCTTCCAAAGACATGACGGTTTTGACTACGCAAGGTGCCCAGAACATCGAAAAAGCCCTTGAAACCATCAAGGAAAAAGACCTCAAAATTTCAAGGATGCAGGATGCCCTGACCAAGAAAGACAGTGTGACACTGGCTTTGGTGACCAGCCTGAAAAGTTCGGTAGGGATTTCTGATCCTGATATTGAAGTGAATGTAGAAAAAGGTGTGGTTTTTATTTCCATCTCCGACAAATTGTTGTTCAAAAGCGGTAGTTATGTAATCAGTGACCGTGCCAAGGAAATTCTGGGCAAAGTCGCCAAGGTGGTCAAAGACAAACCTACTTTTGAATGCATGGTCGAAGGCCATACCGATAACGTCCCTTTTACAGGAAATGCCGTCTTGCTTGACAATTGGGATTTGAGCGTCAAACGCGCCACAGCCATTGTGCGTGTACTGACCAAAGACCTGGGCGTAAACCCAAAACAACTGATAGCCGCCGGACGCAGTGAATACATTCCGTTAGTAGACAACAACAGTGCAGACAACCGTGCCATCAACAGAAGAACGCGTATTGTAGTACTGCCGAAAATTGATGAGTTTTACGAGATGATTGAAAAGGAGATGAAGAAACCTTAAGAAAAAACAGAGAATAGAAAACATAAACGCCTTTATTTAAGGGCGTTTTTTTTATTCTATGCCGTAATTGAGCGGAAGCAGGCCACCAACTCTTTTAGACACCATATCGCC
>CAZXRX010000119.1:0-3956 GCA_964642945.1 uncultured Flavobacterium sp. | reverse complement strand
CCAGAAAGATTACGACAATGTAAAAACCTACCGTTTGGAGCAGAATTACCGTTCGACCAAAAATATAGTCGAAGCGGCCAATTCCATCATAGACAAAAACAAGGTCAAGCTCGATAAAGTGGTCTGGACGGCCAACGATTTCGGACCAAAAATAAAAGTACACCGCAGCATTACTGATGGGGAAGAAGGCCGTTTTGTGGCCAGCACCATCTGGGAACAGAAAATGCAGCACCAAATGCTCAATGGGCAGTTTGCCATTCTGTACCGTACCAATGCGCAATCCCGTGCCATGGAAGATGCCCTGCGCAAACGCGACATCCCATACCGCATTTACGGTGGCTTGTCTTTCTACCAGCGCAAGGAAATCAAGGATGTATTGTGTTACCTGCGCTTGGTGATCAACCCCAAAGACGAAGAAGCGTTGATCAGGGTCATCAATTATCCGGCCAGGGGAATCGGTGACAGCACAGTCGAAAAACTCACCGTGGCTGCCAATCATTACAAACGTTCGGTTTTTGAGGTGATGGAAAATATCGATAAAATTGACTTGAAACTCAATTCGGGAACCAAGGCCAAACTCGAAGATTTTGTGATGATGATCAAGAGTTTCCAGGTCATTAACGAAAACCAGGATGCCTTTTACCTGGCCGACCACGTAACCAAAAAAACAGGTTTGGTACAGGAACTCAAAAAAGACGGAACTCCCGAAGGCATTGCCCGTATCGAAAACATAGAAGAATTGCTCAACGGAATCAAGGATTTTACCGAAGGCCAGAAAGAGGTCGATGGGGCCCGTGGCGCCTTGTCGGAATTTCTCGAAGACGTTGCCTTGGCCACAGACCTCGATAAAGACACCGGCGATGAAGACCGCGTGGCACTCATGACCATCCATTTGGCGAAAGGACTTGAATTTCCTTATGTATTTGTGGTTGGAATGGAAGAAGATTTGTTCCCCAGCGCCATGAGCCTGAATACCCGAAGCGAGTTGGAAGAAGAGCGCCGTTTGTTTTATGTGGCGCTTACCCGTGCCGAACACCAGGCCTACCTGACGTATGCGCAATCGCGTTACCGTTGGGGCAAACTGACCGACAGCGAACCGTCCCGTTTTATTGAAGAAATCAACGACAATTACCTTGAATACATCAACCCCGTAATGGACAATGGCTACCGCTACAAACCGACCATTGACCTGGATATTTTTGGGGATATTGACAAATCAAAACTGCGGTTGTCAAAACCCGTCGCCGGAATCCCTCCAAAAAAGTATGGGGATGTGCCTGTTTCCTCTTCCACCATCAGAAAACTGAAACCCGTTGGCAACGCGCCCAGCAACAACGCCAACCTGTTTGACAACAAATTGGCGGTTGGCAATATCGTCATGCACGAGCGTTTCGGCAAAGGGGAAATCCTGAATCTGGAAGGCGTCGGGGCAGATAAAAAAGCCGAAATCAAGTTTGAAGTCGGCGGCATCAAAAAACTACTGCTGCGTTTCGCCAAGCTGGAGGTAATCGGCTAGAATTTATTTTGAATGAAAGTGACCAACTTGCCATAGGCGTCCAGTTGGTCGTTGATGGCCCAGTCGCCATGTCCGCCATTGTAGAGGTTGAATTCATTGTAAACCGATAACTGATCGAGTTTGTTGTGCAGGTTCACACCCTGGGTGGTCGGAATCAAAGGATCGGCATTTCCATAAAACAAAATCGTAGGCGGGGCAGCCGTTGTGGCCCTGTATAACGGACTCAATTGTTGGTAATAGCCAGGATTATCCGCATAATTCACACCCGTGGCCGTAGCAAACATGGCCGTCAGGGTGGGGTTGTTGACGTAATTGGCATCGGTAAAATCAGTAGGTCCTACAATACTGCAAACCATCTTGACGTCGTTATTGGCATTATGGGCGTAACTGTACAATAGCGAAAGGTGTCCGCCTGCACTTACGCCTATAAATCCAAAATCTTCCGAGATACCATAATCTGAAGTATTGCGAAGTTTGGCCACTACGGCAGCCAAATCATCCACCTGCATCGGAAAAGCAGGGTTTCCGGCTGATGCCAACCTGTAATTCATGTTGGCTACGGCATAACCGGGTAAATATTGTTTGATGATGTTGGTTACATACACCATATCGGCCTTGTCTCCGGCGGTCCAGCCACCACCATGCACCAGAATCAGTGTTTTTGTGGTTGCAGAGGAACGGTTCGCAGGCAAATACAAATCGAATACCTGTTGCGGATGGCTGCCGTAGCTTACATTCACCAGGTTTTTTTCGGTTTCGGTATTGTTGGTATTGCTGTTGTCTGTAGTACAGGAAGTAAGTACCATCAGGAACAATGCAATAAAAAAGGAAAATAATTTGGGGGTTTTCATAGCTTATAAGTATCTTTGGGATAACATCCGTAATTTATTCTATCTTAACGGATAACTTTCAAAAATAGTACCAATCCATGGCACAATTCATAAAAATTTACGAAGACAATCCCAACGAAGCCGCGATCAAAAAAGTGGTGGAGGTTTTGCGCAACGGTGGTTTGATTATTTATCCGACCGACACAGTGTATGGGCTGGGCTGCGACATCACCAATACCAAGGCACTCGAACGCATCGCCAAAATCAAGGGCATCAAGCTTGAAAAAGCGAATTTTTCGTTCGTTTGCAGTGACTTAAGTAACCTTTCAGACTATGTAAAACAGATAGATACGGCAACCTTTAAAATTCTCAAAAGGGCATTACCCGGACCCTATACGTTCATTTTGCCCGGAAACAATGATTTGCCCAAGGAATTCCGCAAAAAGAAAACCGTCGGCATCCGGGTGCCAGACAACAACATCGTAATCGACATTGTTAAAATGCTGGGCAACCCGATTGTTTCGACTTCAATACACGATGATGATGAAGTATTGGAGTATTCCACCGATCCGGAACTGATATTCGAAAAATGGCAAAACGTGGTCGATTTGGTCGTAGATGGCGGTTACGGTGACAACACGCCTTCCACCATTATTGACTTGTCAGGCTACGAACCGGAAGTCATAAGGGAGGGGAAAGGGAGTCTTGATATTTTTTAACCTATTGTATGCTGAAATTCCTGTTTTTTATACTGTTTATTTCCCTGGCTTCTTCAGCCCAGGTAATCAGCGGAAAAATCCTTGATGAAAACAATCAGGGACTAACGGGGGCTAATATCTATTTTGACGGAACGACAATTGCTACCATAGCCGATAAAAACGGCGAATTTACTTTGCGATACGACACCCAACTAAAAAGTGTCCTGGTCATCAGTTTCATCGGATACCAAACCCAATTCATTAAAGATTTTGATACCGCTAATCCGCTTACTATTACCTTAAAAGAAAAAGTCGATTCACTGGAGGAAGTCATTGTAAAAAAAGACCGTTTTTCAAGAAAGGAAAAATTAAGGCTTTTCAGGGAGCAATTTCTTGGTGATACGCCTTTAGGCAAAAAAGCAAAAATTGAAAATGAAGACGCGCTTTATTTTGAATATGATGAGACTGCATACAGGTTTAAAGCCTATGCTGACGAGCCGTTAATCATTATGAATGAGCTGTTAGGGTATAGAATCGTCTATGAATTAGTTGATTTCGAAGTCAAATTCAGTCATTTAAGTATTGATTCCCATTATGCAACCCGGAGTCTTTATGTGGGTGTAGCCAGATTTGAAGATATCAATTCAAATGAAAAGACAGTCGGCCTTCGCGAAAAATGCTATAAGGGATCAACGCTCCATTTTTTCAGGAGTTTGGTCAGCCATGCGCTGGAAAAAGAAAAGTTTGTTCTTTTTAAAGGCGGTTATGGCATAAATTCAGAACTGTGTTTTACCATTTCCCCAGACGGGAATTCCAACAAGGTCGACGTTAAAAATCAATTCAATAACCCAGGAAAGTTTTTCGCTGCTTTCAATATTGTATACGACAAAAAAATGCAATCGAAGATTATTT
>CAZXRX010000118.1:0-4048 GCA_964642945.1 uncultured Flavobacterium sp. | reverse complement strand
ATGACGCGACCGCCCAAGCTTTTTATCAGCGGACATTCGCATATATTAAAGGTGCAGTTTGACCAAACATTGGGCTTGCTACACATGAATCCGGGGGCTTGCGGCATTTATGGTTTCCACCAGGTCCGGACGATGTTGCGTTTTGAGATTGACGGGGAGAAGATTGGGAATTTGGAGATTATTGAGATAGGGAAGAAATAGAAACGGCTGCGCCTATGGAAACGCTTCGCTATAGAAACGCTTCGCTGCAGAAACGCTACGCTATGGAAACGCTACGCTGTGGAAACGCTACGCTATTGAAACGCTTCGCTATAGAAATGCTTTGCTATAGAAACGCTTCGCTGCAGAAACGCTTCGCTATGGAAACGCTTCGCTTTGGATTATTAGACTTCAAAAAAAACAGATAAAGCTAAAAATCAAAACGACCTAGTAAGTTTCTATAGCCCGTAGGGCGTTTCTGTAGTGAAGCGCAGCGACTTGAGCGATAGCTACAGGCGCAAGCAAACGTCTCTAAAGGTGTAGCCGTTTCTATAGCACAGCGTTTCCGCGTTAGGGATAGAGGCAGGCACCACGTGCAGCCGAAAGCCCGGCGCTTGCGCAACGCCCAAAACAAAAAAATCCGGAACTTTCGCTCCGGATTTCAACGCACTAAATAAACTAAGTTTATAGGTTTATCGCAATCGGTCCACAGATTTTACGAGATCTTCGTCCTTTTTGATGGCTTTGTTGGCCAAAACCAGCATAACGATAGAAATTACAGGCAAGAACATCCCAATACCTTTCTCAGGGACTAACGCCGTCCCTCCAGATAAATTTAGTGTCCGGTACACAAATAATCCTAATAAAATTAAATTCAATATCATGTTCAATCTGTTCATAACAAATTGTTGCTGTCTTTTTTTGAATGAGAAAATGCTGATGATTGCAAGAGCGGTGCTCAAACCCAATAGGATCGAATAAGGCATGCTCTGCATGTAATAAAACGGTTTTCCACCCACTGTCCATAATGGGACAAAAGGTAAAATTAGGTTAATGATAACCACAACCGCCATATAAACTGTCTGAATCCGCTGTATCATTTTGTTACTAATGGATAGCAAAAATAGATTTTCTTTTTTTAAAAAACTATTGCGTGAACGAAATTTATTCGTATTATTGCATAACAAATCCGTAAGTACTTCATATATCGGAGGTTCCCCCAAACAAAAAATCACTACCCATTAGTATTGTTATTCAATTTTAAAATCCATATAAACATTTATGTTTGATAAGTCTGCATTAAAAGGAATGAAGCTGACTGAGCTTCAGGACATTGCCAAATTGGCCAAAACCATCAAATTTGCCGGAGTAAAAAAAGAAAAGTTGATTGATTTAATCATCGAACAACAGGCCGCCAGTGCCGGTGGAAATTCAGCCCCAACCCCTGACAATAAAAAAGAACGGATTTCCCGGGACAACAGCGATAGCCAACCGGCAAAGCAAGTGGAACAGGATGGGGGCAAACAAAAAAGGGCCCGCATCACCGGTGAGAAAAAAACACCGGAAAACAACCAAAACCAAAATTTGTTTTCACAGGAAGCTACCAATGAAAACCGTGTGGCAGAACCGCTTCAGGAAAATGCTGCTCCCGAAAACACTCCGATAATACCCAACAAGAACCAGAAATTCAAGAAAAAGGAAAAGTTTGCCAAAACCAACGACAACGCCAATCCACAGCCCGAAGCAGCAGAAATGACTACGGCTACGGATGAAAAAAGTGAAAATGAAACGACTATGCCGTCTGGTGGCAACAAATTCAAACAAAACAACCCAAACCATAACGGAAACGGCAACAATAACCCGAACCAAGTTGAAGGCAATCAGGCTGAACCAAAAGCCAACCGCGAACCCAACGGCAACATCAATCCGAACCAGAACCCCAACCACAAAAACAAAAAGAACAATAATTTCCGCGATGCCGATTACGAATTTGACGGTATCATAGAAAGTGAAGGTGTACTCGAAATGATGCCCGACGGTTACGGATTCCTGCGTTCTTCTGATTACAATTACCTCGCTTCACCCGATGATATTTATTTGTCTACCTCACAAATCCGCCTGTTCGGACTCAAAACCGGGGATACTGTGAAAGGTGTGGTACGTCCGCCCAAAGAAGGAGAGAAGTTCTTTCCGTTGGTGCGCGTACTGAAAATCAACGGCCATGACCCACAAGTGGTAAGAGACCGTGTGTCATTTGAACACCTGACGCCTTTGTTTCCGGAAGTCAAATTCAACCTGGCGGGCAGGAACGCCTCGATTTCCACCCGCATCATCGATTTATTTTCCCCTATCGGAAAAGGCCAGCGTGGGATGATTGTCGCACAGCCGAAAACCGGTAAAACGATGCTGTTGAAAGACATTGCCAACTCTATCGCTGCCAACCATCCTGAAGTATACCTGATTGTTTTACTGATTGATGAGCGTCCTGAAGAGGTAACCGATATGCAGCGGAGCGTTAGGGGAGAAGTCATTGCTTCTACCTTTGATGAACCCGCAGACCGTCACGTAAAAGTGGCCAATATTGTGTTGGAAAAAGCCAAGCGTTTGGTAGAATGTGGGCACGATGTAGTCATCCTGCTCGATTCGATTACGCGTCTGGCCCGTGCCTACAACACCGTGCAACCGGCATCCGGTAAAGTATTATCAGGTGGTGTGGATGCCAACGCACTACAAAAGCCGAAACGTTTCTTCGGGGCGGCCCGTAACATTGAAAATGGCGGTTCGTTGAGTATCATCGCCACGGCATTGACCGAAACCGGTTCCAAAATGGATGAGGTCATCTTTGAGGAATTCAAGGGTACCGGTAATATGGAATTGCAGCTTGACCGTAAAATTGCCAACAAACGTATTTTCCCGGCCATTGACCTTACTTCATCGAGCACGCGCCGTGATGATTTGTTGCTGGATGAGAAAACCATCCAACGCATGTGGATTATGCGTAAGTATCTGGCCGACATGAACCCTGTGGAAGCCATGGATTTCATCAACGACCGATTTAAAAAGACCAGAAATAATGAAGAGTTTTTGATTTCGATGAATGATTAAATTCATCAGCCTATAAAAGAAAAGCCGTCCTGTACCAACAAGACGGCTTTTTTTATAAAAAGGGAATTATTTACTCTTTTGCAGCCAGATAGCGTTCGGCATCCAAAGCTGCCATACAACCGGTTCCCGCAGCTGTAATCGCCTGACGGTATACGTGGTCGGCCGCATCGCCACCCACAAATACACCCTCCACATTGGTTTTGGAAGTGCCGGGGATGTTGATAATATATCCGGTTTCGTCCAGGTTGAGGTAATCGGCAAAAATATCGGTGTTGGGTTTGTGTCCGATGGCCACGAAGAAACCTGTCGCCGGGATTTCGGTAATTTCACCGGTCGCGCGGTTTTTGGCCTTAACGGAAGTTACCACTTGTCCGTCTCCCATTACTTCTTCAGTTTCATGGTGGAGTAAGATTTCAATATTTTCGGTTTTGCGTACGCGTTCTTCCATAATCCTGGAAGCCCTGAATTTGTCGCTTCTGACCAACATCGTCACTTTTTTACACAATTTGGACAGGTAATGGGCCTCTTCACAGGCAGAATCACCCGCACCGACAATCACTACTTCCTGGTTGCGGTAGAAAAATCCGTCGCAGACCGCGCAGGCAGAAACTCCGCCACCCATTTGCAGGTAGTGTTGTTCTGAGGGTAAGCCGAGGTATTTGGCAGAAGCCCCTGTAGAAATGATAACGGTTTCACAATGGATTTCTTTGGTGTCATTGATCCATACTTTATGGATGGGTCCGGAAAAATCTACTTTCGTGGCCCAACCATCACGGACGTCGGTTCCGAAACGCTTGGCCTGTTCCTGAATCTGGACCATCATTTCAGGCCCGGTGATGCCTTCAGGGTTTCCCGGCCAGTTTTCTACTTCATTGGTGGTGGTCAGTTGGCCTCCTGGTTGGGTTCCTTGGTATAAAACCGGGTACATATTCGCCCTGGCGGCATAAATGGCAGCAGTATAGCC
>CAZXRX010000117.1:0-4321 GCA_964642945.1 uncultured Flavobacterium sp. | reverse complement strand
CAGTGGAAAAGTACGCATAGACCGCCTTGACCACCTCGGGATTTATAACGCGGAACAAAACCGGCATACCCACCGTTTGCGGGTCATCAAAAAAATGATATAAAAAAAACGTCCATTGTTCAAATGGACGTTTTTGTTTGTATGCGGAAATATTTTACATTTTTGCTTTCAGGGCTTTGTATTTTTCTGTCATTTCCATGGCATTGTATATACTCAGCAAGGTTCTTTTCGCGTCTTCATTGTCTGGTTTAAGCTCTACTGCTTTTTCCAATAAGGGCAAAACCGACGCAAAATTTTTGTTTCGTTCTCCTTTCAACACTTCGTATCTTTTCAATTCTTTGTCTGAAGTACCTAATTTATTGATTTCATCAACAAATTTTTTATCGTTGCGCATTTTTAATTCTGCCAAGTTTAAGTAGGCATTAAAGAAGTTGGGGTCAATTTCGATAGCCTTTTTGTAATAGCTTTCGGCCACATCCAATTTGTTTGCGTCGGCACTAACCACTCCTAAATTGTATACCAAATCAGCATTGTTTGGTTCTTTTTGTAGTGCTTCGTTTACCAGACGGGTATAATTCGGGATGTCGTTGCTTTTCAGATACAGGTTGGCTTCAGTAAGCAATAAAGTAGTATCGTTTGGGTCTACTGTTTTGGCGTCTGCGAAAGCTTGTTTCGCTTCTTCCGTTTTTCCTTGATCGACCAAAATTAGGGCAATGTTTTTGTAGATTTCACCTTTTTTGGAAGGCACTTTTTCATCGTGCGGTTTTTCGTGGGTGCCTAATTTGATAAAGTTGGCCCGCTGCTCATTGGTCAAAAAGTATTCATCAACTTTATTGCCTTTATTGTAGGCGTAATAAAGTGTTCCCTCACCGGTATAATTCAGGGTTTTTAATTCCCGATAATATTGAAGCGCTTTATCAAATTGCTTGCCGTTGACTGCCAGGCTTGCCGCATAAAACAGATTGTCCTGTCTTTTAGGATCCAGTTGGTACACGGCATACATGATTTCTGCGGCTTCAGCATCTTTTTGGGCTTTACTTAATTGTACAGCTACTTCAGTAAAAACAGAAGCTTCCACAGCAATATCTTCAGTGATGTTGTCAGTCAGGATTTTTTTTCCGGTTTTTTTTTCATAGTCCAATACTGCTTTGGTTGCACTGGCTATTTGGGGTATGGCCTGTGGGCTGTACATTTTTTGCAGCTGGGCTATGCCTGGCATTTTGTCCATAGCAGAAACTTCTACCATAGGCAATACCGATTTGTAAAAATCCAGGTAAATTTTATCTTCATTTTCAGTAGCCAAACCTTGTAACTTGCCCACTGCCGATTTGTAGTCTGTGACATCAGATGCTGAAGGCTTGTCTTTGGTATAGATTTTTTTCAACGTTTTCAACTCGTCTTTTTGGGCCGATGCCAATACTGAAACCAATAAGGTGCCTGCCAACAGGATATTCTTAATTTTCATGATGGTAATTTTTAGTTTTTAATTTAACAGAAAAGCCATACATCATAATAGTTTTAGTATCAGAAATATGGCTTTTACAACTATAGTTTAATATTAATTATTCTTCGGTTTCAGCTTCATCTGCATCGTCAGCATCTGGAGCGGTTCCTTCATCTGAAGGGGTGCTTCCTGATGTTTCATGATGGTGGATTACATTACCGTTTTCATCCAGTTCGATGGCCTCATCTATTTCGTCTTCACGCATCACCTTGGTCACGGCTGCAATAGAGTCGTTTTCCTTGATGTTAATCAGTCGGACACCTTGAGTAGCCCTTCCCATCACACGCAAATCTGATACTTCCATCCTGATGGTCAATCCTGATTTGTTGATAATCATCAAATCATCGGCATCAGTCACATTGTTGATGGAAATCAATTTACCTGTTTTTTCCGTGATATTCAAGGTTTTAACGCCTTTTCCGCCACGGTTGGTAATTCGGTACTCATCAATGGAAGAACGTTTGCCATAACCGTTTTCTGCCACAACGAGGATTTCGCTTTCCATGTCATTTACAGAAACCATGCCAATCACTTCATCTTTATCATCCTGTAAGGTAATACCGCGTACGCCGGAAGCAGTTCTTCCCATTGGACGGGTTTTGCTTTCTTCGAAACGCACGAGTTTTCCTGATTTGACTGCAATCAACACCTGGCTCTCGCCGTTGGTGAGTTTGGCTTCCAATAGTTCGTCATCGTCCTTGATGGTAATGGCGGCCACACCGTTTACCCTAGGGCGTGAGTATCTTTCCAGGGAAGTTTTCTTGACCTGACCTTGTTTGGTGGCCATGATGACGTAGTGGCTGTTGATGTATTCTTCGTTTTTCAAATCCTGCGTACAGATGAATGCTTTCACCTTATCGTCACTTTCGATGTTGATCAGGTTCTGTAATGCCCTTCCTTTGCTCGATTTGCTTCCTTCCGGAATTTCATACACACGCATCCAGAAACATTTTCCTTTTTGGGTAAAGATCAATAAATAATTGTGGTTGGTCGCCACGAACAAGTGTTCCAAGAAATCCTGGTCACGGGTGGCGGCACTTTTCTGGCCTACACCTCCCCTGTTCTGGGTTTTGTATTCGGATAATGAAGTACGTTTGATGTAACCGGCATGAGAAATGGTAATGACCACATTCTCGTCGGCAATCAAATCTTCGATACTTACGTCACCACCGGCATATTCAATGGTAGAACGTCTTTCGTCACCATATTTGTCACGGATTTCAATCAATTCGTCTTTGATTACCTGCATTCTCATCTCTTTGCTGGCCAATAAGTCTTTCAAATATTGGATGAGTTTCATGATTTCGGCATATTCTGCACGCAGTTTGTCCTGCTCCAGTCCGGTCAACTGACGCAGACGCATTTCAACAATGGCACGTGCCTGAATTTCGGATAAATTGAAACGTTCAATCAATTTGGTCCTGGCTTCGTCCCCATCTTTAGAAGCCCTGATCAGTTTGATTACTTCATCGATGTTATCGGAAGCAATAATCAAACCTTCCAATATATGCGCCCTTTCTTCGGCTTTACGCAAATCAAATTGGGCACGTCTTACCACCACTTCGTGACGGTGTTCCACGAAATAATGGATCAGGTCTTTGAGGTTCAGCATTTGTGGCCTTCCTTTTACCAGGGCGATGTTGTTCACGCTGAAGGAAGATTGCAGTTGGGTGTATTTGTATAAGGTATTCAAGACCACATTGGCCACCGCATCGCGTTTGAGGATGTACACGATACGCATTCCGTTACGGTCAGATTCGTCACGGATGTTGGCAATACCTTCAATTTTTTTGTCGTTAATAAGGTCTGCGGTTTTCTTGATCATTTCCGCCTTGTTGACCTGGTAAGGAATTTCGGTTACGATTATGGATTCCCGTCCGTCTACTTCCTCAAACCCAACCTTGGCGCGCATCACGATACGGCCACGTCCGGTTTTGAAGGCTTCACGTACGCCATCATAGCCATAAATGACGCCTCCTGTAGGGAAATCAGGCGCCTTGATGTGGTTCATCAGTTCGTCTATCTCGATTTCTTCGTTGTCGATATAGGCTAACGTTCCGTCAATGACTTCGGTTAAGTTATGGGGTGCCATATTGGTGGCCATACCTACCGCAATTCCGGAAGCTCCGTTAATCAAAAGATTAGGAACCCTTGTGGGCATGACGGTCGGCTCATATAAGGTATCGTCAAAATTCAGTTTGAAATCAACTGTTTCCTTATCGATATCGGCCATGATGTCTTCTGACATCTTTTTCATCCTGGCTTCGGTATAACGCATCGCAGCCGGACTGTCGCCGTCTACAGAACCGAAGTTACCCTGTCCGTCAATCAATAAATAACGCAAACTCCACTCCTGGGCCATACGCACCATGGCATCGTATACCGAAGTATCGCCGTGCGGGTGGTATTTACCCAAAACTTCCCCTACAATCCTTGCGGATTTTTTGTGGGCCTTGTTTGAAAATACACCGAGGTCATACATTCCGTAAAGTACCCTGCGGTGAACGGGCTTCAAACCGTCACGCACGTCAGGCAGTGCCCTTGATACAATAACCGACATCGAATAATCGATGTAGGCTGATTTCATTTCGTCTTCTATGTTAATCGGGATTAACTTATCTTCGTCAGACATAGGTATAAATTATTATAAAAATTAAGTTCAAAATTCAAAGACGTGCAAGATACATCTTTTTGCTATTTTTAAAAGGATTTGGAAGTTGTAATTTCAACGATTTATTAACAATATGACACAAATAAATGGTTAATAAAAACCCCTTGCGCCTGCTTTTATATATGACTATTTTTTTGTCAATTTAC
>CAZXRX010000116.1:0-4506 GCA_964642945.1 uncultured Flavobacterium sp. | reverse complement strand
CCTGATTTTTTGTCAATGAAACTCCATTTCATTCCGGCCGGGAAACCTGCACCACCACGTCCGCGAAGCCCGGAAGTTTTTACTTCTTCGACTACGTCGTCTGGGGTCATGGTTTTCAGGGCTTTTTCGACAGAGGCATAACCGCCTTCTTTGCGGTATACTTCATAGGTCCTGATGCCCGGAACGTTGATTTTGTCTAATAATATTTTTCTTCCCATGATCTTATTTGTCGTGTAAAGTGATTTTACCGTCTTTACAATCTGCTATCAATTGATCTATTTTTTCTTCGTTCAGGTGCTCTTTGTAGTAATCGCCCAACTGCATCATCGGGGCATAACCACAGGCGCCCAAACATTCCACGCCACGTACTTCAAATAGGCCGTCGGCAGTCGGTTCGCCTACTTTCACACCGAGCTTGCTGCAGGTATAATCCATAAGGTTTTCCACGCCGTTGAGGCAGCAAGGGGAGGTCTGGCAGAATTCAAACATGTATTTTCCGATTGGGCGTTGGTTGAACATGGTGTAAAAAGTCACCACTTCATATACTTCTACCGGTTTGATTTCGAGTATTTCGGCTACTTTGTCCTGCAATTCAAAGCTCAGCCAGTTGTCATGTGCATCCTGCACTTCATGCAAAACGGGCAACAGTGCTGATTTCTTTTTGTCTGCCGGATAATGGCTCAGGAGTTCATTGATGCGTTCCATCAGGGGCGCAGTCAGGTTTATCTCTTGTTTATAGTGTGTTCTTTCCATAATTATTAAGCGTCTAATTCGCCTGCAATTACATTTAAACTGGATAATATTACGATGGCGTCAGATAACATGGCGCCTTTGATCATTTCCGGATAGGCCTGGTAATAGATGAAACAAGGACGTCTGAAATGCAAACGGTAAGGCGTACGGCTTCCGTCGGTAACCAGATAGAATCCCAATTCCCCGTTTCCGCCTTCTACGGCATGGTATACTTCGGCCACGGGAACAGGCACTTCTCCCATCACGATTTTGAAGTGGTAAATAAGGCTTTCCATATTGTGGTATACGTCTTCTTTTGGCGGAAGGTAGTAATCAGGAACGTCAGCATGGTACGGGCCTTCCGGCAATTTATCCAATGCCTGGCGGATGATACTCAAACTTTCCCATACCTCTGCATTACGCACGCAGAAACGGTCATAGGTGTCACCTGATTTTCCGACAGGAACAATGAAGTCAAAATCGTCATAGGAGGAATAAGGTGCGGCTACACGAACATCATAATCAACACCGGCGGCGCGTAAATTCGGTCCGGTAAAACCATAAGACATGGCTTGTTCGGCAGAAATCGGCCCTACATTTACGGTACGGTCGATAAAAATCCGGTTTCTTTCAAAGAGGTTTTCAAATTCTTTCCAGGCGATGGGGAAATCCCTCAAAAAGGTTTCCAGCAATTCGAAGGCTTTGGGCGACCAGTCTCTTTCGAAACCGCCGATGCGACCCATATTGGTCGTCAGCCTGGCGCCGCAGATTTCTTCATAAATTTCGTATACTTTTTCACGGAACTGGAATACATACAAGAATCCGGTATAAGCTCCGGTATCTACTCCCAAAATCGAATTACAGATCAGGTGGTCGGTAATCCTGGCCAATTCCATCACAATGACACGCAGGTATTGGGCGCGTTTCGGCACTTCAATATTCAGTAATTTTTCTACCGTCATCCACCAGCCCATGTTGTTGATGGGCGAGGAACAGTAGTTCATACGGTCGGTCAATGGGGTAATCTGGTAAAACGGACGGTTTTCGGCAATTTTTTCAAAAGCCCTGTGGATGTACCCAATGGTTGGCTCGGCATCGAGGATGCGTTCGCCATCCATCAACAGGATGTTCTGGAAAATACCGTGGGTAGCCGGGTGTGTCGGCCCTAAATTGAGGATGGAATACTCGCTTCCGTCTTCATTGAGCTGGTCTTTTATGATTTTGGCATATCGGTGCTCTGGTGGTAATAATAGTTCTGACATGTATCGTTGTGAAAAATTATACGTGTTGGCTGTTTGTTTTGGTCCTTCCGAAGAAACGGTCATCTTTGTCGGTACGTCCACTGTCTTCCATCGGGAATTCCTTGCGCATCGGGTGTGATACCATTTCGTCCATATTCAAAATACGTTTCAATTGCGGATGGCCCTTGAAATCAACACCGTAAAAATCATAAGTTTCCCTTTCCATCCAATTGGCGCAAAGGAACAAATCTGAAACGGTATCGACCTGTAATTGGTCTGGGTTCAGATAGGTTTTTACCCTTAGGCGTACGTTTTCTACCCAGTTGTGCAACAGGTATACGACCGCATATTGGTGGTCGGCGTTGTTGTCCGGGTAATGGATGGCGCATAAATCGGTCAGGAAGTGAAAGTTGAGTTCGCTGTCTTCTTTGAGGAACCGGATGACTTCGTGCAGTTGTCCGGAAGCGGTTTCGAATGAAAAAATGCCGCCTGTGGTTTGAAAATCGAGAACATTATTCCCGAATTTCTGGCTGATTTTTTCTTGTATGAGGGTAGTTTCCAATGCCATTTTTATAGGTTGTAAGAAGCCAATAATTCTTTGTATTCCGGGGAGTTCCTTCTGCGGACCGATTCGTTTTTTACCAAGGCCTGCAACTGCATCACGCCTTCTACGATTTGTTCCGGTCTTGGCGGACAACCGGGTACGTAAACGTCTACCGGAATGACCTTGTCGATGCCCTGCAAAACAGAATAGGTGTCAAAAATACCGCCTGAGCAGGCGCAAGCACCTACTGAAATAACCCAGCGTGGTTCAGACATTTGTTCGTAAACCTGACGCAGGATTGGGGCCATTTTTTTGGAAATCGTTCCCATCACCATCAGCATGTCTGCCTGGCGGGGAGAGAAACTTACACGCTCTGATCCGAAACGGGCCAAATCGTAATGCGAAGCCATCGTCGCCATGAATTCAATCCCACAACAGGAAGTGGCAAAGGGCAATGGCCAAAGTGAATTGGCACGGGCCAAGCCGACTACGTCATTGAGTTTGGTGGCGAAAAATCCTTCTCCTGTAACTCCTTCTGGCGGAGCAACCATTTTTGTTTCTTTACTCATTGTATCTTGAATACCTTAAATTATAAATTGCAAATGAGGATTTAATTTATATTTAAAATGTTTGTTTTATTCCCATTCGAGGGCTTTCTTCTTGATGATGTAGAAAAATCCCACCAGCAAAAGCAACATGAAGATGACCATTTTGATCATGCCTTCCATACCCAGTTCCTTGAAATTGATGGCCCACGGATAAAGAAAAATCACCTCTACGTCAAAAAGGACGAAAAGGATGGCCACCAAAAAGTATTTTACCGAAAACGGGATACGCGCGTTACCCACAGATTCGATACCACATTCGAAGTTTTTGTCTTTGTTTTTGGAGTGTCTTTTTGGACCCAGTTTGCCTGAAATGATGATGGTTCCGACCACAAACCCAACGGCTAAAAGTAATTGCATTACGATCGGGAAATAATCTAACTGTGTTGTATTCATCAAGATGTGATTTTAGACGTAATAAAAATTGCAACAAAGATACACCGCAATTTTTAATTCTCAAAAAGTGACAGATAAACCTTTGGGGTTTGCTGCTTAAAATCAGTTATTTAAACTCATTCCAAATAGTGTAAAAAGCCATAAAAAAAACGCCCCGATACAATCAGGGCGTTGAGACTTTCCGGGTAATCAAAAAATATTCTATATTATTCTTCGATAACTACCACCTGGGCAGCTACTTTACCTTTTCTTCCTTCTTCTTCTTCGTAAGAAACTTTATCACCTTCGTTTAGTGATTCAGCTTTAATACCTGTAGCGTGAACGAAAATGTCTTTTCCATTTTCATCATCTGTAATGAATCCGTAACCTTTAGACTCATTGAAAAATTTAACTGTACCTGTGCGCATTTTGTAATGTAAAAAAATTAATAATGCCCAAAGATATACTTATTTCTTACATAGCAAACAAAAATCGCAGAAAATGTTAAAAAAAAATTAAAATTTTTACTTTATAACCGGATGATTTTCAGAATGCTATTTGAATTATCCTGAATTTGCCAAGCAAAACACAAGCGGTTTTTGAACTTTTCAACAGCCGCTCTGCAAATTCATTACGAATATGATATTTATTGTGGCTGGTCTAATTTGATGTACAATTCCTTGAGCTGTGCCGCATCTATGGCCGATGGAGCGTCAATCATAACATCGCGTCCGGAGTTGTTTTTCGGGAAGGCAATAAAATCCCTGATGGTTTCCTGTCCACCCAAAATGGCTACCAAACGGTCGAGTCCGAAAGCCAATCCGCCGTGTGGAGGCGCGCCAAACTGGAAGGCGTCCATCAAAAATCCGAATTGGTTTTTGGCTTCTTCTTCAGTAAAGCCCAGGTATTTGAACATCAGTTGCTGTGTAGCTTTGTCGTGAATACGAATCGAACCACCGCCGATTTCGTTGCCGTTCAACACCATATCGTAGGCATTGGCGCGTACTTT
>CAZXRX010000115.1:0-4953 GCA_964642945.1 uncultured Flavobacterium sp. | reverse complement strand
GTGACTGCATCGCAAAAAGCTTGTCTTCATTGGGCTCGTCGTGGATTCTGTAGATAAAGGTTTTCTTTTGCTTTCCGATAAATTCGGCTACTTTGCGGTTGGCCAGCAACATGAATTCTTCGATGAGGTGGTTGGCTTCCTTGGCTACCTTGAAATACACGCCAACGGGTTCGGCTGCTTCGTTCAGGTTGAATTTAACCTCGACCTTGTCAAACGAAATCGCACCGTGTGCCATGCGTTTGCTTCGCAGTATTTTTGCCAATTCATCCTGTTTGAGGGTAGCAAAAACTATTTCAGCAGGTACTTTGTATTCTTTTCCGGTAAGGGAAATTTCAGTGGGAATGGTATCCGAACGGGTTTCAATAATGTGCTGTGCCTCTTCATATGAAAAACGCTGATCGGAATAAATCACCGTCCTTCCGAACCATTGGCCTACGACTTCTGCTTTGGGTGTCAGTTCAAAAATGGCTGAAAAAGTATATTTTTCTTCATGTGGCCGCAGCGAACAGGCAAAGTTCGACAAAACTTCGGGTAACATCGGCACCACACGGTCTACCAGGTAAACAGAGGTGGCGCGGTTGTAGGCTTCGTCATCGAGGATGGTACCTTCCTGTAAATAATGGGACACGTCGGCAATATGTACACCGATTTCGTAATTTCCGTTGTCCAAAACCTGGAATGATAAGGCATCGTCAAAATCCTTGGCGTCTTTCGGGTCGATGGTAAAGGTCAGGACGTTACGCATGTCGCGGCGTTTCTTTATTTCTGCTTCTGTAATGGAAGTATCGATTTTGTTGGCGTAGGCTTCCACTTCTATAGGGAAGTCATAAGGCAGGCCATATTCGGCTAAAATCGCATGGATTTCGGTATTGTGTTCGCCTGGTTTTCCTAACACTTTGATAACTGAACCGAAAGGGGAATCGGCTTTTTGCGGCCAGTCTTCCATTTTGACGAGTACCACATCGCCATGTTCTGCCTCACCTGTTTTGTTTTTCGGGATGAAAATATCGGTATACATCTTGGCATTGGCTGTGGTGACAAAACCGAAATTCTTCTGGATGGCAATAACGCCCACGAATTCTGTTTTGGCCCTTTCGATGATTTCCAAAACTTCGGCTTCGGGTTTGCGGGAACTCCTTCGGTCGTACACATAGGCTTTGACCGTGTCGCCATCGAGTGCGTGGTTTAAATTCCCGAAAGGCACGTAGACGTCGTTTTCGAGTTCGTCACAAACAAAATAACCGGCTTTGCGGCTGGTCATGTCAATTTTTCCTTCGTAATATTTTTGGTTTTCTGCCTTGACGAGGTACTTGCCCGGTTCGGCTTCAATGATCAGTTTTTGTGCGGCCAGGATTTTGAGGTCTTTGATGATTTCATTCCTGCTTTTGGTATCGTCGCGTTCCAAAATGGCGGCTATCTGCTTGTGGTCGAATGTTTTATTGGCATTCTTTGAAAGTATCTTGAAAATTTTTTCGGAAAAGGTTTTTGTGGTTTTTCCTGGTTTTTGTGGTTTTTTACTCATTTTTCATGTTCTAATAAGTGTTAAAATTACGAATAACATTCCACACTAAGCGGGTTGCCTTCCAGAATTAGGGAAAATATAACTTTTCCTTATCTTTATAAAAAAAAGAAATGCCTGAATTTATCACCATTGCTGTTTTTAATTCCCCTCACGAAATAGCCGTTTTAAAATCTGTTTTAGATAATAGAGGTATTGTCTATTTATTTGAAAATGAAAATTTAGTTTCCATTCATCCTTTTGCGAGTTATGCGTATGGTGGGATAAAATTAAAAATTCATCCGAATGATATTGAAATTGTAAAGGAGATTCTTGATGACCTGAATAACCATTTGAAGATTGTTTAAAAAGTAAATTGTAACAACAAAAAGAGCAATGCTTTTTTAAAAAAGTAAACCGAATTGTAATCATCAGCTGTTTCATTTTTTGCCAGTTGTTCTTTTTTATGAAACTGAAAGATTTAAAATCAATAAAACTTTTCAACAACAATTAAAAACAATAAAATGAAAATTTAATTTTAAAACAAATTATGATGGTTATTATAGGGTGTTAATTGCTACAATAAGTTTTGGAGAAAAAAGGAAATTTTGAAGTTGTCCTTTTTTATACCGATTTATCAACAGGCTTATAAAAACCTAAAAGCATCATTTTAAAGCTTTTTTGAATTTTAATCAACAGTTGTTGACAACAAAAAAACACTCCTTTTTGTAGAAAACTTTACTTTATAAAATTGTTTAAAACTTCAAAATTATGACTGATAACTTTTATAAAAATTACGTTAACTAAATTAGGTTTTTTGAGTACGGTTTTGGATTACAATTAATTTTAATACTGCAGCAAAAAACTTCTGAAAATCTATCCAAAGTTGTCAACAGCTCATGTTAATTTAAGGTTAACTGACTATCAACTAATTACAAAAAACTATTAACAACTCTTTTATTTTAAATTATAAAACATTGATAAACAAACACATATATAATTTAATTAGTATTTTCATTTTTTACTTTATTGAAAATCATAACCTTATATTTACAAACGATATATCCGGCAGATTACCTAAATTTGTAATTCCAAACACAATGTAACCATGATGAAAATTTCTATCGGAAACGACCACGCAGGACCTGACTACAAAAAAGCCATTGTGGCTTACTTACAGTCAAAAGGATACGAAATCAACAACCACGGCACCGACACTTTTGACAGTGTAGATTATCCTGATTTCGGTCATCCGGTCGCGTCGGATGTAGCCAACAAGCAAGCTGATTTTGGCATCGTAATCTGCGGCTCCGGAAACGGCATCGCCATGACAGCCAACAAACATCAGGGCATCAGGGCGGCTTTGTGCTGGACAAAAGAAATTGCCACTTTGGCCCGCCAACACAACAATGCCAACATTATCAGCATCCCGGCGCGTTTTACTTCGGTACAACAGGCGGTTGAAATGGTAGATACCTTCCTCAACACTCCTTTTGAAGGCGGAAGACACGCTACCCGTGTAGACAAAATCAACTGTAATTAAATACCGGCCCAATCCATTTATCATACCCCCTATCGGCTGTAAGGGCGAAGCCGGTTTTATACGATTACCATGAAGAAATATTTTTGCTTGTTGTTGTTGTCGGCTTCAGTTTTTTCTCAGGAAAAATCAAAAATCCTATACAAAAGGGAATATGTTGTGATACGCAATGACAACAAACTCGATGTAGAATCTTTCATCAGTGAGAAAAGATGGATTGCAAAAAGCAAGAATACCAAAGAATACCTGATCAACCTCCATTTTGACAGTTTTAATGAAATCAATGAAATAAGGGGTTCAACCGTAAACCTAAAAAACAACAGGAAATTCACGCTTACCAATTCTGCCATCAATACTTTTGATGCAGAGCAGGAAGACATTTTCAAGAGCGATGCCAAACTCAAACAGTTTTCGCTGCCCGCAGTAGAAGACAATTCTGAAATTGAATATTCTTACCACAACATACTGAAACAACCGCGGTTTTTGTCCATTTTCAGGTTCCAGAACCCCTTGCATACTGATGTTGCCAGGCTACAGATAAAATGCGACCCGTCCATTGAAATCGGGTTCAAGTTGTTTGGCAATTATCAGGACAAGATCAGTTTTACCAAAACCAAGGAAGACCAACTCGATTTGTATACCTGGGAAGCCAAAGGAATTCCGGAATTTGAACCTGAAGAAGCCATGTGCAGCCCACTTTATTATACCCCACATATTGTTTACTATGTGAAAAACTATCAAGTGGACGGCAAAAAAGAAGAACTGCTCGGCAAACCCGAAAACCTTTATAAATGGTATATGTCGTTGATAAAAGACATCAATAAAACAGACCAGTCGAAACTCAAGAACAAAACCCTCGAGCTGATACAAGGCAAAAACAGCGATTTTGACAAAGCGGAAGCCATATACTATTGGGTACAGAAAAGCCTGCATTATGTAGCATTTGAAAACGGCATGGGTGGGTTTATTCCGCGGGAAGCCGCTGAGGTCTACGACAAGCTTTATGGCGATTGCAAAGACATGGCCAACATCCTCAATGAAATGCTGCGTTATGCGAAACTGAATTCCAACCTGGCCTGGATTGGAACCAGGCACAAACCTTACACTTATGAAGAGGTGCCTACCCCACAAGTAGACAACCACATGATAACCAACCTGCAGATTGACGGCAAAAGTTATTTTCTGGATGCAACTGACAAGTTTTGCCCGTTTTCCTATCCGTCTGCCATGATACAGGGCAAAGAGGCCATGATAGCCAAAACCGAAAACGACTTTAAAATTGAAACGGTTCCGCAGGTTTCCGCCCAAGACAATAAAGTAGGTATAACAATGCAATTGAAGCTGGCCGAAAAAGAAATCGTGGGCGAGGCTTCCGTCCGTATTTCCGGATTGCAAAAGAGCGAATTACTGAATAACCTCTCCTCTTTCCCACAAAAAGAAAATGAAATCTGGAAAGCCACGCTGAATGAAAGCAACACCAAAATCCTTTTGGAGCCCCAAAATTTGGAAGGAAATGCCTATCAAAAACAAGCGGCTTCTGCCCATTTCAAATTAAAGCTGGAAGGCGCAGTAAAAGACATTAACGGAAAATTACTGCTCAAACCCCTTTTCATAACCCCACACAAGGAAACCCTGATTGACCTTGAAAAGAGAAAGCTCTCGATAGAAAATGACTTTGCCCACGACATCGAAATCACCTATGAATACGAAATACCTGAGGGGTATAAAATAGAATTCCTGCCAGAGAACAGCCAGTCAGAAAATGAACTGTTGCGTTTTGAATTCCAATACAAAACCCTCAACAATAAAATAACCATTACCCAGAAAACCGCACTCAAAGTGCTGTTGATAGACAACAAAGATTTTGTGCAATGGAACACCATCATTAAAAATTTAAACAAGCAATACAACCAAT
>CAZXRX010000114.1:0-5145 GCA_964642945.1 uncultured Flavobacterium sp. | reverse complement strand
GATAACAAACTTTTCAATGCCTTTGGATAGTCGCCCAAACTTTGATAAACAACACCTATATTCATGTAGGTATAGCCTACTAATCTAATTTCCTTTGTTTCACTTCTCAATTTCAAAGCCTTTTCATAATAATTAATGGCTTTTAAATAATCGTGTTTAAAATCATGATAAACTCCTAAATTGTTATAAGCTTCGCCAAGACCTCTTTTATAATTTATTTTACTCGAAAGCGTCAGTGCAGATTGTGTATAAGGAACAGCCTTATCAGGATCGATATTCATATACTCCTTGGCAATTGCGTGCAAAAGCTTGACTTTAGTAGTGTCTATATACTTAGAAGCCTTGCTTTTGTTAGCTTTCTTTTTGATTTCGAACCTGGCCAGCTCCTTTTTTAAACTGTCGACTTTTGCAGGATCCTGCGAAAAGACGACACTCGACAGTGCTAAAAGACAAATCAAAATAGCCGTTTGAAAAGGTGTTTTCAACATAAAAACTGATTTTACACATTCCAAATGTATCCATATTTTATTATACGGAGAAAGGTATTTTTATAATCTGCCCAAAAAACCAAATTCCCGGCAAATCATTTATTAATCTAGGTTAAGTGCCGTTATGCGACTACCGATGTAAATTTGTATCATAATAATCACTAAATTTATATCCAGATGAGCAACTCAGTATTACATAAAGCAAGTTCAAGAGGCCATGCCGACCACGGATGGCTCAATGCCTATCACAGTTTCAGTTTTGCCGGATGGTACGACCCAGACCGCGTACAATTCGGGATGCTCCGCGTATTGAATGACGACACCGTAGCAGCAGGCATGGGGTTTGGTACCCATCCGCATGACAATATGGAAATCATCACCATTCCGCTCGAAGGCGATTTGGCCCACAAAGATTCAATGGGCAATGCCGCCACCATCAAAACCGGTGATGTTCAGGTCATGAGCGCCGGAACCGGAATCCAGCACAGCGAATTCAACCCAAACCACGACCAGCACACCAAACTGTTCCAGATTTGGTTGTTCCCGAAATACAGAAATGTAGAGCCGCGCTACCAACAAATTACGTTGGACGTTACCAAGCAAAAAAATGATTTTGCCCAAATCCTTTCCCCAAATGCCGATGACGAAGGGGTATGGATTTATCAGGACGCCTGGTTTTACTTAAGTGATTTTGATGCCGGTTTTTCAAAAAAACTAAACCTGAAAAAAGAAGGCAACGGGTTTTACATCATGACCATCGAAGGCGATATTGAAGTAGGCGGGCAAAAACTCGAAAGAAGGGATGCCATCGGAATCTGGGACACCCCAGAAATTGAAATCAAGGCCAATAGCCATGCCAGGTTTTTGGTTATGGAAATACCAATGGAACAATAAAACGACAGCCATGAACGAGGTACAATTGAAAATCAATGATAAAAACGGCGTTTTTTATATTGATGTAGACGGGAAACACGAAGCCATGATGACCTTTGTTTTTGCAGGCGAAGACAAAATCATCATTGACCATACCGAAGTCAATCCGGGTAATGAAGGCAAGGGTTTCGGAAAAAAAATGGTTACCAAAGCCGTAGAATATGCGCGGGAAAACAACATTAAAATCATTCCCCTTTGCCCATTTGCCAAAAGCGTTTTTGACAAAGTTCCCGAATTCAGGGACGTACTGTAAACAATATGGAAAACCTGCTTGACCAAGACCTTACCGGAAGCATCGGCACGCAAAACTACCTTTGTACCATTACCTGGCGCAACGGCACCCTGCTGATGGACGAACCCGAAAGCATCGGCGGAAAAGACTTGGGGCCTGACCCCTACACCACGCTTTTGGCTTCATTGGCCGGCTGCACCTTGTCTACCCTGCGGATGTACATCGACCGCAAGGGCTGGGTGATTCCGGAAATCAATATCGCCCTGAACATGGTGCAACGAAAAGAGGCAGAAACCGAGACCATCATTTCAAGGACCATTACTTTTGATGCCGCCATCGATGAAGCACAAAAAGAACGGCTGCTCCTGATTGCCGAAAAATGTCCGGTTTCCAAAATACTGAAAAACAAAATAACCATTAACACCACCTTATAACCATGGATGCAAACGACCTCACCAAAGAATACAGCAATGGCGAAGTAACCATTGTATGGAAAAATGCCTTGTGCAAACACGCCGCTGAATGTGTCAGAAATAACCCCGACGTGTTCAAGCCCAGGGAAAAACCGTGGATACACGCAGAAAATTCGACTACCGAAAAAATTATTGAAACCATAAAAAAGTGCCCTTCAGGCGCGCTCACCTATTACCTGAACAACCAATAAAATGAGTAAAAAAATCCTCGCTTTTGGCGCCTCCAACAGCAAACATTCCATCAACAGGCAATTGGCCGCTTATGCCGCCGGCCTTTTCAACAATGCCCAGGTCGAACTGCTAGACCTCAACGATTATGAAATGCCCCTCTATTCAATAGACCGCGAAAAAAAAGACGGCATCCCTGAACCTGCGCATCGTTTTTATCAAAAAATAGGCGAATCAGACCTGATACTCATTTCGTTTGCCGAGCACAATGGCGCCTACAGCACGGCCTTCAAGAATATTTTTGATTGGATGTCGCGCATCAACGGCAAAACCTTTCAGGAAAAACCGATGTTTTTAATGGCTACTTCCCCTGGCGCGCGCGGTGGCAGTTCGGTATTGGAAATGGCCGTCAAACGGTTCCCATACCAAGGTGGCGTAGTAAAGGGAATGTTCTCCCTGCCCAATTTCAATGACAATTTCGATATTGAAAAAGGCGAAATCAGTAATGAAGCCTTCAAGAACGACCTGCTGAAAACAATCGCTTCCATTGAGTTTTAAAAAAAAAACAAATTACTTATACTATAAAGTGGTCACCCAATGGGGCCACTTTTTTTTATTTCTTAATCCAGGTTAAGTGCTCCTACCGAACGACCGGCCTACCTTTGACCTAACAAAACAGATTTAAATTTAAATATAAAAATTATGGCAACAACCCAATGGGCAATAGACCCCACACATTCTGAAATTGGTTTTAAAGTAAAACACATGATGTTTACCAACGTATCCGGACAATTTGAAAATTACACCGCGGAGATTAGCACAGATGGCGATGATTTCACTACTGCAGCCATCTCGTTTTCGGCAGATGTGGCTTCCATCAACACCAACAATGCCGACCGGGACAACCACCTGAAAAGTGCAGATTTTTTTGATGCGGCACAACATCCGAAATTGACTTTTACAGCCACTTCCATTACCAAAAAAGACGACGGAAACTATGACCTGCAAGGCGAATTGACTTTACACGGTGTAACCAAAACCGTCACCTTGCCAGCCGAATTCAGCGGATTCATGAAAGACCCTTGGGGAAATACCAAGGCCGGTTTGAATATTTCAGGAAAAATCAACCGCAAGGATTGGGGCCTCAACTGGAATTCAGCCTTGGAAACCGGCGGTGTTTTGGTTAGTGAAGACGTGCGTTTGAACATCGAACTCCAGCTTCTGAAACAATAAATCCACGCCCAAAGAATGCAATTGACCCTGTGCTTTTTTCAAAAGTTCAGGGTTTTGTTGTTAAAAATGCTATTTTTGTTTTTCAGAATTCACCAGCAGGCCATGAAAAGTTTTGCTGTATATCCTTAAAAAAAAAATCAAATGAAAGCATATGTATTTCCGGGCCAGGGGGCTCAATTTCCAGGAATGGGTAAAGATTTATACGAAAATTCGGCCTTGGCCAAGGAACTGTTCGAAAAAGCCAATGACATTTTGGGTTTCCGCATTACCGACATCATGTTTGACGGTACTGCCGAAGAACTAAAGGAAACCAAGGTTACCCAGCCTGCTGTTTTTTTACACTCGGTAATTTTAGCCAAAACACTAGATCATTTCCAGCCCGATATGGTGGCCGGTCATTCCCTGGGCGAATTTTCAGCCTTGGTGGCCAACGGGGCCTTATCGTTTGAAGATGGGTTGAAACTCGTTTCCCAACGGGCATTGGCCATGCAGAAAGCCTGCGAAATCACCCCTTCAACCATGGCCGCCGTTTTGAATTTAGAGGATAAAATTGTAGAGGATATTTGCGCTTCGATAGATGGCGTTGTGGTGGCAGCCAATTACAATTGCCCCGGACAATTGGTGATTTCGGGTGAATACAAAGCCGTGGAATTGGCCTGCGAAAAAATGAAGGAAGCCGGAGCGAAACGCGCTTTGATTTTGCCCGTAGGTGGTGCTTTTCACTCGCCCATGATGGAACCGGCACGCGAAGAACTGGCCGCCGCCATTGAAGCCACTACTTTTTCAACCCCGATTTGTCCTGTCTATCAAAATGTAACAGCCAGTGCGGTTTCGGATGCCAACGAAATCAAGAAAAACCTCATCATCCAGCTGACGGCACCCGTAAAATGGACCCAATCGGTACAGCAAATGATCAAGGACGGGGCGACCAGTTTTACCGAAGTCGGACCGGGAAAAGTATTGGTCGGATTGGTTGGAAAAATCAACAACGAAGTAGAAACCATTTCAGCCTAACTCAAAAAAACCTTAAATATTCATCCCCATAAGCCATGGTTTGTGGGGATTTTTTATATTTGGTCCAAACAGTACAAATGCCACATCCCACTTCCTTATTCCAAAACTTCACGCAGTTAAAAGTAATTGATGACCGCATTGATTACCAAGACTATGTACCTATTGATTTATCGGCACAAAACCCCGACTTACAACAATTTGACCTTACAGATGCTGCGGTATTTGAACAATACATTGAAAACCACCTGGCAAAGCATCAGGCGAAAGTGGCCTATGGCGGGTATCTGGAACGCAGGAACCTCTATAAAAGAAGCACCGTCTTCCTTGACCACAATGTACCTGAGCGCCACATCCACATCGGGCTCGACTTGTGGATAAAAGCCGGAACCAAAGTATTGGCTGCGCTGGACGGACACATCCACAGCTTTCAGGACAACACGGCTTTGGGCGATTATGGCCCGACCATCATCCTAAGCCATGAATATGAAAACCAAAAATTTTACACACTGTACGGACACCTCAGCCTGGAGAGCCTTGAAAACAAAAAAACCGGAGATGCCGTAACCCAAGGCCAGATCATTGCCACTTTGGGCGCACCCCCTAT
>CAZXRX010000113.1:0-5258 GCA_964642945.1 uncultured Flavobacterium sp. | reverse complement strand
AAAATATTTTCATGTACAAACCCGCACGCTCGGGCAATGACATCGAAATTTGGGGCATTCCCGAAGTGCAGGAACGTTTTGGCGTAGAAAGACCAGAACAAGTGATTGATTACCTGGGGATGATGGGCGATGCGGTAGACAATATCCCGGGACTTCCTGGTGTGGGTGAAGTTACGGCAAAAAAACTGCTGGCCGAATTTGGCTCGATGGAAAACCTGCTGGCCAACACCGACAAACTGAAGGGCGCCATGAAAGAAAAAATCGAAGCCAACAAGGAAATGGGCATCCTGTCGAAAAAACTGGCCACCATTATCTGTGATTGTGATGTTCAATTCAACGAAGATGATTACGAACTATCGAAACCAGATATAGAAAAAACCGACAACCTATTCATCGAACTCGAATTCCGTCAGATGAAAACCCAGTTCGACAAGTTTTTCGGCACCGGAAAGGAATACGACGAAATCGACACCAATGGTAGTGCTTCTGAGAAGGAAACGACCAAAAAAACAGCCAAAAAAACCAACGATGAGCAATTTGACCTGTTTGGTTTTACCGATGAAGACAGTGACGATCCGAAACCCCAATCGTATTATGCGACACTCGAAAACACCGAACATTTTTACCAGATTGTACAAGGTGACCTGCCCGTGAAACTACTCCTGCAGCAACTGATGCAGCAAAGTTCCGTCAGTTTTGACACCGAAACAACAGGCATCGACGCACTCAATGCCGAACTCGTAGGCATTTCTTTTTCGTGGGAAAAAGGCAAAGGATTTTACGTTCCGGTTCCGGAAAACCCCTACGAAGCCAAAGCCCTGGTGCAGAAATTCGTCCCGTTTTATGAAAATGAAAACATCGAAAAAGTCGGGCAGAACATCAAGTACGACCTCAAAATCCTGTCGAAATACGGCGTGACCATCAAAGGCCCGATGTTTGACACCATGATTGCGCATTACCTCATCAACCCCGACATGCGCCACAATATGGATGTATTGAGCGAGACCTACCTCAAATATTCGCCCAAACCCATTGAGGACCTCATCGGGAAAAAAGGGAAAAACCAAAAATCGATGCGCGAAGTACTGTTGGAAGACGTGAAGGAATACGCTTCTGAAGATGCCGATGTTACTTTCCAGTTAAAGCAGCATTTCAGCCCGATACTCGACAAGGCCGAGACCAAGAAGTTATTTGATGAGATTGAAATTCCGCTCATTCCGGTGTTGGCCGCCATGGAAATGGAAGGCATCAACCTCGACATCCCTTACCTGAAAACCATGTCTGCCGACATGCAGCAGGAAATCAATGCCTTTGAACAGAAAATATACGAAACTGCCGGGGAAAAATTCAACCTGGCTTCCCCCAAACAACTGGGTGAAATTTTGTTTGACAAGATGAAAATCGGCGGGGCCAAACAAAAGAAAACCAAAACCGGGCAATATGCTACCGGAGAGGAAGTATTGGGCTACCTGGCCAACGAACACCAAATCGTCAAAGACATTCTCGAATGGCGCCAGATGGTGAAACTGCAAAGTACCTACATCGATGCGCTGCCTTTGCAGGTGGACCAAAAAACCGGACGTGTCCATACCGATTATATGCAAACCGTGGCCGCGACGGGCAGGTTGAGCTCGAACAACCCGAACTTGCAGAACATTCCGATTCGTACCGAAAGAGGACGACTCATCCGGAAGGCGTTTATTGCCCGTGACGAAAACTACACCCTGCTTTCTGCCGATTATTCGCAGATAGAATTGCGCATCATCGCAGCTTTGTCTGGCGAGGAAAACATGATCAAGGCGTTCCAGAACAACGAAGACATCCACCGCAGTACAGCAGCCAAAGTATTCAATGTGCCTTTGGAGGAAGTGACGAAGGAACAAAGAAGCAATGCCAAAACTGTAAACTTTGGGATTATTTACGGGGTTTCGGCTTTTGGGTTGAGCAACCAGACTTCGCTGTCGCGGAAAGAAAGTGCCGACCTGATTGACGCCTATTATGCTACCTACCCCAAACTGAAATCGTATATGGCCAATCAGGTGAATTTTGCCCGTGAGAATGGCTACGTACAAACCGTGTTGGGCAGAAGACGTTACCTGAAAGACATCAATTCGGCCAATTTTGTGGTCAAGGGCGGGGCCGAAAGGAATGCCGTCAATGCACCCATACAAGGGAGCGCGGCCGATATCATCAAGATTGCCATGATCAACATCCACAAAAAACTGACCAGCGAAAACTGGCAATCAAAAATGCTGCTGCAGGTACATGACGAATTGGTATTTGATGTACACCTTTCGGAACTCGAAAAAATCAAGCCGATGATCAAATACGAAATGGAAAACGCCTTCAAAATGGACGTACCGCTCGAAGTGGAAATGGGCAACGGCAAAGATTGGCTGGAAGCGCATTAACCTTAATTGACTGAAAATAAAAAAGCCTGTACAATGTACAGGCTTTTTTTATGGTAATAATTGTTTTTAATTCACGATAATCTTCTTCCAGCTCTTTTCATTTTCATTCACCAGTTCCATCATGTAAATACCGGTTGACAATCCGTTGATTTTAACTTCCACATTGTCTGAACCTGCTTCCACATTGATGGTTTTCACAAAGGCACCGGTTTGGGTGTAGATGTTTATCTTTTCCAAGGTAGTTTTGGTTTTTACCATGAATTCCCCATTGGACGGATTGGGTGAAATCTGCGTGGCGTTGAGGGAAAAATCTTCCACACCCAGCGTAAAACCAACCGCTGTATCGACAATCCTGTTTGCTGCACCATGATAGGCCAGGCTATACACTGCGGTATTTGAGCGGGCAACTGCAATTCCCATCGTAAAATCAGAATACACAAAATCATAATCAGCAGAATCCGGGGAATTGAAAGGACGGGTGGCAATGATGGTACGGGTTCCGGATGCCACTGTATTTTGTGTCACAGTCCAATTGTTCTGGGCATCAGTGGAAGGTGCAATACCAATCCCATTGTGGGTGGCATCGACCAATACGGTCCCATTGTAGTAAACCACATCCGCCCCGGCTTCCATACCGCCACTGAATTGTCCGAATTGACACGCAAACCATCGATCAGAGGGGCCTTGAAGGTTCAAAGTGGCCACTTGTGTGGTGTTGTCCAGTGTAATAACAGCCGTTACACCTGCAATTGAAACTGGGTTGGTTACTTTAGACTGGGCAAATCCCAATAAAGGCAATAAAAATAATAGGGTAATTTTCTTCATAGTTTTTATTTTAAAAGTTTGATAATGTTTTCATCTCCTGAAAAAACAGCATACTCAAAAGCCGTTTTTCCTTTTTTGTCTGTAATGGTCTTATCGGCTTTGTGGGCCAGTAATTGTTTTGTGATGTCAATATTTTTAAACTGCACCGCATACATCAGTGCCGTGGTATTTTGGTCATCGGTCAGGTTGACGTTGGCATTTTTGGCAATCAGGTAAGTAGCCATGTCATTGTTTCCGCGAACCACACAAGCCATCAGCGCCGTGCCCATCTCTGTATTGTAATTGATGTCGCTCCCGTTTTCCACCAACAATTTGGCGACTTCATTGTTTCCCCGGTACGCGGCCAATATCAAAGGGGAAAACCCATTCTTATCTACGGCATTTACCGCTTTTGGGTTTGTTTTGAGCAATTCCGTCAATTGTTGGGGCGTTCCTTTACGGGCAATCCCGAAGACATCCATGGCCTCCTGCCCCAATGAAAATTGGAGCACAAGCAATAACGGGATGGTAAACAATAACTTTCGCATACATTCTTTTGAATGACAAATATAGGCGTATTTCCTTAAACTGCTAAAATTTTTAAGGTGAACAATAGGTTGACAACGCTGCCTTTCAGCAATATATGCGTAAAAAGAAGGCTTATGGTTTTATCCCAGCCCAAAAACTGTTTTTGAAAAATAAGGGCCAGGCAGTCGTTCAAGTTGAAAACGCGGCAAAATGGGCTGCTTTTGATTGTTTCATTTGCAGAAAAAAATGCGGTTCCAAAAATCGATTTTTGAATGGCCTTGACCGGCTTTTATTCTTTTATATTAGGTATTGATTCTCAATAAGAAAGAAAATTTAAATTCAAGTTTGCATATATAATAAATAATTGTACTTTTGCACTCCCTTAGTTAGGGATGGAATGTTTAATTAAAATAATATTATGGACGCATTAAGCTACAAGACACAATCTGCAAGCAAAGCCACTGTTCAAAAAGAGTGGATCATTGTAGATGCCGACGGTCATAACTTAGGTCGTTTTGCTTCAAAGGTCGCTATGATCCTTAGGGGTAAATACAAACCAAGTTACACACCTCACGTCGACTGTGGAGATAACGTAATTGTTATTAACGCAGAGAAAATCAACCTTACCGGTAACAAATTGGACGACAAGACTTACATTCGTCACACAGGTTACCCAGGAGGACAAAGAACTTTGACTGCAAAGGTTTTGCAATCAAAAAACCCTGCTTCACTTGTTGAAAAAGCAGTGAAAGGTATGTTGCCAAAAAACAAATTGGGAGCGGAACTTTTCAGAAATTTAAATGTTGTTGTAGGAACTGAGCACAAATATGGTGCGCAAAAACCTAAAACAGTTAACCTAAACGATCTTAAGTAATGGCAACAATCCACAAAATCGGCAGAAGAAAATGTGCAGTTGCACGTGTTTACGTTTCTGAAGGAACAGGTAAAATTACCGTAAACAAAAGGGAATTCGCAACTTACTTCCCAACAGCTACGTTACAGTACAAAGTAATGCAACCGATGTCTATGACAAACAATGCAGAAAACTTTGATGTAAAAGTAAATGTATACGGAGGTGGTTCAACAGGTCAGGCAGAAGCTGTGAGAATGGCTATCGCAAGGGCTATGTGCGAAGTAGAAGCTGAAAACAGGGCTATCCTGAAACCAGAAGGTTTATTAACAAGGGATCCAAGAATGGTTGAACGTAAAAAATTCGGTCAGAAAAAAGCCCGTAAGAGATTCCAGTTCTCTAAACGTTAATAGTACCTGTCTTGTCCTTATCGGGCAAGACCAGAATGAGTTAAAATTTTTAAAAACAATGTTGTTGTTGCCTACCGAGGTAGGAATTAGTTTAGCATCTAAATTTTTAAGACCATCGCAAGAGCTACTTAAAAATTGCTAATTCAACAGAACGTAAACTAAGAAAAAAATGTCAAACAAAGTTGAAGTAAAAGAATTACTGGAAGCAGGTGTTCACTTCGGACACATGACCAGAAAATGGGATCCAAACATGGC
>CAZXRX010000112.1:0-5348 GCA_964642945.1 uncultured Flavobacterium sp. | reverse complement strand
CTACCGATTACCTGTTCGACTACAATTACCTGGGCCGGTCTGAAAATTCAGGATTGTTCAGCCAGCAATACATATTGGCCGAAGGCGGTTTCAAGTCTAAACTTCCGAATCCTTCTGCCAACCAATGGATTGCAACAGTCAACGGAAGTTTTAATGTGTGGAACTGGATTGAAGTATATGGCGATGTCGGTTTCCTCAAAAGCAAAACCACCAAGCAACGTTTTGTGTATGACAGTGGCATCCGCCTGAATTTGGTTACCGATTATTTTGAGTTGTATTTCCCGGTTTATTCCAACAACGGCTGGGAAATCACCCAGTCACAATATGCCGAAAAAATCAGGTTTATTGCGGCATTCAGCCCGAATACCTTGATTAGTCTTTTTACCAGAAAATGGTTCTGATTCCTAACAAAAGCTTTTTTATATTACATTTTTACCAGCAATCATATTTATTTGTTGCGAAAATCTTATTTAATATCGCGAATTAAGGCTTTTGATTGCTGATATTTGAATTATATTTTTTCAACAGAAATGCAATAATTACTACTTTTTCCTTAAATTTGTTACTTTAAGCACCGTTGAAGCTATGACAGAAACACAAAATTCAGTTGAAATTACCTTTGATGATTTCAAGAAAGAAGTACTGAACGATTACAAAATAGCCATTACAAGCCGGGAATGCAGCCTGCTGGGCCGTAAGGAAGTCCTGACAGGAAAGGCAAAATTCGGGATTTTTGGTGACGGAAAAGAAGTGCCGCAACTGGCCTTGGCCAAAGCTTTCCGCAATGGTGATTTCCGTTCGGGTTATTACCGTGACCAGACCTTCATGATGGCCATTGGGCAACTCAACATAGAACAATTTTTCGCCGGATTGTACGGCCACACCGATATCAATTTTGACCCGATGAGCGCCGGACGCCAGATGGGCGGGCATTTTGCCACCCATTCGTTGGATGAAAACGGTCAATGGAAAAACCTTACCCAACAAAAGAATTCGAGCGCCGACATCTCTCCTACTGCCGGGCAAATGCCACGTTTGTTAGGCTTGGCACAGGCTTCTAAAATATACCGCAATGTTTCGGGCATTGACCAAACTAATTTTTCAGAAAACGGGAATGAAATCGCCTGGGGAACCATAGGAAACGCTTCCACTTCAGAAGGCCTTTTCTTTGAAACCATCAATGCTGCAGGAGTACTTCAGGTGCCGATGGTCATGAGTGTTTGGGATGATGAATACGGTATTTCGGTTCACGCCAAATACCAAACCACCAAAGAAAACATATCAGAAATATTAAAAGGATTCCAACGGGACGAGGCCAATAAAGGCTATGAAATATTCACCGTCAAAGGTTGGGATTACCCGGCCTTGGTGGCAACTTATGAAAAGGCAGCAGCCATTGCCCGTGAAGAACACGTTCCGGTGCTGATTCATGTGATTGAACTGACCCAGCCACAAGGACATTCCACTTCCGGAAGTCATGAACGTTACAAAAATACCGAGCGTCTGTCATGGGAAACCCAATTTGACTGTGTGGCGCAAATGCGCCACTGGCTGATTGAAAATAATTTGGCAACCGACGAAGAACTTTCTGAAATAGATACTGAAGCCAAGAAAAATGTAATGGAAGGCAAAAAAGCGGCCTGGCTGGCTTTTACCTCCCCTATGAAGGAAGAACAAACTGAAGCTGTCAGTTTACTTCATTCGATAGCAGCACAAAGCGACAACAAAGCTTTTATAGAAAAAATAGCGAATGAATTGGGTTCCATCAAAGAGCCCATCCGCAAAGACATTTTGGTAGCCGCCAGAAAGGCCTTGCGTCTGGTAGCCAATGAAGGCGGTAAAACACAATTGTCGACTTGGATTACTGCTTATACCAACAAAATACAACCCAAATTCAGTTCGCACCTGTTCTCGCAGTCTGACAAGAATATTTTGAACAGCAAGGCTGTCGCACCCACTTATGACAGTAATGCTGAAGAAGTAGATGCCCGATTGGTATTGCGCGATAATTTTGATGCCATTTTCAGCAAATATCCTGAAGCCTTGATTTTTGGGGAAGACAGCGGTAACATTGGCGATGTCAACCAAGGATTGGAAGGCATGCAGGAAAAATACGGCGAATTGCGTGTGGCCGATGCAGGCATCCGTGAAGCTACCATTTTAGGTCAGGGAATCGGTATGGCCATGCGTGGACTGCGCCCGATTGCCGAAATTCAATACCTCGATTATTTGTTGTATGCCATACAAATCATGAGTGACGATTTGGCCACTTTGCAATACCGCACCCAAGGCCGTCAGAAATCACCGCTCATCATCCGTACCAGGGGCCACCGTTTGGAAGGCGTATGGCATTCGGGTTCGCCGATGGGAATGATTATCAACGCCATCCGTGGAATTCACGTTTTGGTACCGAGAAACATGACCAAGGCAGCCGGTTTTTACAATACACTGCTCGAATCAGACGAACCGGCTTTGGTGATTGAATGCCTGAACGGTTACCGCCTGAAAGAAAAAATGCCCACCAACCTGGGAGAATTCAAAACGCCAATTGGTGTAGTGGAAACCGTGAAGGAAGGCAATGACATTACACTGGTTTCTTATGGTTCTACTTTACGGATTGTAGAGCAGGCCGCCAAAGAATTATCGGAAGTAGGGATTGATTGTGAAATCATTGATATACAGTCATTATTGCCTTTTGACCTAAACAAAGACATCGTGAAGAGTATTGCCAAAACCAACCGACTGCTCGTGATTGATGAAGATGTTCCGGGAGGTGCGAGTGCTTACATTCTGCAGGAAATTCTGGAAAACCAACAGGCCTACCAATACCTTGACAGTGCACCCCAAACATTGGCTTCACAGCCTCACCGTCCTGCCTATGGTACAGATGGGGATTATTTCTCCAAGCCTTCTGCAGAAGACATTTACGAGAAAGTGTATGCCATCATGAGTGAGGCATTCCCTGCAAAATATCCGGAATTGTATTAAGTAACATCAGCAGATTAAAATTTCAAAATCCAACGTTAAAACAATAGCCATCATGAATGCTGAAAACTTATCTGAATTAAGCGACCAGGAGCTTCTAAAGAAAGTGAAAGCCTTGAAAACCAACAAAATAATTGATGCCACACTCATTGGATTTACCTTAGGCATAGTAGTTTACAGTGCGGTAAAAAACGGTTTCGGTTTCTTTACCTTCTTTCCATTGGTATTGACTTATCTGATAGGCCGGAATGCCAAAAACAACAAGCTGTTGGAACAGGAAATTCAAAAGCAACTGGCATCTCGGAACCTGAAATAAACCTTTCCGTCCCGCTATCTTCCTTCATTATTTTTTACAAAAACTTTTTGATTTTGGAAATTTATTTTAGTATTTTTACACTATTATTTATACGCCATGCACATTATTATCAGAAAGTTACACCTCAACAGTGTTGTAAAAATCGGGATATTGTTTGAGTACCATCCTGAAACTGTCAGAAACTTAAAATCCTTAGGCTGTCAATTCAGTGAGGCCCACTCCTGTTGGTATTCCGATTACACTCCTGAAGCCTACCTGAAGTTAAAAACCCATTTCCCTTCCCTTACGATTGACAAAACACAAGTAGTTCCTGTACACACGCAAACGGTGACCGGCAAGCAAGTCCGTGTCCTTTCACCCACAGCCACAGGCGAAATCCAGTCAGGTCCTGAAAAGGGCATTCCTGGACATAAACCGGAACCTTTCCCGGTTGAAAAATTGCGTTTGACCTTGCTTGAAAACATCGGGAAATATTGGGTTTTCAAGATGCATTACCACGACATCATCAACAAGCAGCTATTGGCTGTAAAAGGCGTTTACTGGAATGGCAATTACAAGGCTTATATGGCTTTGCGCGTGCCCAAAGTTAAACAGCAGGTGGAAACTATTTTACAGCATCCGGATTTTTTTGGTGCCGATTATTTGTCTGAAGAGATCAGTCATAAGGGCCAGAAAATCACGCTGCTCCCCCATTTCCAGGACAAAACCATGATGGAAGTACATGTGCCGAAATTGGTCGCCATCCATGAAAAATTAAAACGGTTTTCGATGATGCGTTTCAGCAAAACTTCGGGTTGTTACCTGCTTCCGGCCGCACCTTCCGTTTATGAGAGCATTTTGTTGCAAATGGAACCCCACGAAATATTGGTAGTTAATTCGCTTCCTAAAGATTACCTCCACAAAAAAAACCTGCCCAACCGGAAACAACTTGACCTTTCCAAAACCAAGCAAAGTATTTATGACCAGGTTCCGCCACAGGGAAAGGATTTTGTAGCCAACATGATTGATACGCTGCTGGCCCTGAATTACAGCAGTGCTACGCTGAGGAGTTACAGTGGGGCATTCGTCCAGTTTTTGCGCCATTTTGAATTTAAGGATCCGGCAACAATCACCAATATGGAAGTCATCAGGTACTTGGGTTCCTTGATGGAACGCGGATTGTCTGCAGCTTCCGGACACACCATGGTCAATTGCCTGCAGTTTTATTTCCATCAGGTTCTTGGGGCGAAACAATTCGAAATCCAGCTGCCCAGACCCAAAAAAGAAAAGAAACTGCCTTCGGTACTGACCATGGAAGAATGTCTTTCGATCTTCAAGGTAGTCGACAACCCCAAACACAAACTGCTATTACTTATTGGCTACGGTGCCGGATTGCGGGTGAGCGAAATTGTTACCCTGCAATGGAAAGACATCCTGTTCAGCGAATATAAAATTCATGTAAAAAATGCCAAAGGGAAGAAAGACCGAATGGTGATGCTGCCGTTTTCAATAGTGCGTTCCCTTGAAATCTACCGACAGCTTTTTAACGGCAAACACTATGTTTTTGAAGGACAATATGCCGGGGAGCCAATAAGTACCGGTACAGTACAGCAAGTGATGCGCGTGGCATTAAAGAAATCAGGACTTGAAAAGAAAGCCAGCGTTCATACCCTACGACACAGTTTTGCCACCCATTTACTCGAAAACGGAACCGATATCCGCTACATCCAACAATTTTTAGGGCATTCCAGTATCAAAACCACCACGATTTACACCCACCTGACCAAAAGTGCTGTCGATAAAATACAAAGCCCCCTTGACCTGATGGTTGAACAAAACAGTAAGAAAAAACTTCCGGACTGAGTTTGAAATGTAAAAGTTGTATATATTTGATGTTATTTGCTAGTTATGACCAATACTAAAAAAAATATCTAAATATGAAATTCATTTATATTACAATTGCTTTAATAATTGTTAACATAAATATGCTAGGGCAAAACATTGAACCCATGAGCGCCTATACAAAAAGAGTTCAAGAAAATCGAAGTAAAGCAAAGGTTAAAGAGGA
>CAZXRX010000111.1:0-5388 GCA_964642945.1 uncultured Flavobacterium sp. | reverse complement strand
TGCGAAATACTCATGGTTTTGATCATCTCCAGGAACATATCACACATGTGACGGAAGAATTTCTTCTCAATGGCCAGCCGTTCCTTGTCTGACAAATGGGGTAATGCCTTGGCGAGGTTGTCGCGCACGGTTTTTTTGCGGTAACTCAAAACGTGGTACACCAATGCGTAGACTACATCTGAAAACAGGTACAACACCGGGAAGGGAAGTATCGAAATAATCCAGAGGAGCGGATAGAGTAAAAGATAAAGTACGTACTGCATTGGGCAATTTTTATGCAAATATACATTTTATAGTAATTTTAAGGGACGGGTTTAACAAATCCTGAAGAAGTATTATTATTTTTACTGAAATTATTTGTTATGGAATGGAATGTTTTTCTGATTGCCATTATTGCCGCCAATGTCATGTTCAGCCTCAAAGGATTTGAAGACACGGCCTTCTTCCGAAAGTACGAATTCCATGTCGGGAGCATCCGTTCGGGGGAACAGATCAGGATGATAACTTCAGGCTTTTTGCATGTCGATATCCCGCACCTGGCCTTCAACATGCTGACTTTGTATTTTTTTGCACCCGTAGTATACCAATACCTGGGTAATTTTTCCTTCCTTTTGGTGTATGCCGGAAGCCTTGTTTTCGGTAGCCTGCTGACCATGATTTTCCATAAGGATGATTACAGTTACCGTGCCGTTGGGGCTTCAGGTGCCGTGACCGGAATTTTATATTCGGCCATCTTGCTGCAACCTCAGATGGATTTGTTTATTTTCTTTATCCCCATACCCATTAAGGCCTATATTTTCGGGATATTGTATCTGTTGTATTCCATCTACGGAATGAAGGCCAAAAACGACAATATTGGCCATACCGCGCACTTTGGCGGTGCAGTGGGCGGTTATGTCATTACCCTGCTGAAATCGCCTGAAATACTTACCGACAGTACTTGGATAGTGCTTTTGCTCGCCGTACCTATTGTCATTTTATTTTTCATGGCCAAAAGCGGAAAGTTATAATTGGCATAACTTTTGGAATGTACCTCTCAAATCAAAAAAAATAATATCATGAAACACGCAGTAATCATTTTGACCGTTTTATTCGCCAGTATGGCCAACGCACAAGAACAGAAACCCATTCCGCAAATCAACGTATCAGGTGAAGGCAAGATCAAGGTCACACCAGACAAGGTAAATATCAATTTTGGGGTGCAGAACATCGGGAAAGATGCCGCTGAAGTTAAAAAACTCAATGATGAAACTGTCGATAAAGTCATGAAATTCATCAAGAAATTCGGTATTCCTGCCGCTGATTACCAAACCACCAATGTCAGCCTGAACCGTAACTATGATTACGACAAGAAAAAATACAATTACCAGGCCACACAAACCGTAACCATTTTGTTGCGGGATTTAAGTAAATATGATGCACTGATGATGGGCTTGGTCGACAACGGCATCAACAACATCAGCAACATTGAGTTCCAGTCATCAAAAATTGAGGAACACAAATCAGCAGCCCGAAAAGAAGCCATGAAAGAAGCCAAACACAAGGCCGAAGATTATGTTTCGGTTTTGGGACAGAAAGTAGGGAAAGCCATCCTGATCAGCGACAATTCATCGGTTAATTATCCACAACCGATGTACAAAGACATGCGGATGATGGCGATGGCGTCTGGCAGTCCGGAATCACAGGAAACACTGGCAGTAGGTGAGATTGAAGTTACGGCCAATGTCACGGTGAGTTTTATACTCGAATAAACTACAAAATAGCCTATGCATTCAAAACCTTCTTTCGGGAAGGTTTTTTTATGGATTTTTCTATACATAAACGGCATAAGTAACTTTCGGCACATTTGTTACCGCAAACTAGTGCTATATTTGATTACTAAAAAACAACACTATGGATTTGACACATTTGCATTTATTGATTACGCACCTTCCTATTTTCGGGTCGGTATTGGGTGCCTTGGTTTTGATCTATGGCATTTCAGCCAAAAGCGACAGTACCAAAACAGCAGCATATTTCCTGTTTGTGGTAGCAGCCCTCGGGGCTGGTGTAGCCTACCTGACCGGAGAGTCAGCGGAAGAAACGGTAGAACATATTCAGGGCGTTTCTGAAAACATGATAGAACAGCATGAAGAATCTGCCGTATTGACCTTGGTTGCCTTGCTGGTACTGGGAGTACTTTCACTGGCGGGTGTTTTCGCCATCAGAAAAAAAGTGGCCTTATCGAAAACCCTTTCTTTTTTGATTTTATTGGTTGCCCTTATCGGTTTTGGTTTGGCTTCGCGAACCGGTTATCTGGGTGGCCAAATCAGGCATACCGAAATAAACACTGCACCCTCAAGTCAAAGCCAAGGGGAATTGGGTGAAGGGGAGGAGTAATCTCTATTGACCGATTTAATTTTAATCAATCACCCTATTGGGTGATTTTTTTATTTACACCGTTGTTGGTAATAATCAAAAATAACGTACATTTGTTTAATTATTTTAAATAATAGTTAAACAAAAATGTTATCTACTAATTCACTTACCGATACAGACATTGACCGCATTATAGAAATGGCTTGGGAAGACCGAACGCCATTTGATGCCATTAAATTCCAGTTCCATTTGTCTGAAGCCGATGTCAAGGCCCTGATGAAAAAAGAGCTGAAGTTCAGCAGTTACAAAAGATGGCGGACTAGGGTTGAAAACTGCAAAACCAAGCACTTGGCCAAGCGGGTATCTGGCATCGACCGTTTTAAATGTTCCCGCCAACGGGCCATCTCCAACAATAAAATTGCCAAACGATGAAAGACAAGTTTCTGTATGCGGAAGATATAGCCCAATTGGACAAACAAACCCGGGTACACCTGATCAACAGCCTCGGCGGATTCAAAAGCGTGGCGCTTGTGGGTACCAAAAACAGTTCGGGTAGTACAAACCTGGCCATTTTCAGTTCGGTTTTGCATATCGGTGCCAATCCGCCGTTGATTGCACTGGTCTTCCGGCCAAGCCCTCCGGAACGCGACACTTTGCGTAATATTTTGGAAACCGGTTTTTACACCCTCAACCACATCAATGAAAATATGTACCGCAAGGCCCATCAGACTTCGGCCCGATATGACAACGGCGTTTCTGAATTTGATGAAGTCGGCCTGACGGAAGTTTATGAAAACGGTTTTTTTGCCCCTTTTGTCAAGGAAAGCAGTATCCGATTGGGTATTGCTTTCCACGAAAAAACAGCCATTACCATCAACAATACCACTTTGGTCATAGGGGAAATCGTGCAAATCCAGGTTCCTGAAAATTGTCTGTATCCGGACGGTTTTATCGATATTGAAAAAGCCCACACCATTACCTGTTCAGGACTGGACAGTTACCATAAAACCATCCGTCTTGACCGTTTGAGTTATGCAAAACCCGACAGGGAGGTTACTTCCATCTGGAGGTGATAACAACCACCGTCAATTAGGGCGGCGGTAATTAATGTAATATACAATGAAAACTGCTTTAGTTTGGTTCAAGACCGATTTGCGTATCACTGATAATGAAACCCTGGCCAAAGCCGTCATGCAAAATGACAACATCATTCCGGTGTATTGTATTGACCCGGCCGATTTTGAAATAACAGCTTCAGGATTCAGGAAAACAGGCAGCTTCCGGGCACAATTTTTATTCGAATCACTGATTGATCTCGATGCCCGTTTAAGAAACCTGGGTTCGGGTTTGTTGGTGGTTTTCGGAAAGCCTGAAACCGAAATACCTGAAATAGCAAGAAAATACAAGGCCCATAAGGTCTATGCCAAGCGCGAAGTGGCTTTTGAGGAAAAACAGACCGAAGCCTTGGTTCAAAACGCCTTGTGGAAAATTTCTTGTGAATTGCAAACTTTCAGTACCAGCACTTTGTATCATGCGGAAGATTTGCCTTTTTCCATTAAAGACATCCCCGATGTATTCACCAATTTCAGGAAAAAAACCGAAAAGGATGCGGTAATCCGTTCGGTTTATGAAGCACCTGCAGCCATACCTTCCCCGGAAATACCTATGTTGCAACTGCCAGTTTTTGAAGCATTGGGTCTGGAAAAAAAGGCCATTGACAAAAGAGCGGTCCTTGATTTTAGGGGAGGTGAGTCAGAAGCATTACAGCGGATCCGGCATTATTTTTTTGATTCAAAAGCCATTGCTGTTTACAAAGAAACCAGGAATGGGATGGTTGGGGCAGATTATTCCTCTAAATTTTCACCCTGGCTGGCTATGGGCTGTATTTCGCCCAGATTTATTTACCAGCAACTCAAACAATATGAAAAACTTCACGGGGCCAACGAATCGACCTATTGGCTGGTTTTTGAATTGTTGTGGCGTGATTACTTCCGGTTCATGATGAAGAAGCATCAAAACCGGTTTTTTCAAAAAGCCGGCATTCAAAATAAAGAAGTAACCACAGACCAAACCAATATCCCACTGCTCCAAAAATGGATATTCGGACAAACCGGCAATGATTTTATCGATGCCAACATGCTGGAGCTTCAACTTACCGGATTCATGAGCAACAGGGGGCGCCAAAATGTGGCCAGCTACCTTTGCAACGATTTAAAATTGGATTGGCGTATGGGGGCCGCTTATTTTGAGCAGCAATTGATAGATTATGATGTGTGCAGCAATTGGGGCAACTGGGCGTATGTGGCCGGAGTAGGAAATGACCCGCGTGGCAACCGCTATTTCAATATTGACAAACAGGCGGCAGATTATGATAAAAACCGGGTGTACCGTAACCTGTGGCGTAACAAGAGCTAATTATTTGTTTAACAGCACCCATTTTCTTTCACTGTTGAGTTTCAGCGAGGCAATGAATTCCTTGTTCCATTCCTGTGGGGAAACCAACGAGAGAAACTCCTTGCCGTCATCCCCGCGATACATGTGGTAGGTTTCGCCCACGACAGGTTCAAATGAAAATTTGGCATTGTATACCAGTTCGTTCCAACGGTATTCTTCGACCAAATCCTGATACGCGGCCTTGAGTTCGTTGAATTTGTTTTCCAATTCCTTGTTTACCTTGTGTATACCGCTGCTTTTCCAGGCCACCAGGTCATCGCTCTTGATGACAGGCGCGCCTACATTAGAACCATAAGGCAACAGGTGGGCATTGTAGCCTGTTTCTTCTGTATATACTACATTGTCAGGTTTTGGTTTTTCCATGTTTTGGTATTGTTTGTATACCCTGCAAAATTACGATTATAAACGGTTTGGAGCAGGGTTGTGGGCTTGATTTGTGTTTGGACAAATGTTAAAGTTCTTGAAGTAGTCCCAGCAGTACTGTGCAATATCCGTTAGGGTGATCGTACCAGTTTTCCTGTTTCAGGATTACTCCGCTGCGCTACGTGATCCTGAAGGGGGAAAACTGTAAGCATT
>CAZXRX010000110.1:0-5537 GCA_964642945.1 uncultured Flavobacterium sp. | reverse complement strand
TAACTGGTTGGTGTATTTTACCACAAACAAACCAGAGTTGAAGCACTGTTTAACCGAATATCACATGGAAACGAATAAAAAAAGGGTCTGCTGACCCTTTTTTTATTTTACTGCTTTTGGGCTGACAATCTGTACGTTGTGAAAGGCAATGGCACCCCTTACCACACCTGATATGGTCGAACGCAGGGCGTCAATGATGTGTATTTTGAGTTCGTTTTTCGGGTAAATCAAACTCACTTCACGGGCGGGTTTGGGCTCCTTGAACTGGCGCAGTTTGGTCTGGTCTTTTTCGTTGAGGTTCAGTGTATGCAAGTAAGGAAGCAAAGTAGTGCCCAAGCCTTCGTCGGCCAATTTGATCAGCGTTTCAAAACTACCGCTTTCGAGTTGAAAGTGGTTGTAATCGAGGTTGGCTTCGCTTTTGCATAGGTTCAGGATGCTGTCACGGAAGCAATGACCGTCTTTCAGCAATAAAATCTCATCGAGGTTCAGGTCTTCAATCTCGATTTCCTTTTTGCCGAAATGGGCATGGTTTTCCGGAATGTAAGCCACAAAAGGCTCATAATACAACACCACTTCCTTGATTTTGTCTTCCGATAAAGGCGTCGCTGCAATGGCGGCGTCCAGATGGCCATTGTTGAGCTTGAAAATGATGTCTTCGGTATTGAGTTCTTCAATAATCAGTTTGACTTTCGGATACTTTTTGATGAAATTGTTCAAAAACATCGGGAGCAGGGTAGGCGTGATGGTCGGAATGATTCCCAAACGGAATTCCCCACCTACAAAACCTTTTTGCTGGTCAACGATATCCTGTATACGGTCTGCTTCAATTACGATATTTTTGGCCTGATTGACTATTTTCTGCCCGATTTCGGTAAGCTGGATGGGCTTTTTGCTGCGGTCAAATATCTGGATGCCCAATTCTTCTTCCACTTTTTGTATCTGCATACTCAGTGTAGGTTGGGTAACGAAACATTTTTCGGCGGCCAGGGTGAAATTCTTGTGTTCGGCCACTGCCAAAACATATTGCAATTGGGTGATAGTCATATAAAAAAATTTGATGCAAATATAAAACTATCCCGGTATTAAATTCTGAAATTTGCACAAAACAACTGACCATGACACAAAAGACCAAACAAACCAAACTCAATAGTATCGGCCTGCCCATCAAGGAAGCCGAAATAGTGGCCGCCGAACTCAACATCCTGCTGGCCAACTTTCAGGTATATTACCAAAACCTGCGCGGATTGCACTGGAACATCCGTGGAAAACGCTTTTTCGACCTGCATGTGAAATTTGAAGAATTGTACACCGACAGTCAATTGAAAATCGATTTGATAGCCGAACGCATCCTCACACTCGATGGCATTCCGTTGCATACTTTTGCCGATTACATCAAATACAACAAACTGGAAGTCGGCAAAAACATCCACAACGATGTCAAAGCCATCCAACTGATTCTCGACTCTTTGTCATTACTGCTCAACATCGAAAGGGTAATTCTCAAAAAAGCCGGTGAAATAGAAGATGAAGGAACGTCGTCGATGATGGGTGACTTTATTGTGGAACAGGAAAAAACCATCTGGATGATGCGTGCCTGGCTCGAAAGCGAAAATTAAAACAAGTGTTAAAAAATACAAAATGGCCTTTTGTTTTGTGAAACGAAAGGCTATTTTTGCCATATGAAATTAATCGCACGGTTCATCTTGTTCCTCTTTGTGGCTTTTCTGACAACACCCACGATTGTGACGTTGATAGAGAAGAACAGTGACGTGTCTTTATTTTACAGTTTCAGTGAGGAAGAAAACCACCACAAAGACCTGAAGGAAATTAAGGCAGACCTGCGCTTGGGTTTTGATTATCCGTTTATTGAAAAAATGGAGCGTCGCAACACCAAAATCATTTCAGAAAACAATACCCGTCACGACCACATAGCCGGGGAAATCTTCATTCCTCCTCCTGAATTTATTTAATACTTCCGATTCAATTCGAATTCCGCCTGGCGGACAATTTAAGTATTAAATTAATAAAGGTAATGACAAAAAAAATCAATCTTTTTGCAAACCTCAAATCTGATTTTTCATCAGGTTTGGTGGTCTTTTTGGTAGCCCTCCCACTTTGTTTGGGAATCGCTTTGGCGTCTGGCGCACCACTTTTTTCAGGAATTATAGCAGGTGTTACCGGAGGCATCGTAGTGGGTTTCCTGAGTAAATCACACCTCAGTGTAACAGGTCCTGCTGCCGGTTTAACAGCCATTGTGCTCACAGCCATCACCGATTTGGGCGCCTTCAATATTTTCCTTACGGCAGGAATTGTAGCCGGGGTCATCCAATTGGCTTTGGGCTTCATCAAGGCCGGAAGTATCTCCAACTATTTCCCAACCAATGTGATTGAAGGAATGCTCGCCGGAATTGGCGTCATCATCATCCTGAAGCAGATTCCGCATGCCTTTGGCTATGATCCCAATTTTGAAGGAGATGAAGCTTTTTTGCAGGCCGACGGACAGAATTCGTTTTCGGAAATTTTTCATATTTTCAACCACATCCAATTGGGCTCTGTAGTGATTGCAGGTGTTTCTTTGGCCATCTTGATTTTATGGAATAAAGTAGCCTTCCTGAAGCGCTTGAAACTGGTTCCGCCCGCACTGATTGCCGTAATCGTGAGCATACTGCTCAATGAGCTGTTCATCCAGTCCGGAAGTAACCTCACCATTTTAAAAGAACACCTCGTAAGCCTGCCTGTTCCGCAGACTTGGGCAGACTTCAGTAACATGATTGTAACGCCCGATTTTACGGCACTTTCCAACCCTAAAGTTTGGATGGTCGGGGCTACCATAGCCGTGGTGGCTTCCATCGAAACCCTTTTGTGCATTGAAGCAGCCGACCGCATGGACGTCCAGAAACGTTATACAGACACCAACGTAGAGTTGAAAGCCCAAGGTGTCGGAAACATCCTGAGTTCACTGATAGGCGGTTTGCCGATGACTTCGGTGGTGGTGCGTACTTCGGCCAACGCGGCGGCGGGGGCCAAATCAAAAATGTCTGCCATCATCCATGGGGTACTTCTTATGGTGAGTGTGTTGTCGATTCCGGCCGTCCTGAACAAAATCCCTTTGGCCACCCTGGCTGCTGTTTTGTTGATGGTGGGTTACAAATTGGCCAACCCGAAAACCATCAAGCATTTCTGGGAAAGGGGCAAGTACCAATTTGTACCGTTTATTGCCACTTTTGTAGGGGTTGTTTTTACCGATCTGCTCAAAGGGGTGGCGCTCGGTATGGTCATCAGCGTGATTTTCATCCTGAAAGGGAACATGAAACGCGCTTACCAATTCCGCAAAGAAGAATACCATGACGGCGATATCATCCATATTGATCTGGCACAGGAAGTTTCTTTCCTGAACAAGGCCGCCATCAAGAGTACTTTGTCTGAAATCCCGGAAAATTCCAAAGTGATTATCAACGCCACCGAAACCGTATACATTGCCCATGATGTACTCGATTTGATCAAGGAATTCAAGAAAATCAAATCGAAAGAAGAGAACATCAAAGTAAAACTGGTCGGATTCAAGAAGGCCTACCAACTCGAAAACAGCGATGGCTTCAAGAATACTGTTACCGTCGAACAGCAATATGATGCCATGAAACGCAAAATGGTAAATGTCACTACTGAAAAAACTGAAATCTAAAAAATCAAAAAATAATGAAAACATTAAATAAAGAATTACAGGCATCCATCACGCCAAGAAAAGCATTGGAAATTTTAAAAGAAGGCAACAACCGTTTTGTAAACAATCTGCAGGCTCACCGCGATTTGCTCGAACAGGTCAATGACACCCGCGAAGGACAATGGCCTTTTGCCACCATATTGAGCTGTATTGACAGCCGCACCTCTGCCGAATTGATTTTTGACCAGGGGCTTGGCGATATTTTTTCGGTGCGTGTAGCCGGAAATATTGTCAATACCGACATCCTGGGCAGTATGGAATTTGCCTGCAAGGTGGCCGGATCCAAACTGATTGTGGTGTTGGGACACACCAAATGCGGGGCGGTAAAAGGGGCCTGTGACCATGTGGAAATGGGCAACCTAACCGAATTGCTGTCCAAAATACAACCGGCTGTTTACCAGGAAAAGGAAACTACCCAAGACCGTTCTTCTGCCAATGGGGTATTTGTTGAAAACGTGGCCGAAATCAATGTGAAACGCAACGTAAAAAATATCATTGAGCGCAGTTTTATACTCGAACAAATGGTGGAAAACGGAGAAATCGGGATTGTAGGGGCCATGTACAACATTGAAACCGGTAAAGTGGTTTTTTATGATGAAAAATACATCAAGGACGAACAAAACCCTGGTTTTTCGGTAGCCGAACTCAGACACTAATTCTAAAGCCATCGGCTATAACACACCCAGATTGTGGTTGATGGCTTTTATTTGTTATATTTGGGTTCTAATCAGATAAAATGAGCGATTTTTATAAAAAAATACTGGACAACAATAAAAGATGGGTGGAAGAACAATTGGCCATTGATGCCGATTATTTCAAGGATCTGTCGAAAGGTCAGACGCCGCCATTGCTTTGGATTGGTTGTTCAGACAGCCGTGTTCCGGCCAATGAAATCATAGGGGCCAAACCCGGAGAGGTTTTTGTGCACCGCAACATTGCCAATATGGTGGTGCATTCAGACATGAACATGCTCAGCGTACTCGATTATGCCGTAAATGTACTCAAGGTAAAGCACGTTATCGTCTGCGGTCATTATGGCTGTGGAGGAATCAAAGCCGCGATGGGTAACGATTCCATCGGGATTATCGACAACTGGATCAGGCACATCAAAGACGTGTACCGTTTACACAGTACCTATCTGGATTCCATTGCCGATGAAAACCTGCGATTCAATGCCTTTGTCGAACTGAATGTAAAAGAACAGGTTTTTGACCTGGCCAAAACTTCGATAGTACAAAGTGCCTGGAGAAGCGGGCAGGAGCTGACGCTGCACGGTTGGGTGTATGGTTTGAATTCAGGTTATGTCACCGACCTGGAAGTGAACATGAGTTCCAACAAAGATCTCGACGATGTGTATCAGTTGAAGTTCTAGTCTTCCAAATTTTCATTAAAGGCAGAAGGCAGCAACTGCGGAATGAATTTAATCAGGATGGGTAGCAGCAAACTGCCACCCGGAATCAAAAATATAGTGAGTGAAGGAACAGACTTGCAGATGTCAAGTAATTGTTTCTTCACTTTCTTTTTTTCTTCTTTTGACAAATCTGAAGTGGTAGATTTGGCCAGTAACTGCATCAGTTCCTTACTCTCGGAGATTTCCTTGGTGAGCCTTTTCTTGTTGCGGTTAATCAGGAACACCACACTTTCGGTCGTCTGGTCGTAAAAATGTTTGACCGGGTTGGAATAATTGAAGTACTGGATGTCGCTTTTGTGCTCGGTAATGAAATCGTGTGTAGCCCTCACGCTTTGATTGACAAATTCATCGGGCAGGTGTAGGTTTTCTGCGAGTTGGTATAAAAAATAAATTTCTTCATTTTCC
>CAZXRX010000109.1:0-5645 GCA_964642945.1 uncultured Flavobacterium sp. | reverse complement strand
GTATGCGTCATGCCGACTTCCTGATTCTTGCCAAAGATTACAAAGCGTTGGAAGTGGAAGCCGAGAAAATGAAACAGCTCGATAAGGTAAATCCAAGAATCTTGCGTTACCTTGGGTATTCGGCGTATGAGAATGGGAACGTTGATGTTGCTATTACATCACTTGAAAGTTTTATCAACGACCCAAACAACAAAGTAATTGCTAGAGATTATTTGTACCGAGGATTGGCAAAATTGAAAAAAGCGAACAATGCCGAAACTAATACAGTAGATCAGGCGCTTTTTGCAGCTGGTGTTGCCGATTTGAAAAAATCGGTTGATATGGAAATCACGATGAGCAGCGACTTGTCTGATACAGGAAAGAAATTCTTTGGTCAAAAAATGTACAAAGAAGCTGCCGCCATTTTTGAAATTGCGATGTTGAACCAAGATTCAAGAACATACAACGACGATAGTTTGTACTATGCGATTTGTGTAACAACAGTAAACAATAAACTAGAAGCTGGAAAACGCGACACTGCGTCATTACAAAAAGCAAACGCAGGTTTGGATGTAATCATCTCAAAATACCCAACGTATCAAGATGCTTACTATTACAAAGCGCGTATCAACAGTACGCTTGAAGATGGAGTTGCAATGGTTAAATCGTACGAGGATTACATCAGAGTGTTAACTGCAAATGGTGTTGAGGAATTGACCAAAGCCACTAACAAAAACAAGTTGATGGAAGCCTACAACACTATTGCTGCCAACGTTGCCAATACTGATAAAGCGAAAGCCAGAGATTATTTTAACAGGACTTTGGCGCTTGACCCAGCCAACGCCTATGCGACAGAAGGGATAAAGAACTTAAAATAGTAAAAAGGAAGCCGGCTTAAATGCCGGTTTTTTTATGGCATTTTCAAAGCAAACAAATCCGTATCTTTGCACACTATTTTTACACGATGTTAGCACAAGAAATACAACACGCTGTCGACAAAGGCGAAATGCTTCCGCTCATGGAAGAATTCTACACCATACAGGGTGAAGGCTTCCATACCGGAACGGCTGCTTATTTTATCCGCATTGGTGGTTGTGACGTTGGCTGTCATTGGTGTGACGTAAAAGAAAGCTGGAATGCCGAACTACATCCGCCTACCCATACCGACATCATCGTGGCCAACGCCAAAGAATATGCCGATACAGTTGTAGTAACCGGAGGCGAGCCCCTTACCTGGGATATGGCGCCGCTTACGCACAAATTGAAAGCCGCCCATTTGAAAGTACACATTGAAACCTCGGGTGCCTATCCGGTAACCGGAAACTGGGACTGGTTCTGCCTTTCCCCGAAAAAAAACAAACTACCGGTTGACGGTGCTTATGCGATGGCCAATGAGTTGAAAGTAATCGTATACAACAAACACGATTTTATCTTTGCCGAAGAACAGGCGGCGAAAGTCAACCCCAACGCCATCTTGTTCCTGCAACCCGAATGGAGCAAAAAGGAAGAAATGACTCCGCTCATCGTAGATTATGTCATGAAAAACCCCAAATGGCGCGTTTCGTTGCAAACCCATAAATATTTGAACATTCCTTAAAAACCCTATCATGAAACTAGCCACTATCCTTTTATTGCTTGTCTCCTTTTCCGGTTTTGCGCAATTGGGCGGGGAAGACGAAGTGTACTTAGGCAATGACCGTATAGAGGCCACTTTCAATGGCGGCGGAATGGACAAATTTCACGAGTTCATTAATAAGGAATTCGATTATTCGAAAGTAACCAAACCCGGAAAAATGGTGGGTGCGTTCACCATTGATGAGGAAGGCAATGTGAAAAACATCAAGATTGTACAGTTTTTTGATATGGAATCGGCTGCCGAATTCATCAGGGTATTAAAGAAATGCCCGAAATGGAAACCGGCCACCCGTCAAGGGAAACCCATCAGTGTTGACATCAAGTATCCTATGGTTTTCACGAGAAAGGAAAAAAAATGATTCCGCTTGCATTGTAAACCGCCTAGTTCAAAAAAATAGAATTACGGTTAAAATCCATTACAACATGAAAAAAGCAATTTGCCTATTGGTTTTACTTGCCTCCCAGCTCACAATCGCCCAACAGACGGCTACTGATACGGTGCAGGATGAAGACAACAACATCTATTCTAATATGGATGTTGAAATCAAACCGGAATATCCAGGCGGATTTGGTGCGTTTTTTATGTTGCTTTCAAAGAATTTTACACGGCCTTCAGACAGTAATTTCAGAGGAGGAAGGCTTATCGTCAGTTTTTTGGTCGAAAAAGATGGCTCACTCACGGAAATAAAGGTTTTAAAAGATCCGGGTTTCGGTACTGCCGAAGAAGCCATCAGGGTAATGAAACTATCAAAAAAATGGATTCCCGCCACACAAAATGGCAAGCCCGTAAGATGCAGCTACCAAATTCCGATAAACTTGCCTCCCAGCTAAAACAAAAACCCATTCGTTTGATTGGGTTTTTTTATTTTTACAAAAAAAACTGTACATGAAATCTGAATTTCTTCTAGACAACAACATTACATTTCTAAACCATGGCTCTTTTGGTGCCTGCCCAAAACCGATTTTTGAAGCGTACCAAAACTTTCAGCGGGAACTGGAAACCGAACCGGTTGACTTTATCACCAGGAAATCGGCTGCCTATTTGAAGACAGCCAAAAACAGTTTGGCTTCATATATAGGTTGTGATGCCGAAGATTTCTTTTTTACGCCCAACCCGACCTTTGCCATCAACACCGTCATGCGCAGCCTGCAATTGCAGCCGGGTGACGAAATACTGACGACCAACCACGAATATGGCGCCATGGACCGTACCTGGCATTTTTACTGCAAAAAAACCGGCGCCAAATACATCCGGCAGGAAATTTCAATGCCGGTGGTTTCCAAAGAGCAAATCATCGAACAATTCTGGAAAGGCTACACCGCCAACACCAAAGTGGTTTTCCTGAACCAGATGTCGAGTGCGACGGCGCTGATTTTTCCGGTAAAGGAAATCTGTGACAAGGCACAGCAGTTGGGTTTGGTTACCATTGTGGATGGCGCGCATGTGCCGGGCCATATTGACCTTGATCTTTCCGCATTGAACCCTGATTTTTATACCGGAACCCTACACAAATGGATGCTGGCCCCAAAAGGGAGTTCCTTTTTATATGTCAAAAAAGAATTCCAGGATGATCTTGACCCGCTCGTGGTCAGCTGGGGTTATGAAAGTTTGTTTCCTGGGGAGAGCCGATTCCTCGATTATCATGAAATGCAGGGTACGCGCGATATTTCGGCATTTTTATGCACACCCGCCGTGATTGATTTTCTTGAAAGTAACAATTGGAAAGATAAATCGGCTGCCTGCAAAAAAATGGTTCGTGACAATTACCAACGTTTCTGCGATTTGTTGGGCACCCAGCCCATTTGCCCGCTAACAGAAGAATTCCTGGGTCAGATGGCGAGTATTCCGATCAAAACCAGTCAACCCTTAGAGTTGAAAGCGTTACTGTATACCCAATACAAAATCCAAATTCCGGTGATGCCTTTAAACGACGGTTATTACCTTCGTTATTCGATAAATGCTTACAATTCGCAGCAAGACCTCGACTTGTTGTATGAAGCGCTTCAGGATATTATCAAAACAACTTCCTTGATTCAATTGTAAGGAAGTCTTTTTATGCGTTGATTTTTATATATTTACAAAAAAAATTACCCATGCAAAAAATTACGATAGCGTTGCTTTTGTTGGTCTCGGGCCAGGTGTTTTCACAAGCTTACAGCGGTCCTGAAAGCGCCGAATACGATTATGCGAATAACAGGTGGCTCATTGCCAATACCAGTTCTCATGAGGTTCTGGCCCGCAACGGTTCGGGTGTTTTATCGGTTTTTGCTTCCGGTTTGGTTTCCGGCCCTTACGGAATCGAAATTGCCGGTAATGTGCTGTATTGCTGCAGCGGAGCTTCGGTGAAAGGCTATGACCTGACTACTGGTGCCAATGTTTTTAACCTGAATGTGGGTGCCACTTTTCTGAACGGTTTGGCACACGACAATTCCGGAAACCTGTATGCTACCGATTTTACCGCAAAAAAAATCTATAAAATAGTAATTGCCGCCAGCACTTTTTCGGTTATAGCGACCGGTTTGGCCCAATCGCCCAATGGCATTATATATGACCAGCCCAACAACCGTTGTATATTTGTGAACTGGGGTGCCAATGCGCCGATTAAAGCCATTGACCTGAATACTTTTAATGTTACGACACTGGTGACTACTGCCTACAGCAATTGTGATGGTATTGCCCGCGATGCCGCCGGAAACTATTATGTTTCGGTATGGGGTTCGCAGAGTGTGGTGCGTTTTGACAGTGCTTTTGCGAATCCGACGCCCATTGCGACAGGGCTCAGCAACCCGGCCGATGTTTTTGTAAACACTTCAGCCAACATGCTGGCAATTCCGAATTCGGGTAACAATACCGTCAGTTTCATCAATCTGACCTTGGGAATTTTTCATCCGTCACCCGATGAGAGCGCGATAAAAAGCATTCGTGTGTTTCCGAATCCGGTTTTGACCGATGCGACTTTTCAATTTGAACTGACCGATATCAGGAAAGTGTCTGCCGAAATTGTTGACCTTCACGGCAGGAAAATAAAAACCATCGATATGGGAAGCGAATTCCGTCAGGGCGGCTCCTTTCCAATCAATCTTTCAAACGTAGATACAGGCTCGTATTATCTGGTTTTCAAAGCCGATGAAGAAAGCAAGGCCATCCCGCTGTTGGTCAAAAATGACTAAACCGGCACCGATAATTTGGCGAGGTAGTCAAAATGTAAGCCTTCGGTAACCAATTCGCATTCCATTCCATTGGCATGAGCCACATTCTGGAGGGTGTTGTAATCGAGATACAGCCACGGAAAAGGGTCTTCCGTTTCACCTTTATAAGATACCGTAAAGGTCAGTTCGCCATAGTACCCGTCAGAAGGAATCCATCTGGAGCCATCTTCGTCTTCGTCAAACATATAAATAATGTCTGAACTGTCAATCAGGATTTGTCCGTTGGGGTTCAAAAGCGATTTGAGTTTTTGCAGGTATTTGGACGTTTCAGACAGGGTTCCGAATATTCCGGTGCCGTTCATCAAAAGGAGTATGGTGTCGAATTTTTGCTTGGTCTGTTCTTCGCCGCGGCGGATCGGGTCATTTTCAAATTCCAAAACATTTTGTGTCCTTGCCTGAGCCACACCCCGCAATTCACAGGCTTTGATAGCATGGGCTGAAATGTCTATGGCGGTTACGTCAAAACCTTTTTCCTGAAGGTATAAACTATGGCTTCCGGCTCCGCAACCCACGTCGAGTACTTTTCCTTTGCAAAGTTGTAAAGCCTTTTGTTCAATTTTGGGCATTTCTTTATAGTTTCTGAAAAGATACGGTACAGACATCTCATCCGCTTCCGAAATGTTGGTTTCGGTGAGGAGGTCTTCAGGAGCATTATGGGTCTGGAAATCGAGTATGGCTTTTCCGAAAAGGTCTTTCATCTTGACAGTTACATTAAAAGTTGTGTACCTTTGCCGCAATCATTTGTATTATGGGTTTGAAACCATCTTTAAACGAAATCCAAAAGTTAGCCAAAGATAAGCATATCGAAAACAAAAAGTATT
>CAZXRX010000108.1:0-6061 GCA_964642945.1 uncultured Flavobacterium sp. | reverse complement strand
GTAAGGGCGTGTGGGTTCGAATCCCATCGTGGTCACGAATGAATCGAAAGATTCAATAAAAAAAGCCCGAGCTTGCTCGAGGCTTTTTTTATTGGAGCTTTTGATTATCAAAGCGGAGCTTTGGAGATGCCGCGCAGCGGAACCCCATCGTGGTCACGAATGAATGTTTTAAAAAGAAAAAACGCCAAGTTTTACTTGAGCGTTTTTTTGCATTTAAAACATTATCAAAGCGGAGCTTTATGGGAACTGCGAAGCAGAATCCCATCGTGTTTGGATTTGATATTATTCGGAGCTATGGAGATGGTTCGCAGCATCCTATCGTGTTTGGATTTGATATCAAAGCGGAGCATTGTGGGAGTTGCAAAGCAGAATCCTTTTAACTAGGAAAGCAATCCTTTTACATTGCAGATTACATCTTTTTAAAAATACTCCCCTAGCCCCGATTAAGCCGGCATCCTTTTTTAAAGGATTGGTCTGGAGCGTAGCGGAAGACACATCATCCTTTAAAAAAGATAAAGGCGAAAGCGGGACATAGCTTCATAAAAAAACTTACTTCTTCCCAATCCTATACAACCTGCCGCCATCGGTAATGGCATACAAAGCGCCATCTTTCCCTTGGGCCACATCACGGAAACGCTGTCCTTCGTTGGCCAGAAGCCGCTCTTCGCCGGTCACTTTGTTGTTTTCGATAACCAACCGGATGATGTGCTGGCTGCTCAACCCGCCAATAAACAAATTATTTTCCCATTCGGGGATGGATTTTCCGGTGTAAAAAGTCATACCACTCGGGGATACGACAGGATCCCAGTAATAAACGGGTTGTTCCATGCCTTCCTTTTGGGTTTTACTGCCACTGATGGTTTCACCGGAATATTCGATACCGTAAGTAATGGTAGGCCAACCATAGTTTTTACCGGCTGTTATCAGGTTCAACTCATCACCGCCCCGCGGTCCGAACTCATTTTCCCATAAATCGCCGGTTACCGGATGCAGCGCCAAGCCTTGTACATTGCGGTGACCGTAAGAATACAGTTCGGGACGCGCTTCCGGGTTGGCTGCAAACGGATTGCCCGGAGCGGGTTTTCCGTCAACCGTAATGCGGATTACTTTCCCCAAAGCAGAATTGAGGGATTGTGCCTGTGGCCGGGTGACGATATCAGAGCGTTCCCCGGTACTGAAAATAAGGTGTCCTGTTGTGTCAAATAATATACGGGAGCCATAATGAAGGTCACTGTCAAAGGCCGGGGTGGCACGGTAAATTACGCTTGTATTTTCGACGGTGTGTTCATCATCAGACAAGTGTCCTTTGCCAACAGCCGTCAGGTTGCCTTCTTTCATTTTTTCTGAAAAAGTAAAATAAACCATCCTGTTTTGGGCAAAAGCAGGATCAATGGCAATATCCAACAAGCCACCCTGTCCGCTGTCATTTACTTCAGGCAAACCTTTGATTTCATCCCCAAGCTTACCGGAAACCTCGGCGATGCGTAGGTTACCCTTTTTTTCGGTAATCAACAAACGTCCGTCAGGCAGCGGCGTTATTCCCCAGGGTTTTTGAAGCGATTCCGTCAAGACCTTGACTTCATAAGGCGTCTTGGTTTTCACACCCTTGATACGGGTTTGTCCGGCAAATGCCGGTTTATAGTCGGAATTCGGTCTTTGGGTTTCGACCGGAGCCCCTTCGGGAGTTTGAACAACTTCCTGTTTTTTGTTACACGCGGCAACCAGGAAAGACAATGAAAAACTTAAAATAGAAACGGCTGTTTTCATAAGTGGCTGTTTTTTAAACTTAAAGATACATAAAAGGTACAATATATCGGAAAAACAAAACCTCCATAATCTGAAGGTTTTGTGGTGTTGTGATTTACGGTTTTGATTTTGGCTTGACTTTTTTCAGGCTGTCTTCCCGCTTGATGGCTTCAGTTTCTTTTTGTTTTTTTTCAGCTTCCTGACGGCGGGCCTCACGGGCAGCAGCCCTTTCTACTTCGGCTTGTGTTTCCCTGGGTGCCTGTTGCTGTAACTGGTCATCATTGGGCTGTTGCGAATCTTGTTGGGCCATGGCTCCCAAGCCTAATGTCAGAAAGGTCATAGTGATGAGTATCTTTTTCATAGCGTTGTATTTAAAATGTTAGGGATAAAATTAGCCAGACCCATCAAAATATCACTTACGCTTTTTTGTGAAAATGTTGTACAATTCAATCCCTTGTAAACTGGTAGCAAAGAACCAAATCCTATATTTATTTCATATCAAATGATTTATATCCATTTTTTTTGATTACTTTTGTTTAACTAATTTTAGAAAAAGATGAACAATGTAAAAAATACATTCAGCATAAAGGACCTGGAAAACCTTACCGGCGTAAAGGCACACACCATCAGGATGTGGGAGAAGCGCTATAATGTACTGGCGCCGATGCGCACCGATACCAACATCCGTTTGTATGATGTTTCGTCTTTGCAGAAATTACTGAACATCACCTTATTGAACAATTACGGTTATAAGATTTCAAAAATTTCGAAGTTGCACCCGGACAGCATTCCGGCATTGGTCAACGACATTGTTTCTGAAAAAAGTGCCAAAATTCATGCCATCAGTGCGTTCAAAATGGCCATGATGAATTTTGACCAGAGTTTGTTTTTGAGTACCTACAACACACTGCTTTCTGAAAAAACTTTCAAACAGGTATTTCTTGAAGTTTTTATTCCGTTGTTGGAAGAGGTAGGAATTCTGTGGCAGACTGGAACTGTCAGTCCTTCGCACGAACATTTCATCAGTTACCTCATCAAACAGAAAGTATTGGTCAATACCGAAAGGATACAGGCCAATGTGCCCACCAGGAATGACCGCGTGTTTGCCTTGTACCTGCCCATGAATGAAATTCATGAATTGGGATTGATGTATGTGAATTATGAGCTGATATCGAACGGCTACAAAACCATTTACCTCGGTGAGAGTGTACCTATCTCCTGTTTGCGTGACGTAAAACGCTATTTTGACAACATTACTTTTATCTGTTATGCCACAGTAGAACCCAATCCCGAGCACTTGAGTGGGTATCTGAAAGAAGTCGAGAATGAAGTACTCGATTATACGACCTCCTTTTGGCTGATGGGACGGATGGCCGAATTTGTCGACAAGAAAAACCAAACCGCCAATTTTTCCGTAGTTAACTCCATACAGGAGTTAATTGAAAAAATATAACCCTGCTAAAACAACAACATGCAAAAAAACATTGCCATAATCGGTTCCGGATTTTCTGCCCTGGCTGCCAGTTGCTATCTGGCCAAAGCAGGCCACCGCGTGGCTGTGTATGAAAAAAACGCTACCATAGGCGGCCGCGCCAGACAATTCAGGAAAGACGGATTTACCTTTGATATGGGACCAACCTGGTATTGGATGCCCGATGTTTTTGAACGTTTTTTTGCAGATTTTGACAGAAAACCTTCCGATTATTACAGCCTCACCAAACTATCGCCTGCCTATCAGGTGCATTTTGGCGTGGATGAATTCGTAACCATAGCAGACAACCTGCCAGAAATTGTCAACACATTTGAAAGCATAGAAAAAGGAAGTGGCAAAAAGCTCGAAAAATTCATGGCCAATGCCCAAAAAAATTATGATATTGCCATCAAGGATTTGGTATACCGCCCGGGTGTTTCGCCCCTGGAGTTAATCACTTTGCAGACTGCAATGAAAATCGACCAGTTTTTCGGGAACATCTCCAAAGACATCCGCAGGCAGTTTACGAACCAAAAACTCATCCAAATACTGGAATTTCCGGTGCTTTTTCTGGGCGCCAAACCTTCAGACACACCTTCTTTTTACAGTTTCATGAATTTTGCTGACTTCGGATTGGGCACCTGGCATCCGAAAAACGGCATGTACAGTGTAGTGCTGGGCATGGAGGCACTGGCCAAAGAATTGGGCGTGGTCATCCATACCCAATCCAATACCGAGAAAATCAATGTGGAAAACGGCAGGGCTACAGGCATTACCGTCAACGGAAAAAACATACCCGCAGATATCGTATTGTCTGGTGCCGATTACCACCATACTGAAACTTTGCTGGATTTGAATTACCGCGCCTATTCTGAAAAGTATTGGGAAAGCAGGGTTTTTGCACCGTCATCCCTACTCTTTTATGTAGGTTTCAACAAAAAAATTGATCATGTGGCCCACCACTCCCTCTTTTTTGATGTGGACTTTGACAGCCATGCTTCGGCCATTTACGACCACCCTAAATGGCCGGACAATCCGCTTTTTTATGCCAGTTTTCCGTCCAAAACGGATGAAAATGCAGCACCAAACGGGCAGGAAGCCGCCATTTTTTTGATTCCTTTGGCTCCTGGGCTTGAAGACACCCAGCCCTTGCGTAATCTGTACTTTGAAAAAATAATACAACGGCTGGAACAGCTTACGTCACAAAGTTTGAAAAATAACGTTATCTTTTCAGAATCGTATTGTGTGAACGATTTTATCAAAGATTACAATTCCTATAAAGGGAATGCCTATGGGCTGGCCAATACACTCTTACAGACTGCCTTTTTGAGGCCGAAACTGAAAAGCAAAAAAGTCAGCAATTTATATTTTACCGGCCAATTGACGGTTCCGGGCCCAGGTGTTCCACCAGCGTTGATTTCAGGAAAGTTGGTTGCCGATTTAATCCAAAAAAACAGTAATTAAAAGACATACCCATGAAAGCCATTTTTGACACCGTTTCGTTTGAATGCAGTAAGAAGGTCACCCAGTCCTACAGTACTTCTTTTTCTACTGCGGTACGTTTGCTTGCCCCTGCCATTCGTCAGGACATTTACAATATTTATGGTTTTGTGCGTTTGGCGGATGAAATTGTAGATTCGTTCCATGATTATAACAAGGGGTTGCTTTTCGGGCAGTTTGAAACTGATTTGAAAGACGCGCTGGCCAATAAAATCAGCCTGAATCCCATCCTGAATTCTTTCCAGCATACCGTGCACAAATACCACATCCCCGACTACCTGATTGCGGCTTTCATGAAAAGTATGAAAATGGATTTGGTCAAAAACAATTATGCCACCTTTGGGGAATATGCAGAATACATTTATGGTTCTGCCGATGTGGTGGGCCTGATGTGCCTCAAGGTTTTTGTCAATGGGAATGAGGACAAATACAACGAACTGGAGCAGGCAGCCATGCGTTTGGGTTCGGCCTTCCAGAAAGTGAATTTCCTGCGTGACCTCAAGGCCGATGTAGAAAACCTCAACCGGAGTTATTTTCCGAACCTTGATTTTTCTGATTTGGATGAAACTTCCAAAAACGAAATCATACAGGAAATAGAAGCTGATTTCAGGGCAGGCTATCAAGGCATTGTCAACTTACCGATAGAAGCCAAATTTGGGGTGTATACGGCTTATATTTACTACAAAAAATTACTGTCCAAACTCAAAAGTATGCCGTCTGCCGAAATCAAAAACGCGCGGATACGGGTACCCGATTACCAAAAATACGGCTTGTTTGCCAAGTGCTATTTTACCTATAAACTGAATATTCTTTAATCTTACTGCTATGTGGTTGTATATACTGGTTTTTCTGTTGACTTTCTGCATCATGGAATTCATGGCGTGGTTTACCCACAAGTATGTGATGCATGGTTTTTTGTGGCACCTGCACAGTGACCACCACAAAAAAGACCACGATTCGTGGTTTGAACGCAACGATACTTTTTTTATATTTTATGCGGTGGTGAGCATTGGTTTTTTCCTGCTCTGGAAGTATGATATCCTCAACATCGGCCTCGCTATCGGCTTGGGAATTTTTGCTTATGGTTGTGCGTATTTCATCGTTCATGATATTTTCATCCACCAGCGTTTCAAATGGTTGCGCAATGCCAATAACCGATATGCCAAAGCGCTTCGGAGGGCGCACAAAATGCACCACAAGCACATTGGCAAGGAAGATGGGGAATGTTTCGGGATGCTCGTGATTCCGTATAAGTATTTCAAGAAATAAAAAATGCCCCAGCAATAGTGGGGCATTTTTCTTCTATATAACCAACCTCAATTTTAATTATTCCCGTTGTTTGCG
>CAZXRX010000107.1:0-6474 GCA_964642945.1 uncultured Flavobacterium sp. | reverse complement strand
TGGGAAATTGGTCGACGATGATCTGGCGTAGTTCCTGGGTAATGTAACTTTCCAACCCGATGTAACTCATGAAAATACCCATTTCAACATTCAGGCCGTGCATCACATCAAAATGATAACCCGCAGCAGCTTCCCGGATGTATTTCAGGTTGCTGACACTGGTATTCCGTCCACGGTTGACCGAAGCATCCATGTCTTGGATAATCGAACCCATCTGTCCGAATTGCAGCCAAAGCCGCCCGATGATGTTTTTGTAATTGGTTTCAATGCCTATACTCGCCAGGTTGAGCGTAAATTCATTATGCCTTCCGATGGTCGAAGAAATCGTCTGGGTGTTGTCTGTAGGGTTTGCAAAATTGTAGTTGTAATAGGTGTCCAGATAGGCCACACCTGTTAGTATGGTTTCGCCTCCTGATTGCAGCGTAAGCGGAAAATTTTTCTGGCGGTTCTGACCGTTAATCCAGCCCAAATCCATGCCTTCAAAAGGGATTTTACTGTGGGTATTTTCTTGGGATAAGGCCAATCCGGTAATCATAAAGCCCAATAGGCAGCTTAGTTTTTTCATGTTATTGATTTTTTGTTTTTCGTTTGAGTTTAAAATCGGTGGTGGGTTGGTATACCATCGGGATTTCTTCTATGGCCACATCACTTTTGTCCAGACCGAACGCTTTTTCATCAGAAAGGGACAGCCTTTTCAACCAGAAATAGGACGTCAGCAGCCAATTGTCTTTCACCGCAAATTCGTTTTCGACCGAAATGAATTTCTCCAGAATGATGAATTTGAAATCGGGCTGCGCGTTGTATTTGGTTGAACCGTCAGGCCTGATGTGCAGGTTGAGTTCCTTGTTTTCGACCAGTTCACGGATGATTTTCTTGAAATACAGTTCCACCCTGGGCTGCACCCGAAACCCCATATTGATGACAATCTTGATTACCTTGTCGTCGAGTATTTCCACCACTTCATAATTCAGGGTAAAGGGTTCATTGGTGCGATTGATGTGCAAAAACCAATAAACATCAGCCCGTTTGGGTTTTTTCGAAAAAATGGAATTGAGTATTTTCTCTTCAATTTCATAGGTTTTATCGGCCTTCGACAGGTAAACCAAATGGGTCGCATATTTGGGTATGGCATCGTCCTGGCTCAATTCATTCAATAGCGCGGTTTGTTCGGCAAGGTTGGTGAATTTCAGGAAGCGGTTGTTGATTTTGCGTGAATAATACCACACATACATCACGAGGAAAATAAAGAGTTCAAAAAACAGGAACATCCAGCGTTCCTTGATTTTGACGATATTGGCCACAAAGAAAGACACTTCGATCAATCCGAAAACGACCAGCATCAATGCCACCCAGCCTATTTGTATCTTCCGGATGAACAGCAGGTAATACGACAGTAAAAAGGTAGTCATCAGCATGGCAATCGTGATGGAAAAACCATAGGCGGCTTCCATGTGTGCCGAATTTTTGAAATACAGTATCATCAGTATGCAGCCAATCCAGAGGATGGTATTGACCGACGGGATGTAAATCTGTCCTTTGAGGTTGGTGGGGTTCCTGAGCGAGACCCGTGGCCAGAAATTGAGTGAAATGGCCTCATTGATAAGGGTAAACGAGCCGCTGATCAGTGCCTGTGACGCGATAATGGCCGCCAGGGTGGCAATCACGATGCCAATCAATAAAAACCATTGCGGCATGATGGTGTAAAATGGGTTTTGTCCGCCGAGGAATTGATTGCCCTGATGCATCAGCCAGGCACCCTGCCCGAGGTAATTGGTCAGCAAAGCCAATTTGACGAAAACCCAGGTAATCCGGATGTTGGTCTTACCGCAATGCCCCAAGTCAGAATATAAAGCCTCTGCCCCCGTAGTACAAAGAAAAACGGCACCCAACAACCAAAACCCTTTCGGATACTGCACCAACAATTCATAAGCATAAACAGGGTTGAGTGCCTTGAGGATATCTGGGTGATGAATGATTTGTGAGACCCCTAACACCAAGAGCATCCCAAACCAAACCACCATGGCGGGCCCGAAAACAGTACCTACTTTCTGGGTTCCGAAGCGTTGGAAGATAAACAGTCCTGAAAGTATGGCAATCACAATCGGAATGGTGGGCAGGTTCGGACAGATGGCCTCCAATCCTTCCACAGCCGATGCCACGGAAATAGGTGGCGTGATGATGCCATCGGCCAATAATGTTGTGGCCCCCAATATGGTCGGGATGACCAGTTTTCCCTTACCGAAGCGTTTGACCAGGGCATACAACGAAAACACACCGCCCTCTCCGTGGTTGTCTGCCGAAAGGGTCAACAACACATATTTAAAAGTAGTCTGGAAAGTCAGGGTCCAGAACACGCAGGAGATGCCGCCATACACCAGCAATTCGGTGATGGGCCTCTCACCCACTATGGCTTTCATCACATACAGCGGGCTGGTACCAATGTCGCCGTAAATGATACCAAGTGCCACCAACAGTGAGGCAGCGGTTATTTTTTGTTTGACAGATTTGTTCATGGTTTTACAATTTTAATTATTTGGTTTTTGGGCATGAAAAGCCCCGGCAAAGGCCAAAACGGCTTTCACAATTTGATTTTTTTCGTGATGTTTGGGGTTTATTTAGCTGGTATTGAACCGGTAACCCACCCCCGATTCGGTAAGAATGAATTTCGGACGGTTGGGATCTACCTCTATTTTTTTGCGCAATTGGGCCACAAAAACCCGCAGGTATTGGGTCTGTTCCGAATAAGATTGGCCCCAGATTTCCTTGAGCAGGTAATGGTGTGTGAGCACCCTTCCGTCGTTTTTGACCAACAGGGCCAGCAAATTATATTCGGTGGCGGTGAGTTTGATGATTTCATTGTTGACTTTCACAATCCGGGAAGGGAAATCAATCCTGCAATGACCGAAAGTGATTTCAGGCTTCTGAACGACCTCAGATTTACTTCGCAAGGCAGTTCTTATACGGGCCAACAATTCCTGGGTGCGGAAAGGTTTGGTCAGGTAATCGTTGGCACTGTTGTCAAGCGCGGTAACAATTTCTTCTTCGGCACTTTTAACCGATAAAATCAGGATGGGGTTGGCATACCATCCGCGTAATTTTTTCAAAACCACCTGACCGTCTTCATCCGGAAGCCCCAAATCAAGCAGGATAAGGTCTGGTTGGTGTGAAGCCGCCATCGTAATGCCTTCTTTTGCGTCTACTGCAAAAAATACCTTGTAGCCATTGGCTTCCAATGAAATTTCGAGCAACTTCCTGATTTGCGGCTCGTCGTCTATCACCAATATCGAAAATCCGTTAGTCATGGTCAAGCGAATTGAGGGGTAAGGCAGCGACGGCAAAAGTCAATTCAAAGCAGGCACCACCGTTTTCAGCATTCTTGAGGGCAATCGTTCCGTGTTGCGCTTCGGTGAATCCTTTTACGATGGAAAGCCCCAAGCCGGTACCACCAGTTTTGGAATCCTGGAAACGGTGAAATTTATCAAAGGCTTTGTCTATTTCGTCGGCAGGAAAACCATGACCGTCATCAGAAATGGTGATGATGCATTTTTGACCCATTTCAATCTGGCTTTCAAAATCAGCGTCTACCTCATAACGCACCTTGATGGTAATGGTAACTCCTTTTGGGGTGTGCTGTGTACAATTGTAAACGAGGTTATAGATGATTTGCTCCATCAGGCCGTAATCGAGCCGGAACAAGGGCAGGTTCTCTTCTATATCATACACTATTTTATGGTTTTTGGTGGCTTCAGAAAGGCGGCCGCAAACGTTATAAATGATTTCCTTAACCTCACACCAATCCAGTTTCGGGTGGATGTAACCTGATTCCAGACGCGACATATTCAATAGGTTTTCCACCTGGTAATTGAGTTTGACCGAGGCTGTTTCAATTTCACTGAGCAGCATTTGTTGGTTTTCTGCCGAAAGGCTTACGTTTTTTTGCTGCAACGTATCGATGGAGCCCAAAATGGCTGCAATCGGGGTGCGCAATTCGTGAGACAGAGAATCGAGCAAGGTGTTATAAAGTTTAAGTGTACTGGCTCTTGTTTGCTTGGCTTGGATAACGCGCTGCATCCGCCGGAAATTATAAGTAAGTACCGCATTGATGAGTGCGATGATAAAGAAAAGCAGCAAAAGTAATGTATCTTCTGCACTCGCCACATGCAGCGTATAATAAGGCTTGATGAAGAAAAAATCGAGGGCCAACGCACTCAGAACCGCCCCCAACAGCACGGGCTTGATTTCGGTAAAAATAGCCAGCAGTGAAACCACCACCAAAAGCAGGTAGCCAATTATTTTATAATCGATGACCTCCCTTACCAACAAACCAAGCAAAGAAACCGTGGCTACCGAAAGGAAGCTTATGGCATATTGCTTTTTGGTACTCTTGTAAAATAACCCGTCCATCAATTAATTTTTGACAAAGTTACGGCAGTAGGTATATGTAAAAAATATTTTAAGGGGTCAAAAACATAAAGATTTTATAAAGATTACCTCCGCCTGGTATCAATGAGGTAAATGATTTTCCATTTACCGTTGTCCTTGAATAAGGTAAAGGCATTGACGCCGCGGTGGCTCAGTTTGCCATCCATATAGAATTCATAAGGCGTCCAGGCATGGGCCATGGCCCCGTCAACCTGGATGTTGTAGCTGAGTATCTTTTCGTTAAAAACCGCCTGTCTCGGCATGGTGGCAATCGAAATGTAGAAGTCCTTGATGCTTTCCTTGTCGAGCCTGACGCCCTTATTGCCTTCAGCGATAGACTGCAGGATGATTTTATCAGCACAAACCGAATGGACTTTGGCCGTATCCCTGGCATGGAAGCCTTCAAAAAACACTTCAATGGTTTTTTGTATTTCGGCATTTTGGGCCTTCATCTGGAACGAAGTGAAAACGAGCAACAACAAAATGATTTTTTTCATGACGCTATAATTTTTAGTGGTAGCTATTGGTATTATTTTAGGTCTGTTTATTACAAAGCTAATCCAATTTATTACTTTTACATCCTGATAACGCAAGAATCGGTGATTTCATATCCCGGTAAAGGCGCAAAAAACCCAAATTATGTCTGTAGCCAAAAAAGATTACAAAAGGATTACCACCAAATCGCTGATTGAAATGAAAGCCAATGGCGAGAAGATTTCAATGCTCACTGCTTACGACTTTTCGATGGCCAAAATTGTCGATACCGCCGGTGTAGATGTAATTTTGGTTGGTGATTCCGCCAGTAACGTAATGGCCGGGCATGAAACAACCTTGCCCATTACCTTAGATCAGATGATTTACCATGCTTCGGGTGTAGTCCGGGCCATTGAAAGGGCTTTGGTCGTGGTCGATTTACCATTCGGAAGCTACCAGTCTGACCCCAAGGAAGCCTTACGCTCGTCTATCAGGATCATGAAGGAAAGTGGCGGTCATGCTGTAAAAATGGAAGGCGGAAGCGAAATTAAAGATTCCATCAAAAAGATATTGAATGCCGGAATCCCGGTCATGGGACACCTCGGCCTGACCCCACAATCGATATACAAATTCGGTACTTACACCGTGCGCGCCAAGGAAGAAGCCGAAGCGGAAAAATTACTCGAAGATGCCAAACTCCTTGAAAAACTGGGCTGTTTTGCGTTGGTACTCGAAAAAATACCTGCTGCGCTTGCCGAAAAAGTAGCCAAAAGCATCAGCATTCCGGTAATTGGTATTGGTGCCGGCGGCGGCGTTGACGGACAGGTTTTGGTCATCCACGATATGCTGGGCATGAACAACGAATTCAGCCCGCGTTTCCTGCGCCGTTACCTCAATTTATACGAGCAGATGACCCAGGCCATCGGGCAATATGTGACTGATGTGAAGTCGAGCGATTTCCCGAACGCGAATGAACAGTATTGATTTAGACACGCTTCGCTATAGACACGCTTCGCTTTGGAAACGGCTGCACCTATAGAATATTAGATTATATATATACCAAATTGTTTATTTAACTGCCAAAAATATTGAAAAATGACGCATCGATTTAAAGACCTAGAAATTTGGAAACAAAGTCGCTTATTATGTACTGAAATATATTTAATTTCTGCGACATTTCCTGAAAATGAAAAATTTGGACTGACCAATCAATTACGTAGAGCATCAGTATCAATTCCATCAAATATTGCCGAAGGTTCATCAAGAACTTCAAACAAAGAATTTAATAGATTTCTAGATTTTTCATTAGGTTCTGCATATGAAGTAGAAACACAACTTTTAATTTCCTCTGATTTGAAATTTCTCCCTTCAGAACAAATGGAACAAACATTATCTAAATTGCACAACATTATAAAGATGATCTTGAGTTTCAAAAAAGCAATTAAGTAAAATCATTCTATAGCGAAGCGTTTCTATAGCGAAGCGTTTCTATAGCAAAGCGTTTCCAATTGAAAATCCTCTCCACCAAAGACAACCTCCAAATCCTGCACGAAGACAACCACCTGATTGTGGTCAACA
>CAZXRX010000106.1:0-6797 GCA_964642945.1 uncultured Flavobacterium sp. | reverse complement strand
TTCGGTTGGTGATATTTTATACGGAATACTGATTATCTACCTAATGGCCATCCTTTGGAAAACCCGAAAATCCTGGCGCCAGCATTGGAAAGACCATTTACTCCGGATATCAGGCGTGCTTTCGGTAGTGTATTTTTTATTCCACCTGCTTTGGGGTTTGAACTATTACCGGGAACCGCTTTTTGAAAAGATGGCCATCCAAAAAGAATACACTACGGCAGATCTCGTGGCTTTTACCGAAAAACTGATAGTCAAGACCAACGCCGTCCAATTGCAGCTTACCGAAAATAAAAAACTGAAAATCAGCCCTCCTTATTCACAGGATACCATTTTTGCGTTGAGCCAAAAAGGGTATGACGCGCTGTCACGGCAATATCCGTTTTTTACCTATGAAACGGGCAGCCGCAAAAAATCGCTTTTCAGCCTGCCCTTGACTTATATGGGTTTTGGCGGGTACCTGAACCCGTTTACCAATGAAGCCCAGGTCAACGACAAACTGCCGCTGTATGGATTCCCGAATGTGGTGTGCCACGAAATGGCCCACCAGATTGGTTATGCGAGTGAGAGTGAATGCAATTTCATTGGTTTTTTGGCCGGCGTCAAAAATGATGATTTGTATTTTCAGTATTCGGCTTATTCGGGTGCCCTGCGCTATTGCCTTAATAACATCGCCCTCAAGGATGAAAAAAAGTTTGAAAAGCTGAAGTCAAAAATCCATCCCGGAATCTTGGAAAACTACAAAGAAAGTGAGCGGTTCTGGGAGCAATACGACACTTTTATCGATAAAGGCTTCCATGTTTTTTACGACCAATTCCTAAAGCTGAACCAACAGGAAGAAGGCATCGAAAGCTATAGTAAATTTGTCGATTTGCTCATTAACTATTACCGGAAGGAATCTTTTTGACCCTTACACCTCGTCTGTAGTAAAAGTCGTAAAGCTTTTCTTTTTGAACGGACGGATAATCAACCTGCCTTCCCGGTCAAATCGGATGTAATTGTACACCCAGTTCAAAAATACCACCGCCTTGTTCTTGAATCCGATAAGTGAAAACAAATGCACGGCCATCCAGACAAACCAGGCAAAAATACCATGAAAGTGGTAATGCGGTAAATCAACTACCGCCAGGTTCCGGCCAATGGTGGCCATCGAACCTTTGTCGTTGTATTCGAAAGGTTTCATGGGTTTGTTTTCCAACCATCTGACCAGGTTTTCAGCCAGTAAGGCGCCTTGTTGCATGGCGGGTTGTGCCATCATCGGGTGCCCCTGCGGGTACTTTTCGGTTTCCATGGAGGCAATGTCACCAATGGCAAAAATATTCTCATAGCCCTGCACCTGATTGAAGCGGTTTACCTTGATGCGTTCGACGTTTTTCACGAAAGCCGCTGCGTCCAAACCTAGCATCGGAACCCCCTTTACCCCTGCCGTCCAGATGACGGTAGCCGATTCAAAGGTCAAGCCCGATAAGGTACTGATGGTTCGGCCATCATAATTGGTTACCCTGACGTTTTTCCAGATTTTAACACCCAGTTGCAGTAAAAACTTCTCTGCAGCTGCTGAAGATTTTTCAGACATCGTGTTGAGTACCCGGTTATCGCCCTGAATGAGGTTGATCTGCATTTTGGTAATATCGAGGTCAGGATAGTCTTTTTGTAGGATGGCTTTTTTCATTTCCGCCAAGGCTCCTGCCAATTCGACTCCGGTCGGCCCGGCACCTACCAACACAAAATTCATGAGTGCGTCTTTTTCTGCCTGGTCTTTGGTCAAAACAGCCTGCTCAAAATTTTCCAGGATGAGGCTCCTGATGTTCAAGGATTGGGGAATGGTTTTCATAGACATCACATTGCGTTCGATTTCCTTGTTGCCAAAATAGTTGGTCTTGGAACCTGTAGCAATGACCAGGTAATCGTAATGCAAATCGCCGATTTCTGACAGTACTTTTTGGTTTTTGGTATCGATTTCCTTGATGGAAGTCAGGCGGAAATAAAAATCCTGGTATTCCTGTATAACCTTACGGATGGGATAGGCAATGGAACCTGCTTCCAATCCGCCGGTAGCGACCTGATACAAAAGAGGTTGAAAATTATGGTAATTGTGCTTGTCGAGTAATACAACCTGAAGCTTTTTGTTTTTGAGTTTTTTGGCCAGTGAAAGTCCGGCAAATCCGCCGCCTATGATGACTACCCTCGGATGGTTTGATTCTGGAATGTTCATTTTGAAGTGCCTTAGTGCCTGAGCGCAGAAGTGCCTGAGCTTTGGCTATGGTCTGTACAAATTTACGAAGAGTTTAGAAGTTATCCATTCAAAATCACAAACTTTTATTACATAATTATGACATTTTCAATATAAAAATCTGCACTGACAAAGGCACTCAGGCACTAAAAAAAATGCTATACTTGTAACAAAAACCGCGTGAAGTTTACTAACGTAAGTATGGGTGACAATTTGGAGCAATCATTTGTGAAGCAGCTTAAGGATAACCAAAACATTATCCATAAGATTTGCCGTCTGTACACTTCGGGTGAAGATGCGCACAAAGACCTCTTTCAGGAAATCACCATTCAACTCTGGAAAGCCTTTCCGAAATTCAGGGGCGAATCAAAGTTTTCGACCTGGGCCTACCGCGTGGCCCTGAATACAGCCATTACCCTTTACCGGAAAAGCACCAGAAGCATTGCAACAGTTGATTATGAAAGCAACAGTTACTTCATCCGTCAGGAAGATTATAATAATGAAGAAGAAGAACAAATCAAATTGATGTACAAAGCCGTACAGCAGTTGAATGATATTGAAAAAGCATTGGTTTTTATGTACCTTGAAGATAAGGATTACACCGAAATTGCAGAAACACTAGGCATCAGCGAAGTGAACGCCAGGGTAAAAATGAACAGGATCAAAGGGAAATTAAAAAAAATATTAAATCCGTAAGCACATGATGGAAGAATTGGATTTATTGAAAAAAGACTGGAAGAAAAAAGAAAATGCGTTCCAGCAGGTATCCGAAGTGGATATCTATAAAATGTTACACAAAAAATCGTCGTCAATAGTAAAATTGATATTAATTATCAGTGTTTTGGAACTTTTGCTATGGAGCACCATCGGCATTTGTTTTAACACAGACGAATACTACCGAAAAATGCACAGTGAATACCTCATTGACTATTTCAGGTACCTGACCATTTTCAATTATATCGTGATAGCGGTTTTCATTTATTACTTTTATGTAAATTACAGAAACATTTCGACCACCACCTCCACCAAACAACTGATGAAGGATATTTTAAGAACCCGGAAAACAGTGACTTATTATGTGTGGTACAATCTGGGCATGATAGTCGTGAGTGCCATTATTGCCGGCATTATGGCATTTTCCTTTGACCCTAAAGCTATTGAACTGTCGCACAACACCAAATTGATGGCGATTACCGTGGGGGTCATGGTATTGTTCCTTGGCCTTTTCGTGGGCCTGTTCTGGCTTTTTTACCGACTTATTTACGGCAGCTTGCTCAGAAAATTGTTCAAGAATTACAACGAATTGAAAAAAATAGATTTATAATCATGAAAAAAATACTATGGGCTCTTTTTGCCCTCGTTTCGACACAATTACATTCCCAAACCCTTGAAAAATCATTGCTTTGGAAGATTTCCGGAAATGGCCTCAGTCAACCTTCCTACCTGTTTGGCACCATCCACATTTCGTGCGATGCCACCCTTCCGGCAAAAGTAAACGATGCCTTGAGCAAAACCCAGCAATTGTATCTGGAACTGGATATGGACGATGAAAATATGCAGATGCAAATGATGGGGCAAATGATGATGAAAGACGGCGTAACGATGGAATCTCTGAGCACGCCCGAAGACTTCAAAACAGTAGATGCCTTCCTGAAGAAAAATGTCGGGTTTTCGGCCAAAATGCTTTCGACGTTAAAACCTTTCATGGTGAATGCCATGCTCTATCCGAAAATGATTGACTGCCCGATGCAATCAGTAGAAGGCGAATTGGTTAAAGCAGCCCAATCGCAAAAAGAGGAAATTTTTGGCTTGGAAACCGTAGCCGACCAGATGAAGGTATTTGATGATATTCCGTATAAAGAACAAATGGATGAACTCGTCAAAACAGCCAAAGGCAACTTGCAAAAAGACAAAGACGAACTGGATATTTTACTTTCCACCTACAAATCAGAAGATATTGAGGCCATGGTGCGCTTGTCTAAAAAGTCTGAAAATGTGATGACTTCCAAATATGCCGATATATTGTTAAACGACAGAAATAAAAACTGGATTCCTAAAATAACGGCAGTAGCCAAAGAAAAACCAACTTTTTTTGGTGTGGGTGCCGCCCATTTGGGTGGTGAAAAAGGAGTGATTAATTTACTCCGCCAACAAGGCTATAAGGTCGAAGCGGTAAATTAACTCAGGTTTTAATATCCCACTGACGCAGTTTGTTTAGCTTTTCCTGTTCCTCAATTTCTTCGGCAGGAATCACTTTCAGGAAAGACGGATGCTGCTCAATGGCATATTCCACTTTTTCAACAATTTGGTCTATCGTATCGTTTTCATAATCAATTTCGAGCGGCTCCTTGATGATGAATGATTGCAGGATGCCTTTCTTTTTCATACGCAATCCTTTTTTGTCGAATGACCTCCTGAAACCATCAATAACAATAGGAACCACAACGGGCTTGTATTGCTTGATGATATGGGCCGTGCCTTTCCTCACGGGTTTAAACGATTTGGTCGTTCCTTGCGGGAAAGTAATCACCCAACCATCTTCGAGGGCAATCCCTATATTTTCTGTATCGTTGGGGTTGACTTCTTTTTTTTCGGATACATCTTTTCCGCCGGCACGCCAAGTCCTTTCGACTGAAATGGCACCTACATAAGCCAAAATCCGCGGCAACAACCCCGAACGCATCGTTTCGCTTGCGGCCACATAGTAAATGTTCATTTTGGGCTGCCACAAATACCCTACATTTTTAATGTTGTCCACCCTTCCGGAGAGGCTCGCATTAAACACATGGAACATGGCCACGACATCGGCAAAATAGGTTTGGTGGTTTGATATAAACAAGACGTTTTTATCCGGTAAGGCCCTGATAATCTCGGAGCCATCGATATATAAATCGTTAAAACCCCGGTAACGCCTGTGCGTAATGGCGCCAAAAATCCGGATCAACCATTTTTTGATAAAAAGTATATGTCCAAAAGGATTCCGTTTGAATAATCCCATAATTTTCTATAGCAAATGAACCCCAAAAATACAAAAACTTTACCCTTAAAACACCATTTTCAGTGCTTCTTTTAACTCACTCAGCATCATGGCTGTAGCGCCCCACACCGCATGTTCGCCAAATTGAAAGACAGGAACGTCAATCATAGGAGCATACGAAGTGGTGATTTTTTTGGTCAATACTATTCGGTCATCAAGCAACAAGTCAAGGGGCACTTCAATAATACCGGCTACTTCCTCTTCCTGAAGGATAAACTCCAGTTCAGCAGTGGTTATGCCCAAAAAAGGGGCCACCATAAAATTACTAGGTGGAATATATACCGAAGAAAATTCCTTGACGACCTCAATTTTATCCTGATGTATCCCAATCTCTTCGAAGGTTTCCCGAAGGGCAGTTTGCTTCAGGTCAATATCTGCTTCTTCCACCTTGCCTCCAGGAAATGCAATTTGTGAAGAATGCACACCGGGATAGCTATTCCGTATAATCAATACCAGGTGGGTAATCTTGTTTTTAGGATAAAATAGCATCATTACAGCCGCTTTTCTCGGATTTTTAATTGAATTCAAATCTACTTCAAGCATTTTAATCCTTTCCAAAGGGGCCATTTTGGCATGTGCCGCAGTCGATGGCAATTCCAATTCGGCAATAGCAGGCAGGCTTTTGAAAAAGAGATCAAAATTCATGGGGAATGATTTTAATTAATCATAAATTTACCAAAAATTAAACAATTATCCTAAAAGAATCCATTCCATGTACAGCAAAGCCGAGAGCGCGATGATCAAAAAAGAATTCTGGATAGCCTTTGCCAGTGTTTATCCCAGAAAATGGTTGCTTTACAACACCAAGATAAAGGATGTCACCTTCAAATTCTATGTAGACAACAAAAAAGCCCAGGTGCTGCTGGACATCGAGCCACATGAAGAGGCCAAAAGGATGATTTATTTTGAAAAAATCGAATCACTGAAAACCCTATTACTCGAAGATTACCTGCCCGAAGCCATTTTTGAGCGTAATTTTTACCTCGATACCGGAAAAGCCGTCAGCCGCATCTGGGTCGAAAAAACCAACGTGAGCATCAACAACAAAAATACCTGGGGCGACATATTTGCTTTCTTCAACACTTCAATGGACCAATTTGAGCGCTTCTTTTACGAATACGAAGATTATATCAAAGATTTAGACACCAACGTTTAGTTTTTGGGCGTGCCGGCGCATCAAACCCCACTCTCAATCAAACCCTTTCGCGCCGTCGGGCTGTACGCTGCAAGTCCTCGCCGCTCCACTGCGTTTTGCGGCTGTGGGCTTTACGCTTCCATCCCTCACGCGGGCGTTAGTGCCTTAGTGCAAAATTCAGTATTCGTCATAAAACAAAAAAACATCCAAATAAATGAATGCTTTTTTCAATAGTAAGAAGAATTGAGGCGACCCGACCCGCCGTGGCGGGGATACGCCGCACCGCTTGAAAACAAAAAGCCCTTCACTTTTGTGAAGGGCTTTCTAAAAAAAGGCGGCATATGATATATAGAGGAGGAAGCCCTGTGGGCTTCAGGTACGCGGGCTTCAGCCCG
>CAZXRX010000105.1:0-6986 GCA_964642945.1 uncultured Flavobacterium sp. | reverse complement strand
CTTTGATTGACAAATTCATCGGGCAGGTGTAGGTTTTCTGCGAGTTGGTATAAACAATAAATTTCCTCATTTTCCACCACGCCATCATTCCAGAGGGTGAGTCCGGCCAGGTCAAGCAGGTAATATTTTTCTAGTGTGTCGGTAAAGAAGTCAAGGGGTAAAGCTTCCATGTGCTGAATGCTGACCTTTGAAAATTTGCTGTACCGCACCGAGGCTTCAAATAATTTAATCAGTAAATCATCGTGGGGGGACTTCACTGTTTTTACCTGTAAGGCCAAAGATACCAGGCTCATGATGGTTTCTTCTATCCGTTTGAGGTATTTGTCCGGAATTTTTTCATCAGACAGAAAATGCCTGAAAGCCAGTACATCGACAAACAACAGCGCATTGGTTACAATGTGTGAAAAGTTTTTGCTGATGATGTCTTTGTTGGTCTGTACCCTTTCGCCAATCAGGCTTTCCAGTTTATGACTGGGTGAGGAGGTGAGCAGTTTCGGCAGGAAGGCAAAACCTTTAGGAGCCATTTCCTGATAAAAACCAACCGCTTTTCTGATAAAATCTGCCGCATCATCACTTTTTAAGGTGAAGCAATAGGTGTCGTACAAGGCAGACAGCAAGGCAACTTTGGATATTTCTTCGGTTTTCCAGCCTTCAATATCTGCTGTGCCGAAACCCTTTATGGAAACAATGTGTCCGTAAATAAAACCGCTCTGCCTGATACTTTCATAAAATGACAAGCTATCCGTACCGGTAGTATCCGATAAGGTCTGTCCGACAAAATACTTGTCTATCCAGCCGTGGGCAGAAGGGTTTATCATGGGTTATTCTGAAAATACAAAACTAGTTTTTTTTGCCTTAGCTGCAGAACAATAAATGTTTAAGTTTTTGTGGGTAAATGATTACCGTGATTTGACGTTGAGCGCACACAACCGGATAATTTCTGCAATACGCGCCACCCGCGTTTCTTCGCGTTTGGCCTGGTTGAGCCAATAGAGGTAACTTTTGCGGTAAGACGGACTGAAGTTGTTGTAATTGTCGAATGCGGCCTTGTTTTTTGAAAAAGCTTGGGCCAAATCATCGGGGATGGTATGGTTTTCTACCTGATCGAGTGATTCCCAGGAGCCATTTTGTTTGGCCGTTTCAATTTTCCGCAAACCACTTTCGTGCATGAGGTTGTCTTTGAGAAGCTGTTCGATATAGGTTTTGTTGAGTTTGCTCCAGACGCTTTTGTCTTTTCTGGGTGTGAAGAGCTGCTGCCGTCTTTCGTCATCGAGTTTCCTTACCGTAGAATCTATCCAGCCGTAGCAAATGGCTACCTGCACGGCTTCTTCCCAACGCATGCTTTCGAATTCGCTGCTCACCCGGTAAAAAATCAAATGAACGCCTTTGGCTTTGTCATGGTTTTCATGAAGCCATTCGCGCCATTCAGCTGCATTTTTGAAGTAGAGTAGTGGTCTTTCTTCCAAATCGATACCAAAATTAACCACATCGGAAGCAGCAATACTTTCAGATGTGGTTGCATTCTTACTTATTTTATGATTCCGGCACAAGCCACACGACTACCCGCATTTCCGGTAGGTTGGGTTACATAATCGTCTGCTTTTTCATGGACGATAAGCCCTTTGCCGAGTATGTCTTTGGTTTGATCGCCGCAGCCAATACACCATTCGTCGGTTTTGAGGGTGATGGTAGCGTTTCCGGCTTCATCGGCATTGAAATTGCCAATGTCGCCTTTGTGGTATTCAGCGACACCCCATTTGCCGTGTTTTTTGAAGGTCGGGTTCCAGTGTCCTCCCGCTGACGAAGCATCGGCCGCCGAACAATCTGCTTTTTCGTGGATGTGGATGGCATGGGTTCCGGGTTTGAGGCCAGAGAGTTTGGCTACAAAAGAAACCTGTCCGTTTTTTTCGGTAAAGGTCGCAGTTCCCGTTACGGTGCTGTTGCTCTTGGGCTCGAGGTTGATTTTTACTACGTTTGCCGAAGCATCTGTACCTGTTTTACAGGCAATTACCAAACCGAAGGCCAATACTGATAATGCAATATACTTTTTCATGGTGTTTGTTTTTAAACTTCGTTAAAGTTACAAAGTTAGGTGGGCATGACAAGGTTTAATTTACACAATTATGCTCCTGATTTACATTATTTTCCATCCTTGTCCACCACTATCCTTTTGTCGCGGTTGGCCAATTCCCAGGCAATACTGAAAGCCAGTTGCGTTCTTTTGGTCAGGGCATCAAATTCGATTTTATCGACTTCATCGGTAGCTTTGTGGTAATCGGCGTGGACCCCATTGAACAGGAAAACCGATGGGATGCCGTTTTTGGCAAAATTGTAATGGTCTGAACGGTAGTAAAAACGGTTCGGGTCTTTGCGGTCATTGAATTTGTAATCAAGGGTAGTCTGGATGTATTTCTGGTTCACGTCTTCGCAGATGGCCGCCAGTTCCGAAGACAAATAATCAGAACCGATGAGGTACACATAATCGTTGGTATCTTTGTGCCCTTCATCCCTGCGGCCAATCATGTCAATATTCACATCGGCAACCGTATTTTTAAGCGGAAACAAGGGGTTTTCAGAATAATATCCGGAACCATACAAACCGTGTTCTTCTCCCGTTACATGCAAAATCAGGATGGAGCGTTTCGGGCCATGGCCTTCTTTTTTCGCCTGTTGGAACGCCTGGGCAATTTCCATAAGGGCCACGGTTCCTGAACCATCGTCATCGGCACCGTTGTACACCTCACCGTTCCGGATGCCCACATGGTCATAATGCGCAGAAACGACTACCACTTCTTCAGGATGTTCGCTTCCTTCAATATAAGCCCAGATGTTCTCAGAATCGGGCAGGTTTTCTGAAGAATTGGCATTCATATAGGATGCCGGTACCTTTTGGTAATGGTTTGTGGCTCCTTTCGGAACTGCAATCCCTTGTTTGTTGTAGTAATCTACCATATAGGCACCTGCTTTTTTCTGACCGCGGCTGCCCGTATCACGCCCTTCCATTTCATCTGAAGCGATGATGGTGAGGTGTGTTTTGAGCTCAGGGGCCGTAATGGTGGTGATATAGTTGTTGGGTTTTACTTCAGGCCTTTTGGCGTTTTTGGTACTTCCGCAACTGGCCAGTAAGGAAGCCGCAATAAGTATGGCAATTGTTTTTTTCATAATCGGTTAATGGATATTGATAAAGGTATACAAAAAGAAAAGAATGATGAGTATAGAAAACAATATGGTGTTCACAAAATAGATGAGACAGGTTTTGAAAAAGGAAACCCAGCGTGTTTCACCGTAGAAGCGGTGGTGGGCCGGAAAAATGTAGTAAAACATCCAAAGGTATCCGACCAGATTGATAATGGTTTTCAGTATCCGGACAACGGTATAATCGCCACAATAATCAAATGCTGTAGAAGTCAGGAACAGCAAGAGCGTTACCAACAGTAAAAACGAAAAATAGTGGAGGGTGAAGATGCCGTGGTCAAAATAATACCAGCGTTTTTTGTTGTGTAACAGCCACAACAGAAAAGCAAACAAAGGCATGTAGATGAACAGGGTTTTGGGAAAATTGCGTTCGGCTTGTTCTGAAAATTTGGCAATAATTTCGTCACTGTCGTATTTGTCGGTAATGGGGATGGTTTTTTTGTTGAGCCAATACTCAAAATCATTCACTTCGCCCGGATTTACCTTGCGGATGGAATCCATTTCTGCAATCGAAGTATAGCCAAAGTTGAACGAAAGATCATCCCTTTTCTTTTTTTGTACTTCCTGAAATACCTTTTTCATGGCTTTGGCTTCCAACTCGGTCAATTCCCCTTTTTTCTGAAGCGCATCAATACGCTTGATTTTCTTATTTATTTTAGATTGATAGACAGAATCCTGCCTGATTGAATCTTTTCGGCGCTCTTCCTGTACTTTCTTGGCGTAATCCCCATTGAATTTGGTGTAGAGCCCATTGTCGGGTTTTTTCTTGCCGTCAGTAATCTTGATTACATCGTCGTTTTTATTCTCTTTTTCAGGAATGACCGCAATCAGGAAAAAAGTCACCACACTGATAAAAATATACAGTCTGACCGGTGCCAGATAAGATAAGCGTCGGCCCGAAAGGTATTCCTTGGTTAAAGAAGCAGGCCTGAAAATCAGGTTTTTGATGGTTTTCCAGAAGGCATTTTCATAATGCGTCAGGTCTTCAAAAAAATGAATAAACAGGTGGTGGAAGGTTTTGCGGGTGTCGGTATTTTCCTGTCCGCAATTCGGACAAAAACGCAAATCAACCACATGCCTGCAATTGAGGCAGGTTTTGTCTTTACGGATAGGGCTGTGTGACATAAATTGTAAAATAGTATTTCAGTTGTAAATCTATTAATTTTTTTTATTATTACTTTTGTTTAGATCAAAACTATCAAAATAGTCTTCCCTATGCAGTCAGCAGCCAAAACACCAGACGAATATATCGCCTCACTTCCTGAAGACAGGCGCCAAGTAATGGAGAAACTCCGTAAAGTGTCACTTGAAAATTTACCCAAAGGGTTCCAGGAAACGATGAGTTACGGCATGTTGGGCTATGTGGTACCCCACGAATTGTACCCGGCTGGCTACCACTGCAACCCGAAAGACCCACTGCCTTTCTTCAGCTTTGCTTCCCAGAAAAACTCGGTGAACATTTACCACATGGTGGTGTATGCCGATAAACAACTGCACGATTGGTTTGTATCAGAATACCCAAAACACGCCAAATCACGGCTTGATATGGGTAAAAGCTGTGTGCGTTTCAAGAAACTGGACGACATTCCGTATGAATTGATTGGCGAATTGCTCCGCAAGATTAGCGTGCAGGATTGGATTTCGATGTATGAAAAATCATTTAAACGCTAATGGAAATCACCCATATTATTGCGTATTTCCTCGCCGTATTGGTTGGCGTTACCCTGGGTTTGGTAGGTAGTGGCGGTTCCATCTTGTCGGTACCGATTTTGGTTTACATTATGGGTATTGAACCCATCCTGGCCACGGCCTATTCCCTTTTTATAGTCGGCACGACTGCCCTGGTGGGCGGCATACAGAAGGCCAACGAAAAACTGGTCGATTTCAGCAAGGTGCTGTTGTTTGGAATTCCTACCATCATCGCCGTATTTATTACCCGACGGTTTATCATCCCGCAAATCCCGGAAGTAATATTCACTACAAGTAGTTTCACCCTGCACAAGGCGGCTTTTGTTATGTTGGTTTTTGCCTTGGTGATGGTCGTGGCTTCCGTCAGGATGATCCGCCCACTGAAAGAAGAAATTACTGAGGTACCTGAAAAATTAAACTACAGCAAAATCATTTTTAATGGCTTGTTTATAGGGCTTGTCGCTGGTTTTGTGGGGGCAGGAGGGGGCTTTTTGATTATTCCGGCGCTTTTTTTTCTTGCCAAAACCCCGATGAAAACGGCAGTTGGCACTTCGTTGTTTATCATTGCCGCTCAATCGTTGTTGGGTTTTTTGGGGGATATCGGCTCGGCGCAAACCATTGACTGGGTTTTCCTGTTGGTTTTTACCGGATTTTCCGTCTTGGGTATTTTTATCGGCAATTCCCTCTCCAAAAAAGTACCTGGACACCAACTGAAAACCGGTTTTGGCTGGTTTGTACTGGCCATGGGCCTCTACATCATAGTCAGGGAGCTGCTATAAATTTATCATAAAAGTGACAATTGTCACCACCCAAACCCACACAAATGCTTATTTTTGACTTATAAAAACTACACTATGACCATAGAGCAAATTTATACCGGATGTTTGGCACAAGGAGCCTATTATATCGAAAGCAAGGGCGAAGTCGCCATTATTGACCCTTTAAGGGAAGTACAGCCTTATATAGACAAAGCCAATGCCCAAAACGCTAAAATCAAATACATTTTTGAAACCCATTTTCATGCCGATTTTGTGAGTGGTCATGTGACACTGGCGCAAAAAACGGGAGCAGTTATTGTGTTCGGACCGAATGCCAACCCAACTTATGACGCCCATGTAGCCCAAGACGGCGAAGTGTTCCGGTTGGGAGACATTACCATAACCGCCCTGCATACCCCCGGGCACACCATGGAAAGCACCTGTTACCTGTTGAAAGACGAAAACGGCAAAGACCATGCACTTTTTAGTGGAGACACTTTGTTTTTGGGTGATGTAGGAAGACCTGACCTGGCACAAAAAGCCGCCCACATGACCCAGGACCAATTGGCCGGAATATTGTTTGACAGTCTGCGTTCTAAAGTAATGACTTTGGCTGATGACGTCATCGTTTATCCGGCACACGGGGCAGGAAGTGCCTGCGGTAAAAACCTAAGCAAGGAAACTGTAGGAAGTATAGGCGATCAAAAAGCCACCAATTATGCACTTCGGGCCGATATGACCCGTGAGGAATTCATCAGGGAAGTAACAGACGGCCTTTTGCCGCCACCGGCTTATTTTCCGATGAATGTCAAACTGAACAAGGAAGGTTACGGCAATGTGGAAGACATCATCAGCAGTGCCAAAGCCTATGATGCCCAAACTTTTGAACTTGTAGCCAACGAAACCGACGCCCTGATTTTGGATGTACGCCATGAAGATGACTTTTGCAAAGGGCACATCCCGAGATCTGTTTTTATTGGTGTCCACGGTGGGTTTGCCCCTTGGGTAGGTACGCTGATTCCCGATAGCAAGCAACCCATTATTTTGGTCACCCCTGTAGGTAAGGAAGAAGAAACCATCAAAAGGCTGGCCCGGGTGGGTTATGACCATACCTTGGGTTATCTCGAGGGTGGGTTTGAAACCTGGAAAAATGCCGGATTGGAATATGATACCATCGATTCGGTCACGGCATCAGATTTAGAGCAAAAAATAGAAGAAAAAGCCTTGGTTTTTGATGTGCGGAAGCCTGGGGAATACAACGCAGGACACATTGCCGATGTACCATCGACCCCGCTTGATTTCCTGAACGATCACTTGCAGGAATTTCCTAAAGAAGCCGATTTT
>CAZXRX010000104.1:0-7360 GCA_964642945.1 uncultured Flavobacterium sp. | reverse complement strand
AAGGACAACCACCAAAAAGGTTATGACGATACTTTTTGTTTTCATATTAGGATACGGGAGTTAGTCTTACAAAGCTACTTTTTACAGGCTTAAAATTTGTTACACTTACATTTTATTTAACATTTGTAGGTGCAATTTTTTAGCTGATGTAATTCCAGATGTTTTTCTTTTTGCTGATTTCAAGGAATACCTGACGCAGGGTCGCGTGTTCTGGTTTTGCCATGGCAGCATCGTCTTTTAGCAGTTGGATGGCGTAATTGCGTGCCAAAACCAGGATGTCGCGGTCTTTGACCAAATCGGCTATCTGAAGGTTCAGCACACCACTTTGCTGGGTTCCCATAATGTCGCCAGGCCCTCGCAGTTTGAGGTCTACTTCGGCAATTTCGAAACCATCGTTGGTGCGTACCATCGTTTCTAAGCGGGTTTTGGTATCATTGCCCAGTTTGAAGCCCGTCATGAGGATGCAATAGCTTTGTTCGGCGCCACGGCCCACACGACCGCGTAATTGGTGCAATTGTGAGAGTCCGAAGCGTTCGGCACTTTCAATGACCATCACACTCGCATTGGGTACGTTGACGCCCACTTCTATGACTGTAGTGGCGACCATGATGTTGGTTTTTCCGGCCACGAAACGCTGCATTTCGGCTTCTTTTTCGGCGGGTTTCATTTTACCGTGCACAATCGAGATGCTGTAATGCGGCAACGGGAAATCACGGGAGATGCTTTCGTAACCGTCCATCAAATCTTTGTAATCCATTTTTTCGCTTTCCTGGATGAGCGGATATACGATATAGATTTGTCTTCCTTTGGCAATTTCATCTTTGAGGAATTTCCAGACTTTCAAACGGTTCGAATCAAAACGGTGCACGGTCTGTATGGCTTTCCTACCCGGCGGCAGTTCGTCAATAACCGAAATGTCGAGGTCGCCATACAAACTCATGGCCAAGGTTCTCGGAATCGGTGTGGCGGTCATCACCAATACATGCGGTGGAATGTCGTTTTTCTTCCACAATTTCGAACGTTGTTCCACCCCGAAACGGTGCTGTTCATCAATCACGGCTAAGCCCAGATTTTGAAATTGCACCTTGTCTTCGAGCAGGGCGTGGGTGCCAATCAGGATGTCTAAACTCCCATTTTCAAGTGCTTCGTGTATGATTTTTCTATCTGAAGTTTTAGTAGAGCCCGTAAGTAATTTGATGCTTATATTCAAATCTTTAGCCAATTCCATTAATCCGTTGTAATGTTGGGTGGCCAAGATTTCGGTGGGCGCCATCAGGCAACTTTGAAAACCATTGTCTTTGGCCAACAGCATGCACATGAGCGCCACGATGGTTTTACCCGAACCTACATCACCCTGCAGCAGACGGTTCATCTGCGCATGGCTGCCCAAGTCATTGCGAATTTCCTTGAGTACCCTTTTTTGGGCATTGGTAAGCTCAAAGGGCAGGTGGTGGTTGTAAAAGTCATTGAAATTCCCACCCACTTTCTCGAACGGATGTCCTTTGATTTTGTGTTTCCTTATGAGGTTTTTTGTAATCAGCTGCAATTGGATGAAAAACAATTCCTCAAATTTCAAACGGAATTGTGCTTTTTGCAGCAGTTCCGGGCTTTTGGGAAAATGGATGTTGAAAACGGCCTCGTTTTTCGGAAGCAACCTGAGTTCCTCCATCAGGTATTGGGGCAGGGTTTCGGTCAGGATGCCACTGATTTCAATAAATAATTGCTGCATCATTTTGTTGACGGCCCTGTTGGTCACGCCGCGTTGGGTAAGCTTTTCGGTGCTGGGGTATACGGGTTGCATGGCACTTCTGAGGCTGGCTTTGTGCGCATCCAGTAATTCCATTTCGGGGTGGGCCATGTTGAAGGTTTTTCCGAATTGGGCCACTTTTCCGAAGATGACATAAGGCGTGTTGAGCTTGAGGCTGTCCTTGATCCATTTCTGGCCCTGGAACCAAACGAGTTCCATTTCGCCGGTTTCATCTGTAAAAGTAGCTACCAGACGTGATTTGCCCTTGCCTTGTTCAACCGTTTTGATGTGGATGATTTTCCCCACAATTTGTACTTCGGCATTGTTCACCTGAAGCTGGTTGATTTTGTAATAACGGGTCCGGTCAATGTAACGGTTGGGGTAAAAATTGAGCAGGTCACCGTATTTATGAATGTTCAGTTCTTTCCGCAACAAATCAGCCCTTTGGGGCCCAACGCCTTTGAGGTATTCAATAGGGGTTTCGAAAAGATTGGCCATATAAATCCTTTTGTATAAATGCGAAGGTAAGTTTTAATAGCGGAATTTAAAAACAGGAAAACTGTATTATTCGCCCTTCAACTTTGAAATGATTTCATGGGCTGCCGGGGTGTCCAATCGCATCAGTTCGGCAATGATGCGGTCTTTTTCGTCTTCCTTGATTGTCTTGACAGGCTTTTGGAACTGGCTTTCGTCGTGGTCTTTGAAGAAAAGGGCGTCTGTCCAGTCATTCCTTTCGCCGTCAATCACCAGATGGATGCGGTCTTGCGTTCCTTTGTTGGAAACCGAGTGGATAAAATTGGCGTTGATGTACCAACATTCGCCTTCGTTCATGACCAACCGCTGGCCGTCCAATATAAATTCAACCTCCGCATTGGTTATCACCGGAATGTGCAGGCGGAAAGTACCGTCTTCATAACCAAGGCAATGGTCACTATGAGGTTTTACTTCAGCTCCTGCGGCCAGTCTTAAAAGTCTTACTGCTGTTTTTTTAAAGGGTAAGCCGTCTAGAATTTCCTTGAAATAGGGGCAGGAAGCCATAATTTCAGTTTCCATGAGGACGGCATCTGCTAAAGGCATCGCATAAATATTACCTGATTTTCCGTCAACCGAAAGCAGCGACAACGAAGTCCAGTCGCCCTGATAATCGTTGGTGTTGTAGTGGGCGGTCCATTGGTTTTCAAGCAATTGCCTGACATCACGTTGCAACCTTTCCACCTCGAAAGTCAACGGAAATTTAATATGTCGTACAAGCCCTGTTTTCATGCCGTTCTCATCCATTGCTGCATTACCGGAAATGCGGGTTTGTTTTGTGCCGCCGCTTTTGCTTCGCCCAAAGTCAATCCCATCCATTCCAAAAGCGGTAAACCGATATAGTTTTTGTTTTCAAAAGTCTGGATGAGCCATTCGGATTGGTTTTTGTAACCGTTCGGATGGAATACAAAATCCAACGGCAGTTCAAGGTGCTTTGCTGCGGCAAAAGACCATAAAATGGCTACGATTTCTTCGCCTGCAGAAGGCCAATCGGGTAATTCCACCAATCCGATATGGGCCCTGGTTTCAGGTTCTGCTACTGCCAAATGACCGGCTTCATGAAGAATGTCGCCGGGATACAGCAATTTGCCGTAATCGATATAAATGCAGTTGGGTCCCAATGCCAGACCGGGAAGAAAGGTGTCATCCAGTTCTTTTTCGATAATTTTAATTCCGATACTTTTGACAAAATCGAGTACTTTTTTCAATTCGGTATCAATGGCGGTTTCAGGCATAGCTAATGGTTTGTTCGGACAATAAAATTAGGCTTTTTTTAATTAAATGCTAGAGGCTTTCCTTATATCTTTGTAAAAAAACAGGAAAATTGTATGAAGTATTTTTTTATCGCCTTGTTGTCAAGCCTTTCTTTTGCACAGCAAACGGCCAAAGTTGATTTTACCAAACTCGATGCCATACTGTTGCCCAATGTCTCCGACAAATCGATTTCCGGAAAGGTCACTTATGAATTTGAAGTAAAATCTACCATAGATACCATCCGTATTGATGCCAAAAACATGGTTTTTACAGACTTGGTTCTCAATGCCAAAAATGTGGCTTTCAAAAGCAACAACAAAGAATTGTTACTCTATGAAGGTTTTCAGATGGGCAAAAATACTTTGAGCTTTCTATATGGTGCCACACCCAAACAAACCCTGTATTTTATAGGACAGGGCGATGATTTACAAATCTGGACGCAGGGGCAGGGCAAGTACACCAGTCATTGGCTGCCCAGTTTTGATGATGTAAATGAAAAACTCATTTTCAATCTCGAAGTCGGTTTTGATTCCGGTTTTACGGTATTGGCCAATGGCAAACTGAAAAAATCTGCCACCAAGGCCGGATTGAAATCTTGGCAATACCAAATGGAAAAACCGATGAGTTCTTACTTGGCCATGCTGGCCATCGGCAAGTTTATCAAACAGGAACAAAAATCAAAATCAGGGACAGTCTTGGAATTTTACCTCGACCGGAATGATGCCGATAAATTTGAGCCTACTTACCGTTATTCCAGGCAGATTTTTGATTATTTCGAAAAGGAAATCGGTGTGAATTATCCATGGAAAATCTACCGTCAGGTGCCTGTGCGTGACTTTTTGTATGCCGGGATGGAAAATACTACCTCGACCATTTTTGCCCAGGATATGGTGGTTGACGCCATCGGTTTCAATGATCGCAATTATGTTAATGTGAACGCCCATGAATTGGCCCACCAATGGTTTGGTGACATGGTTACGGCGCAATCGGGCAAACACCATTGGCTGCAGGAGGGTTTTGCGACCTACTATGCCTTGTTGGCGGAACGTCAGGTTTTTGGAGACGATTATTTTTATTACCAGCTCTACAAATCGGCCTTGCAACTGCGCAATGCGGCCAAAACCGACACGATTCCTGTGCTGAATGAAAAAGCCAGTTCGCTGTCATTTTATCAGAAAGGGGCCTGGTCGTTACACGTTATCCGGGAAGCAATTGGTGAAAAAGCTTTTGCCCTGGCTGTAAAGAATTATCTTAAGAAGTACCAGTTCAAGAATGTCGTAACCGATGATTTTCTGGCAGAAGTGAAAAATGTGTCTGCCTTTGATACTGAAAATTTCAAGAAAACCTGGCTCGAAGATCCTGCCTTTGCTTATGACGATGCCATACAAATGTTGGCCAGAAAGAACATTTTTATCCGTGATTATTTAAAAATCAGGGGGCAGAAAGACGTCACCGATGCCCGGATTATGGAAGTCATAGACGAATACCGTACCATATTGGCCTCTGATGCCTTTTCGCCCGTGAAACAGGAAGTGGTTTTCAAAATCAGCAAACTCAATTACAAATCCAACAAAGATTTGGTGGAAATGGCCATCAATTCCAAAGATTATAAAGTGCGTCAGGCGGTGGCTGATTATTTCCCGAAAGTGCCGGTCTATCTGAAAAGCAAATATGAATCGCTGCTCGATGACCCGTCTTATATTACGCGGGAAGTTGCCTTTAACAACCTTTGCAACACTTTTCCTGAAGCCATGGACAAGTACCTTGACAAAGCCAAAAGCTGGACCGGAAACAACGACCGGGCCCTGCGCATCCAATATTTATCGATGGTGCAGTTTGCAGGTGCTACAGATTTGGCTGCCAAGCAGAAACTGTATGCAGAACTCCAGGATTATACCTCGTCAAAATATGAAAGCTCCATCCGTCAGAATGCCATTCAGGCGATTTTGGAGCTCAACAAAAGAGATGAAGTCATGTTGGCCAACCTCGTGAACGCCACTACGCATTTCAAATGGCAGTTTTCCAAATATGCCAAAGAAAAAATCAAGGACTTATCGAAATCGGCAGAAATCCACGCCCTGTTTGAAAAAATAATGCCCGGCTTGAGCCAGGCAGAACAGTTGCAACTACAAAAGTTATTGTAATTAAATGATATTGGATACTTCCGCTTTCAAGTAACCCAAAGCGATAACCGTAGTCGATTGCGCTTCCAACTGGTTGCCCAAAATGGTTTCACGGAGTTGCCCGGCATCGGTAATTTCTGTATTCATGGCCGTTTTGCGGAAGTTTTGGATGACCGTGTTTTTAGCCGTCAGTATCATGTTCCAACAATCGTCTGACACATAAATCTGCTGGGCCAGGTTGTGGTCGAATTCCTGCTCAATGTGTTGCACCAACAGGTTGACATAATCGGTTTTGTCATTGCTTATCGGAGCTACGCGTATCAGTATTTTTGTCGGATTGATACGCTCAAGGAACAAAGCCAGTCGTTCGTAGGCCTGCAAACGCAAAGGGAGCCCCAATTTCTGGTTTTCTTTCTGTACCAACCAACGGCGGGTATTTTGCTGGTCGTTGAAATACGAATTGAATAAATAATAAGCCACACCACCTGTAATCAGGGCAGGTAAGGTATAAAAAGCCAATTCAATGATTTTGTTGCTGTCCATACTGTTTTAATTGATTTTATGCGTGACGCAAAGGAAAACAATTTTGCAGTCGCAAGCAAAAAAATAGTTGATAAATCTGACGGAATTTAATTGTAAGTAAACCCAACTAAACCTATTTTTGTAGTTTTAGATTTGTACCCAGAAAACCATGCAGCAATACATTTCCCAACTCAATGAAGCCCAGCAGGAACCCGTTTTGCAGAAAGACGGTCCAATGATTATTATCGCCGGTGCCGGTTCAGGTAAAACGCGTGTGCTTACGATGCGCATCGCTTACCTGATGAGCCTTGGGGTGGATGCTTTTTCGATACTTGCGCTGACCTTTACCAATAAGGCGGCACGCGAAATGAAGAAGCGTATTGCAGACATCGTCGGGACGAATGAGGCCAAAAATTTATGGATGGGAACCTTCCATTCTGTTTTTGCACGTATTTTGCGCTCCGAGGCAGACAAACTCGGTTATCCGTCCAATTTTACCATTTACGATACCCAAGACAGTGTGCGCCTGATTTCGGCCATCATCAAGGAAATGCAACTTGACAAAGACATCTACAAACCCAAACAGGTATTGGGTCGCATCTCGTCTTATAAAAATTCACTCATCACCGTCAAGGCCTATTTCAACAACCCCGAATTGCAGGAAGCCGATGCCATGAGCAAGAAACCGCGTTTGGGCGAAATCTATCAGAATTATGTAGACCGCTGTTTCAAGGCCGGCGCAATGGATTTTGACGATTTGTTGTTGAAAACCAACGAATTATTAAACCGTTTTCCGGATGTATTGGCGAAATACCAAGACCGTTTCCGGTACATCATGGTCGATGAGTACCAGGATACCAACCATTCGCAATACCTGATTGTGCGTGCACTGTCAGACCGTTTCCAGAACATTTGCGTGGTAGGCGATGATGCCCAGAGTATTTATGCCTTCCGTGGGGCCAACATCAACAACATCCTGAATTTCCAGAAAGATTATGAAGGGGTAAAAACCTTTAGATTAGAGCAAAATTATCGTTCTACAAAAAACATTGTGGAAGCCGCCAATACGATTATCGATAAGAACAAAACCAAACTCGATAAAATTGTTTGGACAGCCAATGATTTTGGTCCAAAGATAAAAGTGCATCGCAGCCTTACTGATGCCGAAGAAGGTCGTTTTGTT
>CAZXRX010000103.1:0-7655 GCA_964642945.1 uncultured Flavobacterium sp. | reverse complement strand
ACGAAAAACCATCGTTGTTGTCGTCGCAAACTACATAAGGTGTAGGGTTGGTGATGACAGGAGGAGTAGTGATGTTTACTGTAGCAACACTAGAACTATTTACACAAGGTGCAGTACCTGACAAACTATAAGTAAATGAGCTTGAAGTAGCACCAGCTGTGGTTGTAAAAGTTCCGTTAACGGCATCAAAAATACCTCCTGTACCTCCTGGGTTTCTTGTCCATGTTCCTCCTGTTTGTTCTCCTGTAATAAGATTGAATAAATTCACAACTGTGTTACTGGAATCACAAACCGTAGTAGTACCGTTGGTTCCTGCATTGGGTTGCGGAGATATTGTAACGGTTGCAGTACTCACCGAAGTTGTACAAGGTGCAATACCAGCTATTGTATAAGTAAAAGTACTGGTAACAGCTCCGGCTGCAGGGGTAAATATTCCTGTAGCGGTATCAAAAGAGCCTCCACTACCTGTTGCCTGGGCCCAAACACCTCCTGTTTGCTGTCCGGTTATTACCGTATTTAAATCTATTGGAGTCGTATTGGAATCACAAATGGTTACCCCTCCATTATTACCTGCATTGGGCTGGGCATTCACAGTAATAACTATTTCTTCAAAATCACGACAAGTTGCGAGGGCCGGGGTTGGATTGAGTATAGCATAAACATAGTAAGTACCCGCAGCATTAGGTACTGAAGTTGCAGTTCCTAAAACAGTAGGATCAAAAGAAGCAACTCCTCCAGATGGTGTTGCCGTACCTAAAAGTGTACCTCCTGTATACATATTCGCCCCAGTTTGTTGGGTGGTGAAATAAACAAAAGCGATTGAATTGGCGGCCGTTGCAGTTGTAGTAGCTGTCAAAACTGTAGGGTCTCCACCTGTACACACCGATTGGGTACCAGTATTCGCCGTTACGGTTTCACAACAATTGATGGCAGACAATGTAAAAGAAGTTGTATAAATACAGGCCGCTGCATCCTCAACACTCACATAAATGGTTTGTCCGTTGGTCCCATTGTATGCACCCGGATTACCAATTACATTACTACCGGCAGAACCATCAGCAGCAGAAGCAGCAGTAGTATGGTAGTCTACCAATAAGGTATTATCCCCGTTCTGTATTATAGGTGTATTTTGGGAAAGGTTAAAAATATTGCTAGGCAAACAAGCTGTTACGGGATTGGTTGGGGTTCCCAAAGTTGGTGGGGTCGAAACCGTATAAGTAGCTGAAGCTGTAGCATTGGCAACACATCCTGGTTTGTTCACAACAACGGTATAGGTGCCTGGTTGTGAAACAGTGATAGATTGGGTATTTCCCGTAATAGGCCCTGAAGGTCCTGTCCAGGCATAAGATGTGGCACTTGCAATGGTCGCAGTCAAAATAGCAGGAGATCCGGCACAAAATGTTCCGCCTCCGGTAACCACCAAAGGACATATAATATCACAGTTGGTACTACCGGCTCCAGGCTGACCTAAATTGGTTTGTGTCAAAGTAATCTGACCTGCCTGATTGGAAAAATTAGTAATCAAAACCATGTATATTTGTCCGGGAGTAGCTCCTGTAATGCTAAATGTTTCTACAGCCGCAGTAGAGTAACTACAACCAACCTCATTGGCAGGAGTTAAATCAGCCGCAGAACAGGTTGCCGAGCTAAAAGGCCCCCAGGCAATAAAATCAACATCCACACCAGCGCCTCCATTTGAAGTTTGGGAAATGGTGAAATTCAGTGTTCCGCCAAGACCAATCTGCATGTAAAACCATGCCGGATTGGGCGTTGAACCCAAACAAGACAAAGCACCTGTTTGTGGCACACCGGTTGTGTTTGGAAAAGTCAAACCTCCTCCTGCACAAAAAGGTAAAGCACCTGCACAGGTAGAACCCTGACTATAAATATTTAATGAAATTAAATTAAAAAGTACAAGAAGAAAGTAAATCTTTTTCATTATTTTTTAAGTTTTAAGAGGCGAAATCTACAAAAAAACAATGAAAAAATGTCTTAATTTTTAATTTTTTTTTAACTATTTGTACACATAATAAGCATCAAACACAATATTATATTAACTATTAAGCAATAAACTACTCCCTATATTTTTGTTCTGTTTAAAAGTAAGTTTGATTTTTAACAGGGTTTTAAATGTTAATTTAGGGCGAGTCCAAGTTAAAACAGGGAATTATCCCTTGATTATTTTCAATGTTTTTAGGTGTCCCGCACTAACAATTCTTAAAACGTAAACACCTTTAGACAAATCACTTAGATCGATTTCCGTTTGCAAGGCATTTATTTTATTTGAAACCAAAACCTGGCCTAGAACTGAAACAATCTCCAAACGGTCAATCATGTAAGAATTGGAGACCTGCATGGTGTTTTTTACCGGATTGGGCAGACAGGTAAGTCCTGAAAAAGAAAAGTCAGTTTCTGAAAGTGTCGTAAGTACTGCCAAAACAGGGGTCCTGTTTATACTTTCAACCCCATTTACTGTTTGGGAAGCATAATAGGTAGCCCCATCAACAAGAGGGGTTGAAGGCGATAAAGACATACTTAACAACTGTTGCTGATTCTGCCTGTTACTTGCACTGGAATACCAACGGATGTTTTGCCCGTTTGCCAACAGACTTTGTATGGTAGCTCCCGTGCTGAAGTATTGAGGAGAAACTGCCGATGGTGCAGAAGTTGCGGAGGAAGCAATAGTCAATGGAAAAGAATCGGTAAATATACAGGCATTATTGTCTTCTGTACTCGTGTAAATAATTTGCCCATTGCTACCCACATAGGCAGATGGATTTGAAATCAAATCTCCGCCTGCAGATCCTTCCGCGGCAGACGCAGGAGTGGTATGATAATCAACAAGCAAAGAAGAATTTCCATTCTGGATAACCGGCGTGTTTAACGTTAAGTTAAAAATATTTGATGGTGCATTTACAGACAGGGAATTGGGCACCCCCATATCAGGCACTGGTGCCACGGCATATGTGGCAGAAGCTGTTGCATTGGCTACACAACCAGGTTTATTGACCACAACCGTGTAAACCGCCGGCTGTGTAACTGTAATTGATTGGGTATTTCCGGGAATAGGCCCCGTAACCGATGAACTCCATGAATAGGAAGTTGCGGCAGCAATTGTTGCGTTAAGAATAGCAGGATATCCTGGACAAAATGTCCCTCCACCAGTTACCAAAAGCGGACAGATTATATCACAATTGGTTGTTCCGGAGCCTGGTTGACCAATATTAGTTTGAGTGAATGTTATTTGTCCGGGTAGATTGGCAAAATTGGTAATCAAAATCATATAATATTTCCCTGGTAAGCTTCCGACGATAGATAATGATTCAACACTGGAAGTGGAGTAACTACATCCAACCAAACTGGAAGGCACTAGGTTCTGGTTAGAGCAGGTAGGCGACAAAAATGGACCCCAAGCCACAAAATCTACATCAATTGAAGTCCCTGCCGTATTCGTCTGTGATATCGTAAAATCTAAATTTCCTCCAAGTCCACATTGCAAATAAAACCAGGCAGCATTGGGTGTTGAGCCCAAACATGCAATTGCACCACCATTCGGATAGTTTACTGCATTTTGAAATGTAAGTGATGGACCACCAGCGCAAATAGGGGTAGCTTGGGCACAAGTAGCACCCTGGGCATTGCCTTTTGTAGAAAATATGGCAAAAAACAAAAACAGGAGGTAAAATTTCTTCATACTAGCATTTATTTTACCTGAAAACTACAGAAATAAAATCATAAATACGCGTTTTTTTTTTAATTTTTCAAATCTTATGGAGTATTGCCGATAGTAAAATAATAATAATTATCTTTGCTTTTCCAAAAAAACTTACCCATTTTATAAAACCAAAATGACAAATAAAGAAGAATTTACTGATGAAATCGGAGACAATCATATTGCCACGAATTTTAATAACCCTATTCGCAAAGATGCATTTGCGTTGACAGATGACAAAAAGATTGAATTGATAAAAAAAGATGTCGAAAACATACTTTTAACTCTAGGAATGGATTTGACAGACGACAGCATAAAAGGCACACCCAACCGGGTTGCCAAAATGTTTGTAAAAGAAATATTTGGAGGGTTGAACCCGGAGAAAAAACCAAGCTCTTCCACTTTCGAAAACAAATACAAATACGGCGAAATGCTGGTGGAAAAAAACATCACCTTATATTCAACCTGCGAACACCACCTGTTGCCCATCGTCGGCAAGGTACACGTTGCTTACATTTCAAACGGCACCGTGGTTGGCTTGTCAAAAATGAACAGGATAGTGGATTATTATGCCAGAAGACCACAGGTTCAGGAAAGACTGACCATTCAAATCGTGAGGGAACTGCAAAAAGTACTCAATACCGAAGACGTAGCCTGTGTAATCGATGCCAAACACCTATGTGTCAATTCCCGTGGTATCCGCGATACGGAAAGCAGCACCGTGACTTCAGAATTCGGAGGCCAGTTCAAAACAGAACTGTCGCGTAGGGAATTTTTGGAATACATCAAATTAGACACCAAATTTTAATTGAATTTTCGATAAAAATTTACAACCATGCCACTTTACGAAAACCAAAACCTTAGCATCTACAACACCCTCAGCGGTGAAAAAAGCACCTTTACCCCTATTCATGAAGGAAAAATAGGTATGTACGTCTGCGGACCAACCGTGTACAGCAATGTGCATCTGGGCAACACCCGGACTTTCATGAGTTTTGATGTAATATACAGGTATTTGCTACACCTTGGTTACAAAGTAAGGTATGTTAGAAATATCACCGATGCCGGCCACCTTACCGATGACGGCGACGTAGACAATGACCGTTTCGTAAAACAATCCCGTCTCGAAAAGTTGGAACCCATGGAAGTCGTTCAGAAATACACCGTTGATTTCCACAAAGTATTGGACGTGTTCAACTTCCTCCCTCCTACCATTGAACCCACAGCCACAGGCCATATCATCGAACAGATAGAATTGACCGAAAAACTGATCCGCGACGGCTTTGCCTATGAAAGCCAGGGTTCGGTATATTTTGACGTACTCGAATACAACAAAAGAGGCCTTAATTACGGAGAACTCAACAACCGCAATGTAGACGAATTGCTCGCCAATACACGCGACCTTGACGGACAGAACGAAAAGAAAAACCCACAGGATTTCGCCCTTTGGAAAAAAGCTTCACCTGCCCACATCATGCGTTGGAATTCACCATGGGGAGAAGGATTTCCGGGGTGGCACCTCGAATGTACGGCCATGAGCACCAAATATCTGGGCGAAACTTTTGACATACACGGCGGCGGAATGGACCTCAAATTTCCGCACCACGAATGTGAAATTGCCCAAGGAAAAGCCTGCAACGGACATGCCCCTGTAAATTATTGGATGCATACCAACATGCTCACCATGAACGGACTCCGCATGAGCAAGTCGACAGGTAATTACATCCTCCCGATGGAACTTATACAAGGCGGCAATGATTTTTTTGAAAAAGCATTCCATCCGAACATCGTTCGTTTCTGTTTCATGCAGGCCCATTACCGGAGTGTACTTGATATTTCAAACGAAGCCATGGTGGCCAGCGAAAAAGGTTTTAACCGTTTGATGGAAGGCATCGCCACGTTGGATAAAATTGAAGCCGGAAATACGTCTAGCCTCGACATCAAATCGTGGCAGAAAAACTGCTATGATGCCATGAACGACGATTTCAATACCCCCATCCTGATAGCACAACTGTTTGAAGGCGTCCGCTTTGCAAACCTTTTGAACGACAAACGTGAAACCATTACGGCGTCAGATCTGGAACTTTTGAAAACCACCCTCGAAAACTTTACCTTTGAGGTATTGGGTATCCGCAACGAAAAGACAGCCTCTGACCAATCCGGAAAATTGGAAGGGGTAGTCCACATGCTTATCCAGATGCGCGAAGAAGCGAGGGCGAACAAAAACTGGGCACTTTCAGACGAAATACGCGACAGGTTGCTCACACTCGGCATTCAGTTGAAAGACGGCAAAGAAGGCACATCCTTCAGTGTAAACTAGCACGATGAAATTCAACCTCAAAAAAATGGCCATTGCGCCTTTTTTACTGCTCATCCGATTCTATCAAACGGCGATTTCACCCTTTACCCCTGCCAGTTGCCGGTTTGAGCCTACCTGCTCCCACTACTTCGTGGAAGCCCTCAAAACCCATGGCCTGTTTTATGGGACCTATCTGGGTGTCAAACGGATTTTGAGCTGCCATCCGTGGGGCAAAACAGGATACGACCCGGTTCCTCCCAAAAAAGGCAGTCATAAATAAAATACAATACATTTCTATATTCTATTAATATTCTTATTTTTGGATTAATTTAATTTTGATTACTATGATTTGGAATCCGGCAGAAGGAATCGATTTGGGGTTTATCACGCTTAGAATATACAGCCTGATGTTCGTTTTGGCGTTTGGAATGGGATGGTACCTGATGAAAAAGATTTATGTCAAGGAAAACGAATCAATGGACAAACTCGACAGCCTTTTTATCTGGACTGTCATCGCCACCCTGATTGGTGCCCGATTGGGCCATGTGTTTTTCTACCAATGGGAGTATTTCAGGAACCATCCGCTCGAAATATTACTGCCATTCCGTTTTGAACCGGAATTTGAATTTACCGGATTTCAAGGACTTGCCAGCCATGGTGCTGCCATTGCCATCATTATCGCCATGTTTTATTACAGCAAATACATCATCAAAAGACCTATTTTATGGGTGTTGGACAGGGTGGTGATACCCGTTTCCTTCGGAGCCATATTTGTACGGATTGGCAATTTTTTCAATTCTGAAATTGTCGGAAAAGTGACCCAGTCAGAATTCGGCGTTCGGTTCGTAAGGGACAAGTTCAGTGCTGAAGATGCCATGAATATTACAAAAATTGACAATGTCAACCAGGCTTACCATGCCTTGGTAACAGACCCCAAATATGCAGAATTCCTACAGCAGGTGCCGTTGAAACACCCGGCCCAATTGTACGAAGCCTTCTTTTATGTCTTTGTTTTTGTCATTTTATGGATGTTGTACTGGAAAACCAATTACAAAGAAAAACATGGCCTTATTTTCGGTTTCTTCCTGGTACTTTTATGGACGGTCCGCTTCTTTGTAGAAAATGTGAAGGAAAGCCAGGGCGGCATTGAAGAATCGTTGGGATTGTTCTCTACAGGGCAATGGCTCAGCATCCCGTTTATCTTTGTGGGCGTGGTTTTCATTTTCCTCGCGGAAAAACCATTACCCAAAGACCTTCTGAAAAACAATGACCCGAACAAGCTCTTCTAGACTTGTCAGATACAAAACCAAAAAGCACCTTTACCGGGTGCTTTTTTATTGATAGGAAAACTATCAGTTACATTATAAAAAAACCCGGCATGCACCATACCAACACTTTTAACTTACAGGATTGATTGGTTCCTCCGAAAATAATATAAGCGTTATTGAAAGTTATTGCTTTAGGGCACATCCTTTATTCTTTCATATGCTTCCAATAAATCAACTTCAGAAGCAACAATAATTTGATACAATAGCGCTAATTTCAGTTAATCAGGAAAGGCATAAGGTTCTTGAAGTTTAGGTATAAAAAAAAGCCACACATTCCTGTATGGCTTTTTTATTAGGTAAAGGGTTATTATTCCCC
>CAZXRX010000102.1:6041-7692 GCA_964642945.1 uncultured Flavobacterium sp. | reverse complement strand
TGGTTGTGGACCGGCATAAATATGAATCGGAGCAATATTACTATAATAAGTTAATTACCCTGCCTTTTGCCACCAATTCAACCCTGACCATCTCGAATGCCGCAGTGGCGCTGTTGAAGGAACTGCATCCGGGGCATGAGGGAATCAAATTCAAGAAAGCCGGGGTAATTGTTACTGAAATAGTGCCTGAAAACACCAAACAATTCCACTTGTTTGAGGAGGAAAACCCGAAACACCTGGCCATCATGAAAACCCTCGACGGGCTGAATGCCAAAATGGGCGACCGGAAAGTAAAACTGGCCACCCAAAACCTCACCCGCACCTGGAACATGAATCAAAATCATTTGTCACCGCGCTATACCACCCAATTTGACGAAATCCTGGAAATAAAATGCCCATAAAGAAAAAAAACGCCCTCACTTTCCACCAACCTGAACAGGAAAGTCTGCTCCGGATTCCTTATGTCAAGGATGGGGTTGCGGCAGGATTTCCGTCGCCTGCAGCTGATTTCATGGAAACGGGCATTGACCTCAACAAGGAACTTTGCAAAAATCCGTTGGCGACTTTTTACATCAAGGTGAGCGGCAATTCGATGATTGACGCCGGTATCAACGATAAAGATGTGTTGGTGGTAGACCGGAGTCTTGAACCGCAAAACAACAAAATCGCCGTGTGCTTCATTGACGGCGGGTTTACGGTAAAAAGAATCAGCATCAAAAAAGACGGACTGTACCTGATGCCCGAAAATGCTTCCTTCCAACCCATCAAAGTAACGGAAGAAAACGATTTAGTCATTTGGGGAATGGTGACCTATGTGATAAAAAGCGTATAGCCATAAAAAAAACGGCTCCATCCCTGAAACCGTTTTTATCTATACAGCCTTATGACAGGCCGTCAATTATTGTTTTACTATGGTGTATTTTTCGCTTTTAACCGTGTCGGTTTTATCGTCATATACTTCGATGATCAAATCACCGTTGGTATCGAAATAACCTACAGAAGTACGGTCGGTATTCCTGAAAATATAACTGTTGTTACTGGTTTGCCTCAATACTGAAACGGGTGAACTTCCGTCGCTCATGGTATACCCTGAAGCATCACGGGTCAGTTTGTATTTGGTTCCGCTGTCGCGTGACATATAATACGAACTCCTGTCCCTGTCAACCGTTCTGGTCGTACCGTCTGGGTTGGTAATTTGGGTGGTTGATGTGACGGTTACCGGCTGGGCTTCCTTCATATCAATGTTTTTGGTACCGGCCTGTTCGCCCTGAAGTTCAATAGGCTGTACTTCTTTTACGTTTTCTTTTTTGACGATTCTCTTTTCGCCATCAGAAGTTTTTACTTTGGTAATGGTGGTTTTGGTGGTTTCCTCCACATTTTTATTCACTTGCGCATAATTGGCTGCCGAAAACAAGGCGAGGGCCAATGTCATGATGGTTGTTTTCATAAGGATTTGATTTTAGAATTATACTGACAAAGTTAGCACGTCAATCTGGTCTTGTACTTACACAATTACTTCAAAAAGTAGCATAATTGTCAGGTATTTATCTTTTGGATGGGAGCAATTTACGGCCCAAAAACCGCAGGATGCTGCTTCCTATTTTCTTGATGGGGCCTTTGCCAGGTAAAATCTTGTCTGAGAGGTAATCTC
>CAZXRX010000102.1:0-6031 GCA_964642945.1 uncultured Flavobacterium sp. | reverse complement strand
GTAATCTCCGGCTATGCTGGCTACCCCGCCAATAATTCCTGAAGTGGTGGTATGCGAGGCCACTTCCCTGATGGTGCTTTTGAGCAGGTTCATCGGATTGAGACTGTCCTGGACCAAGTGGAACTGATTTCTGAGTGCCATAAGGTCATCCATTTTTTTGACTTCGAGCAAGGCGATATCCTGATCCAACTGTGCTCTTCTGCTTATTGTTGCCATAGCCTTATTTTTGTAGTTTGGAAATAATGAAATTGCTCACCGGATTCTTGATAATCGGGTCCCTGAAAAGGTAAAACACCAATCCGAGGAACAGGTAGATTACCGAAACGGCAAAAAAACCATAAAAAGTTTCCCCCAATTCCTTGCCCAGCCAAAGCGCCAAGCCGATGCTCGACAACAAAAAACACATGAGGACCACCATGGCAATGACCAATTTGACGGCGAGGCTCGAAGCGAGATCAGCCGAAGTGCCGATGGCCCTGTACTTGGCAAGCCTTAGTGAGGTTCTTCCGTAAGTTTCGGCTTTATCGAGTAAGGTTTCTATCAGTGTAGGATTTTCCATGGTGTGGGTTTTGTGGGTTTGAAAAAGAAGCCCGCTCTGGCAATTTTCATAAAAATTACTGAACGGGCCTTATGGATTTACTTGGCTCTTGAAGCGGCATCTTTTGCCTCTCCGACCAAACTTTCATATTTATCGACTACGCCGTTAGATAAATTGTCAAGGGTACCTTTGAGGTCATCGATGTATCCTTTTCCGGAATCCAATAACTTTTTCCTGGTGTTTGATCCTTTATCCGGAGCCATCAAAACCCCTACGATTGCACCTACGGCCACGCCGCCCAATATGCCTAATAATACTTTACTTGTGTTCATAACTTTATTTTTAATGGTTACTATTAATTTTAATTCAGACTCTTTTTCCTTGAATCAAACGCAACAGGATGGCTATCACGGCGATGACCAATAAGATGTGGATGATGTTTCCGGCACTGTAGGCAAAAAACCCAATGGCCCATAAAATAACGAGGATGATTGCGATGGTGTACAATAAATTGCTCATAATGGTTTGTTTTAAGATTTATAATTTCGGGAAGGCCAGGTTAAGCTTTTCCGTTTGATACAAAGTTGGCACTTTTCGTAAGCATTTGTTTTACAGAATTTTGCCTTAGTGTTTCATTATTTCTACCCACTTAGGAATTGATATAGAAATAATCGTTGATGAAATCGAGTTGTTCATTATGGGTGAGTTTGTCGGTGATTTTAATGACGATTTCTGTTTCCGAAAAACGGTTGTCATGCGAGAGGATGGTCTGCAGTTCGGTTTTGGCATTGGTCGGGCCGAAAAGCATCAGGTAATCATAACCCGAAACGGCATCTGTGATTTCTTTGTAATACTGCAGGAGCGTTGTATTTTCGTTGGCTTCAGCAGCTGAAATGGCCTTGATTTCTTTGGCTGTATCCTGGTATTCAATCAGGTTGGCTGACAGATTGTCCATGTAAACGGCGATTTTTCTTGTAGGTTCCATTGCTAAGATTTTACAGTTGATAAGTAATTTGGCTTCATGTTTTAATGTTTCTTGGGGAACAAAAAAGCACCAAAACGAATTTGGTGCCTTCAAGGAATTATAATTAATATTAACCTATAAACAGTAACCAATTGTTTAATGTCTGCCTTTGTGTTTGCCTTCCCCTTTGTGTTTGCCTTCTCCTTTATATTTGCCCCTGTTTTCGGGATGCCATTTTTTGACATACTTTGTTTTGTGGGTGCTGTAATATCGGTAAGGCGCCGGTCCGTGATAATCATTGATGACAATCACATTGCCACGTTTCAGGTCATAACCACGGTAGCGGGCCGGTAATGACTTGGCCCTTACCCAGCTGCCCCGGTTCAGGTAAATAAATTGGGAGTTGCGGATGTCATAATACGACTCCACATCTGGCAAATAATAATATTCTTCTACGGTAACGGGTGGTCCCCAAACAGGCGGTGGCCCGATATTGACATTTACCGCTACCTGTGCGTGTGCGCCAAAGCCCAACAACGCAACAATTACGGGTAAAAAGTGTTTCAACGTTTTCATAAATTTTGGCTTTAAATATTGATAGTGTAAAATTGCCTCATTTTAAACGTTTTTGTGTTATACTACTTTGCGTAAAAGTTATATAATTCCACTTACTTTTTCTTTTGTTCTGCGGCTTCCTTGATGGCTTCTGCTTTTTGTTCCTTTTCTTTTTCTATGGCTTTGGCTTTCTTTTCCTCGGCTTTCTTTTTCTTCTTGAAATAACCGCGCAGTAAAAAGTTGTTTTTGGCCGCGGCTTCTATTTCCTTGAGTTCCGAAGTCGCCTGTTCTACATTTTTGAGCGATTTGTCTACAGAGCTTCCGAGTTTGTCATCTGAAACCAATTTAGACAGCACGCTGTTGCCGTTGTTCATTTTGGTGGCAAACACGGCCAGTTCATCGGTGATGATGGCAGCATTGTCCACACTCTTCTTAACGCCTTTCATCAGGTCTTCTATTTCAACCGATTTGCTCGACTGTATCCTGTCATTGTTTTTGACCATCTGCCTTGATTCAGTTCCCGGGGAAATCGTAAGCACCTTGTCGCCCATCAAACCATCCGAACCGATACTGGCCATGGCATCGGTCTTGATGTACTTGCGCACTTCATCCTTAATGACAAAATCGACCACCACGCTGGAGTCAGACACAAATTCGATGTTTTGCACGGTACCGACATTGATGCCCGAAAAACGCACATTGTTGCCAATTTCCAAACCACTTACATTCTTGAAGTTGGCTTTGAGGTGGAAGGTATTGCCGAACAGGTTCTTGTTCTCGCCGATGAAATAAATGGCGACGACCAGAAAACCGAGTCCTAAAATGACAAACATTCCTAATTTCCATATGTAACTTGAATCCCTTTTCATAAACGTAATTTTTTAAATTTTAAATAAAGAATGAGCGCACCCATTCGTCGGTACTTTGTTCCAATTCGTCGTAACTTCCTTCGGCATATACTTCACCTTCCTTCAGGATGATGATGCGGTTGCCATTGAGTTTGGCGCAGGCCATATCATGGGTAATGATGATGGAAGTCGCCTTTTGTTTTTTCTGTATAGACAATATCAATTCACTGATTTCCCTGGCTGTAATGGTGTCAAGGCCCGAGGTAGGCTCGTCATACAGGATGATTTCGGGGTTGATGATGATCGTACGGGCCATGCCAATCCTTTTCTGCATCCCGCCCGACAGTTCAGAAGGCATCAAATCAATGGCTTCGGCCAACCCGACATTCTCGAGCGCGGCGGTAATCTTGCTTTCGATTTCTTCGGAGGTAAGGTGTTTGTTGTGGTGTTTGAGGGTGAAAGTCAAATTTTGCCTTACCGACATCGAATCATACAGGGCCCCGTTCTGGAACATGAACCCGATTTTCATCCGGAGGTCATTGAGTTCTTTGGCGTCTGCCTTGGTAATGTCACTCCCGAAAACCAAAATTTCCCCCTGATCGGCTTCCACCAGGCGCACCAAACATTTAATCGTAACCGATTTCCCGGTTCCGGAACGTCCTAGTACCACAAGGGTTTCACCTTTGTTGACTTCGATATTGACCCCTTTGAGCACCTTGTTGCTGCCGAAAGTTTTGTGTAAATCACGGATGGCGATGATGGGCGTAGCAGTTTCCATAGGCTTAGAAAAATAAATCGGTTATCTGTACGGCGAACATGTCTATGATGAATATCGAAAGGGAGGCGGCGACTACTGCCTGGTTGGCGGCAACACCCACGCTGGCCGTTCCGTTGGAGGCATTGAAGCCTTTGTAACAACCAATCAGGCCGATGAAAAACCCGAAGAAAAAGGTTTTGATGACAGCAGGAACCAGGTCGAGAAACTCAAGGTGGTCGAACACTTCAGAAAAATAACGGTACATGCTGATGGTGCCCCGGATGTTGTAGCCTACGTAGCCGCCAAAAATCCCTATAAAATCGGCAAAGATGACCAAAATCGGAATCATGAGTGTAGCCGCCAGGATGCGGGTAACCACGAGGTATTTGTAAGGGTTGATGGCCGACACTTCCATGGCGTCAATCTGTTCGGTGACTTTCATCGAACCCAACTCTGCGCCTATACCTGATGCGATTTTTCCGGCACAGATCAGGGCGGTAATCACCGGGGCGATTTCCCTGACCAACGACAATGACACCATGCTGGGCAGCCAACTTTCGGCACCGAACTGCACCAGGGTAGGCCGTGATTGTACGGTAAGTACCACGCCCATAATGAAGCCGGTAATGATGACCAAGGGCAATGATTTGTTCCCGATGGCATAGCATTGGCGGAAAAATTCGTTGATTTGGAAGGGTGGTTTGAAGATTTCCTTAAAAAACCGGATGGCAAATAAAGAAAAATAACCCACCTCCTCAAAAGTGTTTTTAATGGAAGTGATCATGTTTTTGGAGTTAGTTTTGTACCATCGGCATTTGGAATGGAATACAATGTAATGCGACTAAAACCGGAACGCTTTTCATTCATTTAAGGCAGGCTCCCTATTGCCTCCCGAAAATTTACAAAAAAATATCAATGTCGCTTGTTAGTACCAAGAAATGGGAAGGTTTCTTGGTGAGGTAATACTTCTTCTCTTGACCAAACCACATTGATTATTTTACTCGTTACTTTTTTGTTCCGATTTTAGTACATTACGTATTAATTTTATCTTTTTATAGTCTGCTTTCAATAAGGCATACTGCCTGTTCAATACTTCCTGCTCGGGCGCCTTGATTTCATGTACTTCCTGAATCAGGATGTTTTTGTAAGCATCAAGCGTACCGTTTTCAGCCGTTTCACACAACCCGATAACGGTATTGATGTCGTGGCCTGCCAGTGCCGTCTGGATGTTTACCCAGGCCTTGAAAAATTTTCCGGAGGTCTTGGCATCATCATCGGGCGTGCCACCCAACCGGATGACTTCTTTCCGGAGTTCATTCCGGCAGTTCAGGCTGGTGTCAGACAATTCAACAAAGAACTGTTTGAGGTCAGGCTCTCCCATTTCGTTGGCCGCCGACACATATCCTTTTATCCTGTCATTGTTGATGACGATAAGCGAATTAAAGGCATCAATGGCTTTGGAAACACTCATTTTGATTGCTTTTTATTGGTTTAGTTTTGTTTGGTAAATATCTATAAATCAGTTTGTGTGGTTCTTACACAACTTTTTTATATGCTTACAAAATTTACACTTCCTCACCGGCAAAATGTACTTCTGAGGTAATGGGTATGGCCAAAGCCTTAGATACCATGCAGTTTTGCTCTGCTTCCTTGGTCACGGCGGCAAATTCTACCGAAGTGATGCCCGGAACCAAACCGGTAAGTTTTAAGTGGATGCCCTTGATTTCCAAATCTTCCATGGTCAGGGAAGCTTCTGTATCAAGTACCGTTGGGGTAAATCCTTTTTTGGTGAGCAGGGCCGACACCTGCATGGTGAAACATCCGGCGTGGGCTGCAGCCAGTAATTCTTCGGGGTTGGTGCCGTTTTCCCCGTCTTCAAAACGGGTCTTGAAACTGTAATTGGCCTTTTCGAGCATGCCGCTTTGAAGCGAAACATGGCCTTTGCCGTCTTTGAGTGAGCCTTTCCAGTGGGCTGTTGCTGTACGTATCATAATTTGAGTTGCTAAAAGTTAGTCCTTGTTTTCTTCGAGATCGTTGTGGTTGTCACCACCAATGCTGTAGCTGTTGTTTTCTTCGTCTTCACTTCCGATGATTTCCTGCGCGTCATCGAGCTCGGCACCCGGAATGTCAAGATCGTCGCCCGACACATCGTAGTTGAAATTTTTCTCGTTCCATTGGGATGTTTTTTCAATGGGTAAGATGGCTTTCTTTTGGGACGGGTCTTCGGGGTCCAGATCGGCTTCCTCCTTGAATTGGTTGTAAATGTCTTCGCCCGGAGGATATAAATAACTGTCAGAAAAAGGCTTTTCCGCTTTTTCGTTACCCGGGCTTTGCTTTTCGTCTTTCATGGTGTTTTATTTAAGTTTTCG
>CAZXRX010000101.1:0-7758 GCA_964642945.1 uncultured Flavobacterium sp. | reverse complement strand
CGGCACACCACAGTTCTGCATTCTGGCCACCGAAATTCAATATTGGTTTTGCGGTTTTGTGGTTTTGCAGGTGATTCACTTTCCGGGTGGTTGCCTTGAGGGCTTCTTCCGGAGAGGCATGAAAGGGCGGATTACAGATGGTAAACGCAAAACGGTCTTCCGGGAGCATAATGTTTTTGAAGAGGTAACGGGGTTCGGTCTGCAATTGTAAACTGACGGCCTCAATCAATTTGGGGTTGGCCGAAATTATTTTTTTGCAGTTTTGCAGTGCGTTTTCATCTATGTCTGTCCCGACGAAAGCCCAGCCATAAACTGTATGCCCAATAATGGGGTAGATGCAGTTGGCTCCAATACCGATGTCAAGCCCTACCACGTTTTTACCTTCAGGAATGAGCCCGTTATTCGAATCGGCTAGTAAATCGGCAATATAATGAAGGTAGTCGGCCCTTCCGGGGATGGGCGGACAGAGGTAATCGGCTGGTATGTCCCAATCACGGATGTCATAATCGGCCTGTAGTATGGCTTTGTTGAGTGCTTTTACCGATTCCGGATTGCTGAAATCAAGTGTTTGAACCCCATGTATATTGGTAAAAAGATGTTCTTTTAATTCCGGATGGGCCACCGTCAGTTTTTCAGAATCGTAACGGAAACGGTGCGGATTCCTTGGGTGCAGGATGGTTTTTTCGGAAACGGGAAGCTTTTTCATTTTCAGGGCTGTCTTTCAAAGGTAACAAATATAGTGCGGGCTACACCAAATTATGGATTCGTGCATATTGCAGCAAAAGGATGGTTTTGGCATCCTTGATTTCGCCGGAAGCAATCATGTCATATGCCGTGGAGAAAGGCATTTCCAATACTTCAATATCTTCGTGTTCCGAAGCCAGTCCGCCACCTTCGCTTACTTTCATGTCTTGGGTATATTCCGCCACAAAAAAATACAGGATTTCGGTTACGGCACCCGGAGACATATAGGCTTCAAAGACTTTGGTGGCACGTTGGATTTTATAGCCGGTTTCTTCTTCGGTTTCCCGGATGACACAAGCTTCGGGGTTGTCTTCATCCAACATCCCGGCACAGGCTTCTACCATCATGCCTGATGCATTTCCGTTAAGATAAGTAGGCATCCGGAACTGACGGGTCAGCAATACCATTTTGGTAGTAGGGTTGTACAGCAATACCACTGCACCATTGCCCCGGTCATAGGCTTCGCGTTGCTGCTGCTGCCATTCGCCATTTTCCCTCAGGTAATTGAAAGTGATTTTCTTCAGGGTATACCAATTGTCTGAGAGAATTTCAGATTTGAGGATGTCTATTTTGGGTGATTTCATAACGTATTTTTAGTCCCAACATTCCATGAGCAATAAATCGCCTTGGGTATGGGTTATTTTGACCAAACCATCCCGGATGACATGGTTGCTACTGCCGGTGCGGTAACCCATTTTAAGGGATTCGTTGTGTAAGGGGTAAAATAAATTTTCGGTGGAGATACCGCCCACTTCCCCAATCGGGATTAGTGAAATAGGGGTATTGGCTGTGTACCATTTTTCAAACTTTTCCGGTAACAGGTGTATTTTCGAATGGTCGTCGAGCAACACGATTTTCAATTGGTTCCGGTAACCGACAATGCTGGTGATGTTGGTAATGGTGTGGTCGGCGCGTTTACCGGTGGCCCAGATGACATTGGCTGCCCTGTGCCCTTTTTCAATCAGGTAGTCGAATGCTTTCTCAAGGTCGGTTTTGTCTTGGTTGGGGCGGTAGACAATTTCCAACGGATATTGTTTTTCCTTGTAGTATTCCGGATCAAAACCCCGGTCAAAATCGCCAATCAGTACATCTACCTTGATGCCGAGTTCAAATACGCGTTCGATGGCACTGTCCAAAACAATAACCAATGGCGACCATTCGAGCAATTGCCCCAACAGTTCGCTGCTGCAGGAGGCTCCGTTGGCAATGATTAGGGCAGGTTCCTGGTCGTCACGTACGATATGGTGGGAAGACATTTGGTGTGTTTTGCATTAGAAACACAAAAGTAATCAAATTACTTCAGTTTTATTCTACGGTATATGTTCTCGTATCGACTTCACCGAGGCTGAAATACCCCAACGGATAATTGTCTGGATTGGTTTGGTTGACAATATTTCCTTTTAGGGTGGCTGGTGGTGTGGCAAAAGGGTTTCCTCCATCACTTGCGGCTATGTTCAGCAACTTGGCCATATAGTTGTTGTAGCGTTCTGAAATACCCTGAACGTACAACTGCAGCACATCGCCCGCAACGAGGTCTTCATTGGCATAGAAACCAAACATGGTGTTGCCCTGGAAAAATTCATCTGATATGACATTGTATTCCGGATAAACTATTGCTTGATTTTTTACGCCAACCAAATAAAAATTGTCTTCCAATCCGTTGTCCTGAAAGAAAAATTTCACCTGGATTTCCTCCACGCCACCAAAACCCTGACCGAGTTGTTGTTCCACCGAATCGATGGCCGGTGTGGCCAACAAGGTATCGGTAGCGCGGTACGTCTGCCCGTCATGAATAACCGTCAGCGTATAACTTTCATTGATGACAGGCACAAAATTGGTGCAGGTGTATTCGCCGGTATTGGGGGTTTCAATAAAATTGAATACCGTGTTGCTACTGTTGGTAACATACACCGTGGCTCCGGATACCACCGGAATCACATTGGTGTAAAAATTGGTCGTAGTGGTCAGTTTTACTTTCTGTACATCGCCGGGGGTGCCTTTTTGCCATTTAATGACGGCATCAATAACCAATTTGGGCTGCTGGGTATCGAGATCAATATTGACCACTTCTTCGCAACCGGTAAAAAAGAGGCTTGTGATCAGCAAGGTGGTATATAGAAATATTTTTTTCATCAGATTAGAATTTAAAGTTATAGGAAATCGAAGGCACCAGCCCGAATATAGACAATTTGACGGCTTCATTCATACCGGAGTCGGCATTTTGACGGAAGCTGATGGAAGCCGCGTTTTTGCGTCCGTAAAGGTTGTAAATACTGAAAACCCATTCGCTTTGCCAGCCCTTCTTTTTATCTGGTTTGGGCGTATAGGTTGCCGAAACATCCAAATGATGGTAGAGGGGCAGGCGGTTTTCATTGCGCAGCCCGTAAGTGAATATGGTCACACCCTGGAATACATATTGGGAGGTCGGGTAATTGACCGGTTGGCCTGATTGCAGTGTAAAATTGGCGCCGAAGTTCCATTTTTTGTTCAGGGTATAGGTACCGGTTACGGCGAGGTTGTGCGTTTTGTCATAAGCCGATTTGTACCAATTACCGTTGTTAATTCCCGATTCGGAAGCATTCCTGCCGGGTGTTTGCTGCTCTGAACGCGATAGGGTGTAGGCAATCCAGCCGGATAATTTTCCGGTGTTTTTCCGGAAAAGGATTTCGAGTCCGTAAGAACGCATCCTTCCGTTCAAAACCACTTGTTCGATGGCTTCGTTGGCGATGAGGTCGGCCCCATCGATATAATCCATCCGGTTCTTGATTTTTTTATAGAAACTTTCTACTTCGAGCGTGTAGGCATCTTCCTTGAAGTTGGCAAAATAACCAATCGCAACCTGGTCTGCAATTTGCGGCTTGATGTAGTTGTCACTCGGCGTCCAGACATCCAAAGGAGTAGGCGAGGCAGTGTTGGAAACCAATTGCAGGTATTGCACCATGCGGTTGTAACTGGCCTTGACCGATTGGTTGTCGTTCAATTCATAGGCCACGGCGAAACGCGGCTCGAAATTGTCATAACTGGCGATGCTTTTGTTTCTTCCGTAAAATTCCGTGCCAATCGGAACGCCTTTTTCATAAATACCCAATTGAGGGTCATAGGTTACGGCCTGTCCGTCTGCATACAAATTGACTGTAGAGCTTCCGAGTCTTGAAAAAAGGCTGTAACGCAGGCCGTAATTGAAAGCGAGTTTGTCGGTCAGTTTGTGCTCGGCTTCTATGTAAAGCGCAGGTTCGACTGCATATTTTTTATCGAGTTGGCGGTAATTGATACCCGAATTTTCGGTGCTGGGCTCGATGGTTCCCGGGTTGAAATCGTAGTAGGTCACATTCGCACCGTAATTGAGTTTGATTTTGTTGGAAAGATAGTATTTGAAATCGTATTTCAGGTTGTAGTTTTTAATGCCCGAATCCCAATTGAAACCGATAAAATCGAGGTTCAGTCCGTAATAATAATCGCTGTAAATCATCGAAAGGTTCGAGAACAACTTGTCTGAAAATAAATGGTTCCAACGCAGGTTCAAGGTGGCATTGCCGTAGGTATTGGTAAAGCTTTCGTTGAGTGAAAATACATCGCGGCCAAAATAACCCGAAAGATACAGGTTGTTGTTCTTGTTTAGTTTGTAGTTCAGTTTGGTGTTGAGGTCATAAAAATAAGCCGTGTTCTTGTTGTCGGTCAACTTCAGGAACAAGTGCGCATACGAGGCCCGTCCGCCAAAAAGGAATGACCCTTTGTCTTTTACGATAGGTCCTTCGGCCAACAAGCGGCTCGAAATCAAACCAATGCCGCCATTGGCACTGAATTTCTTACTGTTTCCGTCTTTCTGGTAAATATCCAACACCGAGGAAGCCCTTCCGCCAAACCGGGCCGGAATACCGCCTTTGTAGAGTTTCAGATCTTTTATGGCATCAGGGTTGAACACCGAAAAGAAACCGAAAACGTGGGAAGAATTGAAAATGGTCGCTTCATCGAGAAGAATCAAATTCTGATCGGCCCCGCCACCACGTACATTGAAGCCCGATTGACCTTCGCCCGCATTGGTTACGCCGGGTAAAAACAACAATGACTTAATCACATCGACTTCACCCAAAACCACCGGCATTTGCTTGATGGTGGCAATCGAGAGTTTGTTGACGCTCATTTCGGGCTTGCGGATGTTGGCCCTCGTTTTTTCGGTAACGACCACTTCTTCCAGCTGCTGGTCTGTGCTGGTCAGGCTGTAGTTTTTCTTGATGTTTTGGGTCAGCGAAAGGGTTTCTTCCACCGACTGATAGCCTACATAGCTCACGATTAATTCGTAATCCCCTTTGGGAAGGGTCAATGAATAAAAACCATATTCATTGGTGATGGCAAACGATGAAGTACCCTTGACCACGATATTCACGCCAATGAGGGTTTCGTTATTTTTGGCATCAGAAATGGTTCCGGATAAGGTAAATTTCTGCCTGGAGGCTTCATTGCTGACCGTTTCCTGGGCATGGATTGGTGCTCCTACAGCAAATAAAAAGAGGAATAAAAAAATGGTTTTGGAATGAAAAGACATGTTAGGTGTTTTAAGGTGCAAATTTGACGAATCATTACCATATATGTTACACAACAAATGTTAATGTATTATTAAGTATACGAAATTGTTAGCCCTATTTTAAATACATTTACACCTCAAATTCCCAGCTGCCCAATGAGGTTTATTTGTTTCTTAGCGTTACTGTGTGGTTTTTCAATAGCGGGTTTTTCCCAAATTGAAAAGCCCAACCGCACCCTCAGGATAAGCCCGATGAAAAAACCGGAGGCACCACCGCAACCTACTTCACCCGATAAAACCCCGGCCATCATCAAGTATGAAAGCTCTTTTGAGAAGAAAGACGAAAAGCTATTGAAAGGCTTTTCACTGCTTCCGAAAAAGGAGGAAGAAAAAAGCATCATGGAACCTGAAGACATCAGGAATCCCAAAGAACTTTATACCCAAAAATTCAACAAACAACTCAAGGAAGAAGGCATTACAGCCCAATTGGAACGCAGGGATTATTTTCTCGGTGAGTTCATGGTGTATACGTCTACCCTGAACATTGCCTGCAGGGACTATGCCGTGTTGGATGGTGACGTAGTCCGGATTTGGGTCAATGGCGAGATTGTCAGACCGAGTATTCAACTCGAATCCAGCTTTATCAAATACAATGTTCCCCTGAAAATAGGAATGAACACCATCGAAATTGAAGCCCTGAACACCGGAGAACTGTTTCCGAATACCGGGCAGTTTTTGTTTCAGGATGCAGATGACAAGGCGGTTACTTTACAATCGTGGAGTTTGTATGAAGGGAATAAAGCCATAGTCAAGGTCGTCCGGATAGAAGGCCTTAAAAAAGAGGAATAAAAAAAGGATTGCCTGAAAACCAAGCAATCCTTTTTTATTGTTTCCTAATTATATTAAGCCAGTTTTTTATCGAGGTTGACTTTCAACGCCTGTAAAAAATCTTCGGTAGACAAATAATCAGCTTCTGTCAAACCTTCCGGTTTTACCAAACTTGCCAAATCTTTCGTCATTTTTCCGCTTTCTACGGTTTCGATACAAACCTGCTCCAATTTGTTGCAGAAGTCAATCAATTCCTGGTTGCCGTCCAATTTGCCCCGGTGTTCCAAACCACGGGTCCACGCAAAAATAGAAGCAATCGGGTTGGTCGACGTTTTCTTTCCTTGTTGGTGCTGACGGTAATGACGGGTTACGGTTCCGTGTGCTGCTTCGGCTTCAACGGTTTTTCCGTCCGGCGTTACCAAAACAGAAGTCATCAACCCTAAAGAACCAAACCCTTGGGCTACAGTGTCTGATTGCACGTCGCCATCATAATTTTTACAGGCCCAGACAAATCCGCCGTTCCATTTCATGGCCGAAGCCACCATGTCGTCAATGAGTCGGTGTTCGTAAGTCATGCCGTTTTTCTCGAATTCGGCTTTGTAGGTTGATTGGTATACTTCCTCAAAAATATCCTTGAAGCGTCCGTCATAAGCCTTTAAAATCGTGTTTTTGGTCGAAAGGTATAGTGGCCATTTTTTGGTCAGTGCCATCTGGAAAGAAGAGTGGGCAAAGCCGTAGATGCTTTCATCTGTGTTGTACATAGACATCGCCACGCCATCGCCTTTGAAATCATACACTTTCCATTCAGTGGTTTCCCCGGCTTCGTTGGTGAAAGACATCGTCAAGGTTCCTTTTCCTTTGATTACCTTATCGGTTGCCTTGTATTGATCGCCAAAAGCGTGACGGCCAATAACAATTGGTTTGGTCCAGCCCTGAACGTACCTCGGCACATTGCTCATGATGATCGGCTCACGGAAAACAGTTCCACCCACAATATTACGGATGGTGCCGTTGGGTGATTTCCACATTTCAGACAGGTTGAACTCTTTTACACGCTCTTCGTCTGGGGTAATGGTGGCACATTTGATGCCGACGTTGTATTTTTTGATCGCTTCCGCAGAATCAATCGTAATCTGGTCTTTGGTCGCTTCACGGCTCTCAATGCCCAAATCATAATATTTAATATCCAGATCGAGGTAAGGAAGGATCAGTTGTTCCTTGATAAAACTCCAGATAATCCTTGTCATTTCATCGCCATCCAGTTCCACTACCGGATTGGCTACTTTTATTTTTGCCATATTGTTGAGGTTGTTGTTTTTAAAATAGGTGGTACAAATATAAATAATATGTGAGATTTTTAATCCGATACTTCCCATGAAATCGAAAGATTTATCGATTTGTGATTTAAAAGTATTTTAATTGCACATTTGATAATTTTGGCCGGAAAAATTTTCCATAAAAAAAACTCCGCAATGGTGGTTGCGGAGTTCTTTATCGTTTTCAGGAAAGAATTAGTTTTTGTATCTTCTTTCTTTGATTTTTGCTTTTTTACCGGTAAGTTCCCTGAAGTAGTAGATACGGGCTCTACGAACTTTACCTCTTTGGTTCACTTCTACTTTTTGCAAAGCTGGCATGTTCACCGGGAAGATACGCTCTACACCAAC
>CAZXRX010000100.1:0-8450 GCA_964642945.1 uncultured Flavobacterium sp. | reverse complement strand
ACCCCCTATTAATGGTGATTATGCGCCGCACCTGCATTTCCAGCTTATCCTTGACCTTCAGGGCAAAACGGGCGATTACCCAGGCGTGAGCAGTGAAAATGACCTCCCTTTTTATAAAGAAAATTGTCCGGATCCCAATTTGTTGCTTAAAATCAGGTAATTTTTCTGTTAAAACCGTAAATTTATATTTTTTGGCATCTGATTTGCATTGCCAGAGTAGTATTAACCATAACCTCTTTAAAAATGAAATCAACGATTAAAAACAGTTTTCTTACCGTGGGTAAAACAACAATTTTCGCAGCAGCATTCGCAGCTGTAACGATGGTATCCTGTCAGGACAAAACCAAGGACAAAGTAGAAGATGCGGCTGGCGCAGTAGCCACTGATGTAGAGCAAAAAGTAGACACCCTGACTACCAAGGCAGATGAAGTGATTGATACAGCCCAGGCTAAAACAGCCAAAGTGTTGGAAAAAGGTGCCGAGAAGATGGATGCCGCGGCAGAAAAGCTGAAAGAAGCAGCTAAAAAATAATCGAAATCCCGTCTTGATGTCGGGATTTTTTATTTACTTCCAGTCCTTCTGTAATTGATGACGAAGACCCCGGCAATAATCAGGAAAGTCGCCACTATAAAATCAAGGGTGATGACTTCATCGAGCAAAAGCCAACCGAGGAAAACCGCAATAATCGTATTGATATAATTCAGGAAAGACACTTTCACCGCCGAAACCCTTTTGAGGGCATAGTGGTAACAAAAAAAGGCCAGCACCGAACCAAAAACAGCCAGATACAGCGTAGCCGCCATACTCCTGACACTCCACTGTGTTACATCCACATTCGGGGTAAACAGCAAAGCCAGTACCAACTGGACTATAGTCGCTATCGAAAACTGGTAAAATAAATTCAGGGCAATATTGTTGGATTTGTGGGTGTGTTTCTTTGAAAAAATGGTTCCTGATGACCAACTCAAAATAGCGATACTCAAAAACAAAACACCGGTTTTGTAGTTCGGGTCAAGGATGTCGGAAAGGCCATCCCTGAAGATGAAAAGTACGCCCGAAAAACCCAACAACACCCCAATAAATCCTTTAAGGCTGGGCTTTTCCGTTTGAAATATTATCCCGATAATAAAAACAACCACCGGAGATAAGGCGCTCATGACCGAGGTCAATCCGCTGGGCAGCGTTTGTTCGGCTATGGTGGTAAAGCCATTGGCCAGCACAATCATCAAAAGTGAAGGGACCAATTGGTATTTGAAATTGTTCCAACCAATCCAGGCAAGTTCTTTCCGGAAAAGCAGGATACCCAAAACAATCAGTGCCGCAATACCCTGCCGGATGGAGGTGATGTACCAAGGCGGCATGGTTTCCACCGCAACCCTGATGCCGAGATAGGTGGTGCCCCAAACAACGCCGACCACGATAAGGCAGCACAATAATGTAAAATCAATTTTGGGGTTGTTATTTTTCACACGGAATTCAGTTCCTGATTTTTTGCTCCCATTTCCAGGCACTGGCCAAGCTGTCTTCTAAGGTAGATTGTGCTTTCCAGCCCAAAACCGTATTGGCTTTTTCGGTGCAGGCATACGCCGAGGTAATATCGCCTTCACGTCTTCCGACAATCTGGTAATTGAGTTTTTGGCCAGACACCTTTTCAAAAGCAGTAATCACCTCCATCACGGAGCTTCCGGTTCCGGTACCCAGGTTGAAGGTTTCCACTTTTTCGGTGTTTTGGCTGTTCAGCAACCGTTTCAAGGCGACAACGTGAGCCTTGGCCAAATCGACTACATGGATGTAATCACGGATGGCCGTTCCGTCTGGCGTAGGATAATCATTGCCATATACCGAGAGTTTTTCACGCAAACCCATAGCCGTTTGTGTAATGAAAGGCACCAAGTTTTGCGGCACTCCTATGGGCAATTCACCGATTGCGGCACTCGGATGCGCGCCTATCGGGTTGAAGTAACGCAACAGTATTGCATTGATCGCGGTCACCTTGGCCGCATCCTGTATAATTTCTTCCCCTATCTGTTTGGTATTTCCGTAAGGCGACAGTGCAGGTTGTATGGAAGCATTTTCAGTAATCGGCATTTTTTCGGCCTGTCCGTAAACGGTACACGAAGAACTGAAAATAAAGTTTGCCCTGTGTAATTTTGACAATTCCTGCAAGAGGTAAACCAAGGAATTGATATTGTTTTCGTAGTACAGCAACGGATTTTCGACACTTTCCCCAACGGCTTTTGACGCTGCAAAATGGATGACACCCTGTATGTCCTGATGTCTTTTGAAAAAATCCTGCACAGCTGGTTTTTCACGCAAATCGATTTTTTCAAATACTGGCTTTTTTCCGGTGATGTGGTAAATGCCATCCAAAACTGATTCAGAAGCGTTGGAAAGATTGTCTACCACCACCACTTCAAAACCTTCATTCTGTAATTCCACTACGGTATGCGAACCTATAAAACCCAACCCTCCGGTTACTGCTATTTTCATATGTATTGCTAAAACGAATTTTTTAATTCAAAATGTAATTTGGGGTTGCATTTTTTTAGACGAATTCCAAAACCGAATCTGTAATGAACTTGATTTGTTCGTCATCGAGTTCGGTATGCATCGGCAGGGCAATTACTTCGCGGCACAATTGGTGTGTAACCGGGAAATCTTCCTCTTTATAGCGGGTATCGGCGTAAGCTTTCTGGCTGTGGAGCGGAATCGGATAATAAATCGCACACGGTATGCCTTTTTCCTGCAAATGGGCCAGCAAACCATCGCGCTTGCCGTTCATAATCCTGATGACATATTGGTGGAACACGTGGCAATGGCAATTTTCGCAAATAGTCGGTGCCCAAATGTTCGGGTTCACGCTCAAATTTGCTGAATATTTCCTGGCTGCTTCCTGACGTGCTTTGTTGTAGGCATCAAGATGGGGCAACTTGGCTTTCAAAACCCCGGCCTGGATGCTGTCAAGACGTGAATTCACGCCCACCACATCATGATGGTAACGCTCGTACATCCCGTGGTTGACAATCCCGCGCAGGGTGTGTGCCAAGGCATCATCATTGGTAAAAATGGCACCGCCGTCACCATAACATCCGAGGTTTTTAGACGGAAAAAAGGAGGTCGCGCCCACATGACCAATGGTGCCTACTTTCGTTCGCGAACCATCGCGGGAAATATAATCGGCTCCGATGGCCTGTGCGTTGTCTTCAATTACATATAAATTGTGTTCCCTGGCAATATCCATAATGGCATCCATATTCGCGGCCCGCCCGAACAAATGCACCGGAACGATGGCTTTTGTTTTTGGGGTGATGGCCTTGCGGATGCCTTCCAGCGAAATGTTCATGTTGCCCATTTCGACATCGACCAAAACAGGCGTCAGTTGCAAAAGCGCGATCACTTCGACGGTGGCGGCAAAGGTAAAATCAGCCGTAATGACCTCATCCCCGGGTTTTAAATTGAGTCCCATCATCGCAATCTGAAGGGCATCAGTGCCGTTGGCGCAAGGAATAACGTGTTTGACGCCCAGGTAATCTTCCAGGTCTTTCTGGAATTGGTGCACCAAAGGGCCGTTGATATAAGTATTGGTATCCAACACTTCCTGGATGGAAGCATTGACTTCGTCTTTTATTTTTTCGTATTGACTTTTGAGGTCAACCATTTGCAGTTTCTTCATCCTAAAAAAATTTATACGCAAAAATAAGAATTAAAAGCCAACATTAAGGGGTTGTAATTTTTTTTATTGGCAGCAGATGGCTTGGGCGTTTTTGGTTTCCGTGTTCCTGTTTTCCGCTGCAATCTTTTCAGGATGGGTTGCCCTTGCGCTTCGCTTCAGGGCCATCCCGAAAAGGATTTCCACTACAACCAGGGCTGGAGGTGAAACGTCTTTTGTAAAATAAATTGCTTATTTTAGCCACAGAAATTCCAACCGATGCTTTTCCTTTACAATATCGTTGTCCTGCTGGCTTCGCAAGTCGTGAAACTCCTGGCGCTTTTCAGCCCCAAAATGAAGTCGTTCGTCAATGGCCGGAAAAGCGTTTTTAACACCCTCAAAAGCAAGATTTCCGCAACCGACCAAACCATCTGGTTCCACGCTGCTTCCCTGGGCGAATATGAACAGGGGCTGCCGGTAATCGAAAAAATAAAGCAACAGTTCCCGGGGCATAAAATCATCCTTAGCTTTTTTTCACCTTCGGGTTACGAAGTCAGGAAAAACAATACCGTGGCCGATGTCACTGTGTATTTACCTTTGGATACCCAAACCAATGCGCAACAATTTATAGCTTTGGCCCATCCGGAAATGGTGTTTTTCATCAAATATGAATTCTGGCCCAATTACCTCAATGAATTGAAAAAACGCCAGGTCAAAACCTACCTGATTTCGGGTATTTTCAGGAAAGACCAAGCCTTTTTCAAATGGTATGGCGGGTTTTACCGCAAAGCCTTACAAACGTTTGATTACTTTTTTGTACAGAATGAAAGTTCCAAAAAACTATTGCACTCACTTGATTTCAGTAACGTAAAAGTATCAGGCGACACGCGTTTTGACCGCGTGGCCGCCATTTTGGAGCGCGACAATTCCCTCGATTTTATCAGCCAATTCAAGGACGGGCAAATGACTGTTGTAGTGGGGAGTTCATGGCCCAAAGACGAAAACCTGCTGATCCATTATATCAACCTGGCACCCAAAAACCTCAAATTCCTCATCGCCCCACACAACATCAAACCCGAACAGATTGCTGCGCTGCAGTCTCAAATCAGCAAACCGACGGTTTTGTTTTCCGAAAAAGAAGGCAAGAACCTGGCCGATTTCCAGGTTTTTATTATTGACACCATCGGAATCCTGACCAAAATCTATTCTTATGCCGACATCGCTTATGTAGGTGGCGGTTTTGGCAATCCGGGCGTGCACAACATCCTGGAGCCTGCCACTTTTGGTGTTCCTGTAGTGATTGGCCCGAATTATTCGCACTTTTCTGAAGCCACTGCCCTGGTGCATCTGGAAGGCTGTATTTCGGTCTCCACCCAATCGGAACTCAATGAAGCCCTTGACAATTTGGTTTTCAGCGAAGACATCCGCCATGAAAAAGGCCATATTTGCAGTACCTTCGTCCGGATGAACCAAGGGGCAACCCAAATAATCCTGAGGCACATTACCGGAACGTATGATCCGATTTGAAAACCTAAAACCGGCACAGCTTCCTGCCATCACCCAAATGATGGCGGATTTTTATGCCATCGACCATTATCCTTTCGACCCGGCTGTTTCAGAAAAGCTGTTTGACGAATTTATTGCCGATGAAAAATTGGGAAGGGCATGGCTCATTTTCGAAAACAATGAAACCGTAGGTTATACCATAATGACCTTTGTCTTCAGTTTTGAATACGGTGGAAGGATTGCTTTCATAGACGAACTGTACCTCACAAAAGACGCACGCGGAAAAGGCATCGGCAAAAAAACCATCCACTTCCTTAAAGAACAGGCGGTGCTGCTAAATGTTAAATTACTCTATCTGGAAATGGAAAACCACAACGAAAATGCGCAAAAATTGTATCTTGCCAGCGATTTTATAATCCATAACCGAAAACTATTGAAATTCAAATTATAATTTTCCTCACATGAAATACATCAAACTCCTCCTCCTTTTATTGGTCATCCAGGTACAGGCGCAACAAGGCGGCATGTGGATTCCTTCGTTGCTCAAAGGCATGAACGAAACCGAAATGAAAAACCTGGGCATGAAAATCACCGCCGAAGCCATTTATTCGGTCAACAAATCAAGTCTCAAAGACGCCGTGCCGCAATTCAACGGAGGTTGTACCGCCGAAGTGATTTCAGACAAAGGATTGATCCTGACCAACCACCATTGCGGTTTTGATATCATCCAGAACCATTCGACTGTTGAACACGATTACCTGCAAAACGGTTTCTGGGCCTATAAGATGGAAGACGAGTTGGTCAACAAGGACCTCGAAGTGACTTTTGTAGTCAGGATTGAAGATGTAACCGCAAAAATACTGGACGGCACGGCTGGACTGACTTCTGAAGCCGAAAAGCAAAAGAAAATACAGCAAAACACAGCCGATTTGGTTAAGAATTCCCCAAAAGAAAGCTGGCAGGAAAACCGCGTAAGAACCTTTTATGATGGCAACCAATACCTGTTGTTTGTGATAGAAAGCTTCAAGGATGTCCGTTTGGTTGGCGCTCCGCCCAGTTCCATCGGGAAATTCGGGTCGGATACTGACAATTGGGTGTGGCCGCGTCATACCGGTGATTTTTCGCTGTTCCGCATTTATGCCGACAAAAACAACCGTCCGGCAGCCTATTCGGCTGATAATGTGCCATACAAACCGAAACATTCCTTACCGATTTCGATTGCCGGCTTGAAGGAAAACGATTTCACTATGGTGATGGGTTATCCGGGCAGGACACAAGAATATTTGCCGGCCATTGCTGTTGAACAGATTGTAACCACATTGAATCCTGCAAAAATCGAAGTGCGTGATGCAGCCCTGAAAGTACAGGACCGTTTCATGCGGAAAGACCAGGCCATTAAGATACAATATGCCTCAAAATACGCCAGTGTGGCCAATTACTGGAAAAAATGGATTGGCGAAACCAAAGGCTTGAAAAAATCGAATGCCGTCATGGTCAAGAAAAAGTTTGAAGCCGATTTCCAACAGAAGGTAATCAAGGCCGGAAAACAAGCCGAGTACGGCAACCTGTTGGCTGATTTCGAAAAAAATTACACCGACATAAAAGATTACGCCCTGGCCCGCGACTATTTTACCGAAGTCGTATTGCGGAATTCCGAAATACTGAGCGTCGGTTATAAATTGTACCAATTGGAGCAGATTTACAACACCAAAGGTGAGCAATCGTTCAATGACAGGAAGAACAACCTCATTAACGGTATTGGTGATTTTTATAAAGATTACAACACCGAAGTAGACCGCAATGTGTTTGAGCAGCTAATCAACCTGTACGCCGCCAAATCCCCCAAACAGTTTTTACCGGGCACCTTGCAGGGCATTGACGCGCCTAAATTGACGGCTTCTGTTTTTGAAAATTCAAAATTGACTTCGTTGGCCGGATTTCAATCATTATTGGAAGGCGATTCAAAAACAGTGCTTGAAAAAATCAACAACGACAAAGGTTATCAGCTGGTCAAAGCGATGGGAGATGCCTACACCAAAAATGTGGCGCCTAAATACGATGAACTCAACCTGAAAAACATCGCCTTGCAACGCACCTATATGAAAGCCATTTTGGAATTGAGCCCGAAATCGGCACGTATTTTCCCGGATGCCAACAGCACCCTGCGTGTAACTTATGGCAAAGTGAAAGGCTACAAACCCAACGATGCTACCTATTATGAGCCTTTTACAACGTTAGATGGGGTAATGGAAAAATATGTTCCCGGGGACTATGAATTTGACGTACCCCAAAAACTGATTGATTTGTACAATACCAAAGACTACGGGAAATATGGGGCCAACGGGAAAATGCCCGTTTGTTTCATTGCCACCAATCATACAACAGGTGGGAATTCAGGAAGCCCGGCGCTCGATGCGAACGGCAATTTAATCGGGTTGAATTTTGACCGGGTTTGGGAAGGCACCATGAGTGATATTTACTATTCGCCAGACATTTGCCGGAACATTATGGTCGATGCCCGATACGTTTTATTCATCATTGATAAGTTTGCCGGTGCCCAAAATATCATTAATGAGCTGAAAATCATCTATCCAGCGAAGAAAAAATAATTTTAACACAATTTTACACTTTGGCACGAAGTTTGTAAGTAAGTTTTACGGAATTCAAGGAGAAAATTTTTAAAAAAAGTTAAATAAAAGTTTTTCAGATTAAAAAAATTTATATCTTTGCTCCGAATTAATAATTAACCTTTTATAATAATTAAGATGAAAAAAGTATTTTTAAGTTTAGCTATCGTTGCTGCATTAACTGTAGTATCTTGTAAACAAGCTGATGCAAACGCTGAAGCTACTGCTGACACAACTGCTGTTGATACTGCTGCTGTAGAAGCTCCTGCTGCTATCGATACTGCTGCTGCTGCTGCTGTTGATACTGCTGCTGCTGCTGTTGAAAAAGCTGGTGAAGCTGTTGAAGCTGCTAAAGAAGAAGTAAAAAAATAATTAGACCCTAATTATTTTTAAAGATTAAAGCCATTCGCCGCGGCGAATGGCTTTCTTATTTTATACTCCCAACCATTTGGTCTGGGAGTTTTTTTATGACCGCCAGAAATAAAAAAAGCCCCAAACACAGTTTGAAGCTTTTTGTACTCAGAGCGGGACTTGAACCCGCACGAACATTGCTGTTCACTGGATTTTAAGTCCAGCGTGTCTACCAATTTCACCATCCGAGCAGAATGATATATTTTGAGCGAAAAACGGGGCTCGAACCCGCGACCTCGACCTTGGCAAGGTCGCGC
>CAZXRX010000099.1:0-8650 GCA_964642945.1 uncultured Flavobacterium sp. | reverse complement strand
TGTGCCACCATGAGTATTTCGCAGGCCGAAATGGAAAAAAGGTTCCGTTTTACGAACCTTGATGTGTACCTTGACCTGGAAAAGAAAGGCAAAAGCATCGCCCTGATGGTGGCACATTATGCTACATATGAATGGGTGATTTCAATGAACTACAAAATCAATTTCAAGGGATATGCCATCTACAAACGGATCTCCAACCCATATTTCGACAAACTGGTCAAAGACATCCGATCCAAATTCAAGGCCTACCTCATCACCACAAAAGAAACTGCCGGAACCATCGAAAACAATGCCCGAAATGGCGTTTTGGGGGTGTACGGCTTTGCGAGCGACCAAACCCCACGACGCTCCGATTCGATGTACTGGTATCATTTCATGGGTATTGAAACACCCATTCATATTGGTGCAGAAGCCCTGGCCAAAAAATACGACCTCAATATGATTTTCTTAAAGGTAAAGAAAACAAAAAGAGGGTATTATGAAGCTACATTTGAAGTATTGGCTGAAAATGTAAAAACGATTCCCGACTACAAAATTTCAGAACAATTCATGGACAAGGTAGCTGAACAAATCCATGAAGCCCCTGAGTTTTACCTCTGGACACACAAACGGTGGAAACACAAGAATTACGCTAAAAATTAAACCAATTTTTCACCATCGCTGCTTCCTGATGCAGGGCGTTTTTGTGGTGGAATTCGTTGGTTTTCCCATTATAAACATAATCTACAGCCCATTCCTGGTGGTTTTCGGCCAAAGCTTTAATCGCGTCACAAACGTACCTGATTTCTTCTGAAGTAGTCGTCGGATGAATCGACATCCTGATCCAGCCCGGTTTTTTAATCAATTCTCCTGATGTAATCTGGCATACCAAATCATTGGAGGTTTCCTGGTCTACATGCAGTAAAAAATGGCCATAAGTTCCGGCACAACTGCAACCACCACGGGTCTGGATACCGAATTTGTCATTGAGTATTTTTACCCCAAGGTTGAAATGCAGGTCATCGATATAGAACGAAATCACCCCCAACCTGTCCTGATGTTGCCGGGCCAGTATTTTGATGTTGCTGATGTGGTCCAGCTGGCTGAACACATAGTCTACAATTTCGTGTTCGCGTTTCAGGATGTTGTCCACGCCCATCTGTTCCTTAAGCTGGATGGCGAGAGCGGTCTTGATAACCTGAAGAAAACCCGGAGTTCCGCCGTCTTCACGGTCTTCAATATTGTCGATGTATTGGTGTCCGCCCCAAGGATTCGTCCAGCTGACGGTACCGCCGCCCGGGCAATCGGGTACATTGTTTTTATAGAGGTTTTTATTGAAAATCAACACGCCTGAAGTGCCGGGGCCACCCAAAAATTTATGAGGGGAAAAGAAAATCGCATCGAGGTAACTTTCGGGGTCTGCCGGATGCATGTCAATGTTTACGTAAGGACCTGAGCAGGCAAAATCGACAAAACACACGCCGTTGTTGCGGTGCATGATTTTGGCTACTTCATGATAGGGCGTCCGGATACCGGTCACGTTGGAACAGGAAGTCACGGAAGCAATCTTGAAACTTCGGTCTTTGTATTTATCTACCAGTTTGGTAAATTCTTTCAGGCAGAACAAGCCTTCCTCATCACAAGGAATAACCTCCACATCGGCTATGGTTTCGAGCCAGGAAGTCTGGTTGGAATGGTGTTCCATGTGCGAAATGAACACTATCGGCCTGATTTCATCCGGAATCGTCGCAAACTCCTTTAAATTTTCGGGGATGCGCAAGCCAAGAATCCGTTGGAATTTGTTGACCACGCCCGTCATTCCGGTACCGTCGGTAATAATCACATCGTCATCATTGGCATGCACATGGTGCTTGATGATGTGGCGTGCCTCATGGTAAGCCATGGTCATTGCCGTTCCTGTTATCGACGTTTCCGTATGCGTATTGGCCACAAACGGACCGAATTCATTCATGAGTTTTTCTTCAATGGGTCGGTACAAACGACCACTGGCCGTCCAATCGGTATAAACGATTTTCTGCTTACCGAATGGCGATAGGAATTCCTGGTCAATCCCGATGATGTGGTTTCGGAATTGCTGAAAATATTGTTCTAACTGTGTGAGTGTTTCCGTTGAAGTCATGCTGTTGGTATTTGAGTTCAAAGATACATTTTTTTAATTATTTAACGATTTGAAATGACAATGGTTGCATTTAATCAGTAACTTTGAATTTCACCAGTCCCACTTTCATGAATTTTAAAATATACAACCGTTTTACATCTGAATTACCCGCAGATGCAGAAACTGCCAATGTGCCACGTCAGGTATCAGGTGCTTGCTTTTCGTATGTGGTGCCCCGTATTCCGTCTAATCCCAAATTGGTCCATACGGCAACAGCTGTAGCCCATTTGATAGGCATTACAAATGCTGAAACCCAATCTGAAGAATTCCTTGCTGTTTTCTCCGGAAAAAAAGTGTTGGATAACACACAGCCTTTTGCCATGTGTTATGGCGGCCACCAGTTTGGACATTGGGCCGGACAATTGGGTGACGGCCGGGCCATCAATCTGACGGAAGTTGAACATGACGGCCAATTTTATATGTTGCAGCTCAAAGGTGCCGGAAAGACCCCTTATTCCCGTAGTGGCGATGGGTTGGCCGTACTGCGTTCCTCCATCAGGGAACATTTGTGCAGTGAAGCCATGTTTTATCTCGGGGTTCCTACTACACGTTCGCTATCACTAATTCTTACGGGCGATGAAGTACTACGTGACATGCTATATGATGGTAACCCAGAATATGAGAAAGGTGCGGTTGTCTGCAGGGTGGCACCCTCCTTCATCCGTTTTGGGAATTTTGAAATTTTTGCCGCCCGGAATGATATAGCCAATTTGAAAAAACTGGCTGATTTTACCATCAGACATTATTTTCCGGAGATAGAAACCGGCACCCCTTCAGCTTATGTATCTTTTTTTCAAACTATAGCTGACCAGACCCGCCAAATGATTGTCCACTGGCAACGGGTGGGTTTTGTACATGGGGTGATGAATACTGATAATATGTCGGTACACGGGCTCACCATTGATTATGGCCCATACGGATGGCTGGAAGACTACAACCCCAACTGGACGCCCAACACTACCGACAGCCAGCACAAAAGGTATGCTTTTGGCAACCAGCCGGAAATCGCTTTGTGGAATTTGTACCAACTCGCCAATGCCCTGTATCCGTTGGTGGGTGAAGCTGCGCCTTTGGAAGCCGTCCTGAACGGATTTGCCTCCCAATACGAAAGCGATTACCTCGAGATGATGAAAAGCAAGCTGGGTCTGGAAAAACACATCAAGGACGATGAAATATTGGTTTCGGAACTCGAAAAAGTACTGCAGTTGGCTGAAACCGACATGACCATCTTTTTCAGGGAACTCGCTTACATCAAAAAGGAATCATCAACAGGCAGTGCCATTTCGGCTGTCAATTATGCCTTTTATAAACCCGAAACCATCAAAAAAGACATCCTTAAAAGCTGGGAAAACTGGTTTAAAAAATACCTCAGCCGTTTGCAAAAGGAAACACTTTCCGATACCGAAAGGATGAAAAAAATGCAATTGGTCAACCCAAAATATGTGCTGAGAAACTATATGGCGCAACTGGCCATTGACGCCGCCAATGCGGACGATTTCTCTATTGTGGCAGTACTGCATACCTTGCTTAAAAATCCTTATGAGGAACAGCCGGAGCATGAAAAATGGTACGCCAAAAGACCAGAATGGGCTACGGTTAAAGTGGGTTGTTCGATGTTATCTTGCAGCTCTTAACAAAGCGTCTGTCTGGGCGTCTTTTTTTACCTCATTCAATATCCAATCGAGTTCCGGGTCTTTTTTGTTGAGCTTATCGGAAAGGGTCGGAATGATTTCCTTGTCAGGAAAAATACCCCTGCCTTCTACCGTAGTCTGGTTGACTGTCTTAATATCCATCAACCCCAAACGCCAGGGAATTTTTGAATTCGGCAATTCCACCAAGGGCATCAGCCCGGCCACGGTACCGTTGAAAGCGCCACCGGTTTCCTCACCCACAAAAGTAATCTCAGGGTTGGTCTTCAGGGCAGCCGATAAAATACAGGAAGCCGAAAAACTACCTCCGTTAATCAGCACATAGACCTTTCCGGTAAAATGGTTGGGGTTGTTTTTCCTTTCCCTGGAACCTGTTAATTTGTATTGGTAGGAACCATCTGCTTTTTTGGTCGTTTTCAGGTAAGTAAAAGTCATATAAGCCGGATAGACCAATCCAAGAAACGGATAGGACCAAACAGGAGAATTCCTGAAAACACCAGAACTCCACAAGCTCGTTTTTGAAGTGACGCCTGCCGGTTGTAACATGGTATAGGGTTTATCGGTCAGGTAGGAATACAATTCGACCACTTCAGCCACGCGCCCACCCGGATTGTCACGCAAATCAATTACCAGGGTCTTGATGTGGTTGTTTTTGATGGAATCAAATAGTTCTTCATAAATGCGGTAATAGCGGCCTTCAGAGAAATTCTTGATTTTCAGTACAGCAACAGATGGATCAGACGGAACAATGGTCAGGCTCTTGATGTATTCCTTAGTGGCTTCATCGTATCCGTATATTTTTTTACGTTTTTTATCAGCCTTGCGTTTGACTTGATCTATTTCGGTTTTGGCTACGGTTTTGGCAGAATCCTTAACAATGGTTGGATTTTTCGGTTTGGGTTTGTTTCTCGACACTACCCGCGTAAACAGCGAATCTTTCTGCCGGAACACATAGGTAAGGCTGTCATTGATGCCCAGCTCATTGGTGGCAAACATAGTGGCGCGCTTGGAGAAAAATTTACGCAAAAAAGTACTGTTGTAACCGTCAGAGGTAAATGAATTGCGGTATTTGCCATACAAAGCCTGGGGAGTAATGGCATTGATACTTACCACTTCGGTACCTTCCTTTATCTTATTGCTTTTGTTTTTGCTTTTGAGCACATACAACTTATCGTTTTCCCATTCAAAAACAAATTGCGACAACGGGCCATCTCCCCTTTTCTTGTATATTTTGGCTGTTTTTTTGGGCACCCTCTTGATGGTTGGCGACATCGACATGTGACCCTGACGTACAGCAGCTACAACCGGACTGATTACAAAATAAAATTCGGTGCTTGTCATGGGCCTGTTGACCACCTTACGGATGCTGTCAAATTTGGCATCCAGTTGGGCTTTCGGAATATAGCCGTAAAGATTGGGGTACAGTTTTTCGAGTTTGTGCTGGGTAAAATCAATATCTTTTTGCAGCTTTTCAACAGCGATGGGTTCTGATATGGTTTTGTTGTAGGTGGCTACAGAAACACAACTGGCCATGAATAAAGAAACAGCAACAACTGAAAACAACCTCTGGAATTTGAAAAACATACGCTCACATTTTGATTTTATTGACCTCCTTCAGGATTAGCTTCAAATATAATATTATTTGGGTTTGTCAGAAAAAGGTTAGGAAATATTTAGGAATTGATTCAAATAAAAAAGCCCTTTCCGTTACAGAAAGGGCTGATTGGGTTTTGTTCTGTTTTTAAATTCCGGCCACCGCCTTGATTTCGTCTATAATACGCAAAGCCAAGGCATCGGCAGCTTCCTGGGTTGGTGCTTCGGTGTAAATACGGATTATCGGTTCGGTATTGGATTTTCTTAAATGTACCCATTCTGTGGCAAAATCAATCTTGACCCCGTCAATGGTGGAGATGTCTTCGTTTTGGTATTTTTCGGTCATGGCCGCCAGAATCGCATCTACGTCAATCTGCGGCGTAAGCTCAATTTTGTTTTTGCTCATGAAATACTGCGGGTAACTGGCCCGAAGTTCGGCCACAGTCATATCGAGGTTCGCCAAATGGGTCAGGAACAAAGCCACACCTACCAGACTGTCACGTCCGTAATGCAATTCCGGGTAAATGATCCCGCCATTTCCTTCGCCCCCAATGATGGCGTTGGTTTTTTTCATCAATTCAACCACATTCACCTCCCCTACCGCACTGGCCTGGTAACTGCCGTTGTGTTTGTGGGTGATGTCACGCAAAGCCCTGGAGGAAGACATATTCGACACGGTATTTCCGGGGGTTTTACCCAGTACATAATCGGCACAGGCGACTAGCGTATATTCTTCGCCAAACATTTCGCCATCGTTTGAGATAAAAGCCAAACGGTCTACATCTGGGTCAACGACAATACCAAAATCGGCTTTTTCTTCCACCACCAATTTACAGATGTCGCCCAAGTGTTCTTTCAAAGGTTCGGGGTTGTGCGGAAAATGTCCGTTGGGTTCACAGTATAATTTGACCACTTCCACGCCCATTTGTTCCAATAAATTCGGGATGATGATGCCTCCCGAAGAATTCACGCCATCTACCACGACCTTGAACTTTCTTTTGGCCACGGCTTCGGCATCGACCAAAGGCAAATCAAGCACTTCATCGATGTGGATATCCATATAGGAATCATTGGTGGTGATTTCACCCAGCGAATCGACATCTGAAAAATCAAACGCTTCCGACTCGGCAATTTCAAGAATCAGTTCGCCTTCTTTCCCGCTCAGAAACTCGCCCTTTTCGTTGAGTAATTTGAGGGCATTCCATTGTTTGGGATTGTGCGAGGCCGTCAGGATGATTCCGCCATCTGCTTTTTCCAATGGAACGGCCACTTCAACCGTAGGCGTGGTGGAAAGCCCGAGATCGATGACATCAATGCCCAACCCGAGCAGGGTGTTCATGACCAGGTTGTGTATCATGGGGCCGGAGATACGGGCATCACGACCGATAACGACTTTCAGTTTGCCTTCGCTTTTTTTGTTGTTTTTCAGGAAAGAACCATAGGCCGAAGCAAATTTTACCGCATCTACCGGTGTGAGGTTGTCACCTGTTTTTCCGCCGATGGTGCCGCGGATGCCTGATATTGATTTTATTAGGGTCATTTCGTTGTTGGAGATTTTAAAAGTTAGGTTTTACTGTTTACAAATATAAGAATGTCATTTTCCAATTCTAATTTAAAATCCAAAATTTATCATTTAAAATACCTAAATTAGGCACATGAATTTCCTGGCACACATTTACCTTTCCGGCGACAATGACCTATTGAAAATTGGCAACTTCATGGCCGACAGTGTCCGTGGCAATGCCTATCTGGACTACCCTGACGAAATCCGTAAAGGCATCCTGCTGCACCGGTATATTGACACCTTTACCGATGCCCACCCCATCTACCGGCAGAGCAAACACCGGCTGCACCAGAAGTACGGGCATTATTCGGGTGTCATCATGGATATCGTTTATGACCATTACCTGGCCAAGAACTGGGCGAAATATTCTGAAGAAAACCTGGAAGATTACGCCGAGGATTTTTACCGCTTGCTCCAGGAAAACTTCGGATTGCTGACCGAGAAAACCAAAAATATGCTGCCTTATATGAAAGAAGGCAATTGGCTCGTCAGTTATGCTTCGTTGGCCGGTTTGGAGCGTATTTTATTCCAGATGGATTACCGCACGCACCACAGGGCCAACATGCAGGAAGCCATGGTTGAACTGGCGCAGTTTTACAAGGAGTTTGAGGCCGAATTTCAGGCTTTTTTTGATGAACTGCAGCAACATTGCCGCGACAAATTAACCGAACTCAATCAATAATGAAAATAGATTTTATCAAAGCCCTGGAAACAGATTTACGCAGTCAGGGCGACCGGGCGACAGCTGTACCCATGGAAAAATACATGAAAGACCACTTCCCCTTTTTGGGCATCAAGACGGATGCCCGCCGTGCCATACTGAAAAAGCACTGGCAGGAACACAAAGCAGCAGTAAAGCAAAATTTCAGGGAAATCAGTTGGGAACTATTCCAAAAGGAAGCGCGTGAATTCCACCAGTGCGGCCTGGAAATCCTGATTGCGGAAGGCAGGAAAAACTACCTGCCCGAAGACATTCATCTCATAGAAAAACTGATTACCACCCATTCCTGGTGGGACACCGTTGATTTTCTGGCCAAATACGTTTTGGGTAATTATCTGCGTCAATTCCCGGAAGCTACCATGACCACTATCGAAAAATTTTCGAACTCCGCCAATATGTGGCTGAACCGCAGCGCCATCATTTTTCAGCTTGATTATAAAAAAGATACTGATTTTGACCTCCTCAAATCGGTTTGCCTGCAACACCAACATTCGGATGAATTCTTTATCCGGAAAGCCATTGGCTGGGCCTTGCGTGATTACAGCAGGTTCAATCCGGTGGGCGTAAAAAGCTTTGTGGAAAGTGCCTCATTGAAACCCTTGAGCAGACGGGAAGCATTACGGAATATAAAATGACTTATATTTGTAGTCCGTTAGACAATACCTCCCCATGCCAAACCGAGTTTACGTTAAAACCGCCCTGACATTCCGAAAATTATTCCGCCAAATAGAAGCGGTGTTCTTTTTGGCCAAAACATTGTTGTCTGAGCGCAACTTCATTTACCTCTCAAGTGTCTTGGTTGCGATTTCCTGTTCGCTGGCCGTAATTGTGCTCAAAAGCTTTGCGCATAACGTATTCATCTTCGCCAATTATGTAAACGGCTACCTCAAATTGCCTTACATTAACAGTATTTTACCCATCGTCGGGATTTTACTTACCGTTTTTGTCGTAAGGAAATTCCTTGA
>CAZXRX010000098.1:0-8813 GCA_964642945.1 uncultured Flavobacterium sp. | reverse complement strand
CGGGCTGAAGCCCGCGTACCTGAAGCCCACAGGGCTTCCTCCTCTATATATCATACGTGAGGGATGGAAGCGTAAAGCCCACAGCCGCGTAACGCAGTGGAGCGGCGAGGACTTGCAGCGTACAGCCCGACGGCGCGACAGCTCCTGATAGAAGATAGCAGGTGGATGCGCCGGCACGCCCACAAAAGGCATAGCCGAACTGAGCGAAGCTAAAAGATAAAGTGCCGATTTTAGCGCGTATACGGAAAAATATTTTTTTTAATTGTGTATACGGCAGTATTCGCAATGTTGATTTAAAACGCATTCACTGTGTTTGGGATTGGTCGGACGGCAGGTTTCCCTACCGAGGAAGGAGAGGGCCATGCCGATTTCACCCCAGATCTCCTTGGGCAGGATTTGCATAAGTTGCTTTTCGATTTTGTTTCCGTCTTTGGATTCCTGAACAATTCCGAGGCGTGGTGCGACCCTGATTACGTGTAAATCACAGATGATTCCTTCTGCCGGCACTTCGGCTTCGCGCATGATGACGTTGGCCGATTTTCTGCCGATGCCTTTCAGTGCTACCAGTTCATCAAGCGTGGTGGGAATGTTGTCGTCAGTTTGTAGTTGTTGTGCAATTTCGATGATCCAATTGGCTTTGGTATTGTAATTCCGGACTTTGGTGACATAGGGAATTAGTTCTTCGACAGATGATTTGGCTATGGATTGCAAGGTTGGAAAAGCTTCAAATAGGGCAGGAGCCACTTTGTTGATGTTCGCATCAGAATCTTGGGCGGAAAGGATTACCATCACCATCAATTGGTATAAATTGTGGTAATCAAGCGGGTGTTTCTTGTTTTTGTATTGAGCAATCAGCGGCTTGAAAACGGTGGCCCAATCGGTGTTGTTATCGAATAATTCCATCATAATTTAACTTTCAATAAAATTAAGTATTTTTTTGATAACCTTTTCGTTACCCAATATTTTTCGATGGCCCAAACCTTTGGTGAGCATGATTTGTGAATTTTCAAGGTTTTGATGGATGTGGTTTGCCGCACTTACAGGGACATCTTCATCGTTTTCATCGTGAACCACCAATACCGGTATTTTGATTTCTTTTGCCACGCGTGAAGCAGAATAACTGTCCATTTCGGTACCATATTTCTGTTCAAAATGTGCGCGGAGCAGGTCTCCAATGAATGGTTTTAATTGCATTTTGGTTACAAAATCGTCAATGATATCCTGAATGATATCGGCTGCCCCTATAATGATTGCCTTTTTGACCTGAAAGCCATCTTTCAGGGCGTTTAAAATGGAAATGCCTCCCAACGAATGGCCAATGGCGTAGTCAAAAAGGCCGTATTGTTTTTCAATTTCCAGAATAGACGCAATGAATTCGGGCATTAAGGTGTTATTCCCTTTTGATTTCCCGTGGGCAGGTGCATCAAAACTGATTGTCGAATAACCTTGCTTTAATAATTCATCGGCAATTTTGACCAATTGGGTGCCGCGGCCCGACCAGCCGTGAACCAGAAGTACTTTTTTTTCACCCTGACCGTAATGATACAGCACGATTTCTTTTTGTATGCCCGGAATAAATAGTTTTTCCTGTTTGCTGAATTCCTCCATCTGTAATTCCCGTTTTGGGGTTTTGTGCTTGATGGGTGTGGTAAACAGTTTGGCTGCAAATTGGGTAGCCAACTTAGGTGAAAGAAATTGTAAAAACCGGGCTGTGAGTCTTACAGGGGCTGGTATTTCCATAAAATATACTGGGTGTCTTAAATGTATCTAAGCTACGCAATGCAATGTAAGACATATTTTTGATTCCGGATTCGGGTTTTTATTGCAGTTTTTTAAAATCGGTAAATTATGTAACTCGATTAAAATTTTAATTGATAAATTTGAGAAACTATAATTTTAAAAATTATGAAAAAAACTACTTTTTTGCTACAAATGAACAACTTGCGTTTCCTTAATGCAATCGCTATGTTGATTTTTTCAGGGTTTTACTCACAAGCCCAAGTAGGTACTTTGTGTACCAATCCGATTGTAATTGCATCAATACCCTATACGACAACTGACAACACGGCTAATTATGCAGACAACTATGATCCTCCAACCGCTACACCCATTGCTTGTGGGGCTGGTACCGCAGGAAATTATTATCTCAGTGGGAATGATGTGGTTTATTCATTTACCCCTACAGGAAGCGGTACGATAACCCTCCAGATTCCTTCCGCACCAGCCTGGACGGGTTTCTTTGTTTTTACGAGTTGTGCCAATATTGGTGTAACTGTCTATGGCTGTAGTTGTAGTTCAGCTTCCGGAAACCGCACCATCAGCAATCTGGCGGTAACAGCAGGGCAAACGTATTATATCGTCATTTCTTCCTGGGCAAGCCCACAGACCATTGCCTACACGATGAACATAACAGGAACGCTTGACAATGAAGATTTTGCATCCACAGCTTTTACAACTTATCCCAATCCTGTAAGGGATGTACTTCAGATTGAGAATCCGGAACAAAATATTTCATCAGTTGCGGTTTACAATTTATTGGGACAGCAGGTATTATCAGAAGACTGGTCCACAAAAAGCAATTCCTCATTAGACATGAGTAAAATGGTGGCAGGAACCTATCTGTTATCAGTAACGATTGATGGGAAAGTACAGACCAAAAAAATAATCAAGTTATAAATTTAACGTACCAGTAAAGAAGCCCGTAAAATGATTTATTTTATGGGCTTTTTGTTTTAAATGCCGAAACACCACAATAATTTGATAATTTTACAAAAGCCATAACCAAACCCTAATGAACCAGGTCCAGACCCATTCCCGTTTTACTGATTTTGACATTGACCTGTTCCGGGCCGGTAAGCATTTCCGCCTGTATGAAAAATTCGGGGCACACCTGATGGAATTGAATGGTGTGAAGGGCGTCTATTTCGCAGTCTGGGCACCAACGGCCAAATCGGTGGCGGTTATTGGTAATTTCAATTCGTGGGATGCTGCTGCCCATCCGTTACAGGTACGATGGGACAGTTCGGGCATCTGGGAAGGCTTTATTCCGGGGGTAGACAAAGGTTCCCTTTATAAATACAGCATCGTGTCGAACACTGCAGCGATGGTTTTCGAAAAAGCAGACCCCTTTGCCTTATATTGCCAGCATCCACCCGAAACGGCATCGGTTGTCTGGGATTTGGATTACCAGTGGAAAGATGCTTCTTGGATGGACAGTCGTATTGAAAAAAATGCGTTAAACCAACCCTATTCCGTTTATGAAGTACAGTTGGGTTCCTGGCAACGAACTGCAGACGGACGGTTTCTGTCATATGTGGAATTGGCCGAAAAATTGGTAGCTTATGTGAAGGAAATGGGCTTTACCCATGTAGAACTCATGCCGGTTATGGAATATCCGTATGACCCTTCCTGGGGTTACCAACTCACCGGTTATTTTGCACCCAGTTCCCGTTTTGGTAAACCACAGGATTTCATGTTTTTGACCGATGCCCTCCACCAAGCAGAAATAGGGGTGATACTCGATTGGGTGCCTTCCCATTTTCCTGACGATGCGCACGGTTTGGGTCATTTTGACGGTTCCCACCTCTACGAACATCCTGATCCACGTAAAGGCTATCATCCAGATTGGAAAAGCCTGGTCTTTAATTACGGACGGAATGAAGTCCGTTCGTTCCTGATCAGCAATGCCTTATTCTGGTTGCAACATTATCATGCAGACGGGCTTCGTGTAGATGCCGTAGCTTCGATGTTGTACCTCGACTATTCCAGAAACGAAGGCGGATGGGAACCCAATATTTTCGGTGGAAGGGAAAACCTTGATGCCATCAGTTTTTTAAAGGAATTCAACGAAGCCGTTTATACCAACTTTGCCGGCGTACAGACCATAGCTGAAGAAAGTACCGCTTACCCGATGGTATCAAAGCCTGTATATGCCGGCGGATTAGGGTTTGGCATGAAATGGATGATGGGCTGGATGCATGATACCCTGCAATATTTCCAAAGGGAAAGTATCTACCGCAAATACCACCAGAACGACCTGACTTTTTCAATGACTTATGTAAACAGCGAAAATTTCATGCTGCCGCTTTCCCACGATGAAGTCGTTCACGGAAAAGCACCGTTGGTAGGCAAAATGCCGGGCGATGAGTGGCAGCGTTTTGCCAATTTGCGATTGTTGTATGGTTATATGTTTACGCATCCGGGGGCTAAATTGTTGTTTATGGGGGGCGAATTTGGCCAAACCCGCGAATGGAATTTCGAAGCCGCGCTGGATTGGCGCTTGTTGCAATACGACTATCACAAAGGCCTGAAAAATTATGTAGCTGATTTGAACCGTTTGTACCAAAACCACCCGGCTTTGTATGAAAAACAATTTGAGGCTGACGGATTTGAATGGATCAACCACCAAGACCACCAAAATGCCGTAATGGTCTACATCCGTAAAGGAAATAATCAGAAGCAAAACCTGATTGTCGTTTGCAACATGACACCGGAAGTCCATACCCAATACCGTATCGGCCTGCCTAAAAAAGGAAAGATTACCGAAATATTCAATTCTGATGAAAAACAGTATGGTGGTAGTGGCATCGCCAATCCGAAAGCAATCAAAGCCACAAACGAAGCTTGGAACGGCCGGGATTTTTCTGCAGAAATTGTACTTTCCCCTTTGGGTGTGAGTGTTTTTAAAATGGGCTGACTTTCCAACATTTTTCGTTGATAACTACTTTTCTTTTTCTTGAAATATACGCGCCAACTGTTTAAATTTGGCATTGTTACCATTTTATCATGATCATCAACACCGAACAAGAGCACAAAGGAGATTTATTTCCTTCCCAAATAATCTCTTTCCACCACGAAGTCGATTCCATCGATTTTCATACCGACAACAATGTAATCCTTCGGTTGACGGTTTTACGCGACAGCATGATCCGTTTCCGCTACACGGTGAAAGGGTATTTCAGTAATGATTTTTCGTATGCCATAGACCAATCCCAATCGCATGGTTACAACCTCCTTGAACTCAGTGAGGAAAAAACCCACTTTAAGATTACTACCAGTAAAATAAAAGTTTCAGTTAGTAAAACTGACTTAAAAATAGTCATTTACGATTTACAGGGTCAAGTATTGCTTGAAGATGAAAAAGGGTTCCATTGGGAGGAATGTCAGGAATTTGGTGGCAACATCGTGAAGATGAGCAAGACTTGCCAGGATGGGGAAAATTATTATGGCCTGGGTGACAAAGCATCCCATTTCAATCTCAAAGGCAAGCGGGTAGAAAACTGGGCCACCGACCAATATGCCTTTGCCAAAGACCAGGAACCTTTATACAAAGTGGTGCCATTTTTCATCGGACTGCATTCCGATAAGGCCTATGGTGTCTTTTTTGACAACACCTTTCGCTCGTTTTTCGACTTTTCGCATGAGCGCAAAAACGTCACCAGTTTTTGGGCAGATGGAGGCGAAATGAATTACTATTTCATTTATGGGCCCGTCATGGCCGATGTGGTGACAACTTATACCCACCTGACCGGAAAGCCCGAACTGCCGCCACTCTGGACACTCGGTTACCACCAATGTAAATGGAGTTATTATCCGGAAAGCAAGGTAAAGGAAATTACGTCGAAGTTCCGTGAACTGCAGATTCCGTGTGATGCCATTTATCTTGATATCGATTATATGGACGGTTTTAGGTGTTTTACCTGGAACAAGGACTATTTTCCCAATCCGAAGCAAATGGTTGCAGAATTGGCCCAGGACGGCTTCAAGACAGTGGTCATCATCGACCCAGGAATCAAGATTGACAAGGATTATTGGGTTTATAAAGAAGCACTTGCCAAAGATTATTTCTGCAAACGCACCGATGGGCCATACATGAAAGGAAAAGTCTGGCCGGGTGAATGCAATTTCCCTGATTATACCCACCCCGAAGTCAGGGAATGGTGGGCCGGACTGTTCAAGGAACTCGTGGCCGAAATTGGGGTAAAGGGCGTCTGGAACGACATGAACGAGCCAGCGGTGATGGAAGTACCTACCAAAACCTTTCCGCTTGACGTGCGCCACGATTATGATGGCAACCCTTGCAGCCACCGCAAAGCGCACAACATTTATGGTACCCAGATGGCGCGCGCCACCTACGAAGGCGTGAAAAAATTCGCCTATCCAAAAAGGCCTTTTGTTATCACAAGGTCGGCTTATTCCGGGGCACAGCGCTACACTTCCTCCTGGACGGGAGACAATGTGGCTTCGTGGGAACACCTCTGGATAGCCAACATCCAAATGCAACGCATGTCGATTTCCGGTATGGGATTCACAGGTTCAGATATAGGTGGTTTTGCCGAACAGCCTTCTCCCGAATTGTATGCCCGCTGGATACAGTTGGGGGTGTTCCATCCGTTCTGCCGCACCCATTCCTCGGGCGATCACGGCGAACAGGAACCCTGGAGTTTTGGAGAAGAAGTCATTGCCGTTACCCGTAAATTTGTAGGGCTTCGCTACCAGTTATTGCCTTATCTGTATACGATGTTCTGGCAATATGTCAATGAGGGCATCCCGCTTTTGAAGCCTTTGGTGTATTTTGACCAGTACGACAAACAGACGCATTACCGCACCGATGAATTTATTTTTGGCAACCAGATTTTGGTTTGTCCGATATTGGAACCCAATGCTTTGGGAAGACGGATGTATCTTCCGCAGGGAAACTGGTACAATTTTTGGACCAATGAACTCGTGGAAGGAAAACGTGAATTCTGGATTGCGACAGATTTTGACCAAATCCCGATATTTATAAAGGAAGGTGCCATCATACCGAAATATCCGCTGCAACAGTATGTGGGCCAGTTGGAAAACCCGGAACTGACTTTGGATATCTATTATAAATTGGGCAAAGAAAAATCGTATGTTTATGAAGACGCACAAGACGGCTATGATTACAACAAAGGACGTTACAGCTACAAAACTTTCCAACTGATTGGCAAAGAAAAGGAACTGATAATTCAACAACATAAAGATGGAAATTATGAAACATCATATTCGGAAATTACCATTAATTTAGCAGGACTTCCGTTCGAGATTGGTGCCATTGAAATAGACAACGAAAAAGTGTCTTTTGAAAGTGTTTCTTTTAAGGGTAACCAATTGGTGGTTCCTAAAGATTTTACCGAATTGCATTTTACGGCAGTGTAAAGAATTTAATATATTTGTAGGATAATTAAACATAAAAAAATGAAGAACAAAAAAATAATACTCAGTATCTCCTTGGCCTTGCTGGTTTTTGCCTGTGCGAAAAATCCGTTTACCGGAAAAAGCACCCTGGCCTTGGTGTCCAACAGCGAAATTTTACCATCTGCCTTTCAGCAATACAACCAATTTTTGTCTGAAAACAAGGTAATTTCAGGAACCGCAGACGCCAGAAGGGTAGAAACAGTCGGCACCAAAATCAAGGTCGCTGCCGAAAAATGGCTTACTGCCAACGGACAGGCCGATTACCTCAATGATTACAAATGGGAATACAAATTGGTCGATAGCAAGGAAGTCAATGCCTGGTGTATGCCCGGCGGAAAAATCGTTTTCTACACCGGAATCCTTCCGATTTGTAAAGACGATGCCGGAATGGCTACCGTAATGGGACATGAAGTATCCCACGCTTTGGCCAACCACGGGCAACAAAGGATGAGCGCCGGTTTGTTACAACAGTTGGGAGGGGCAGGAGTAGCCGTCGCTACAGGAAGCAAAAGCGAGCAAACCCAGCAAATAGCCATGACTGCTTATGGAGCCGTAACCCAATATGGTGGAATGTTACCCTTCAGCAGGAACCACGAAAGTGAAGCTGACATGATTGGTTTGACCCTGATGGCCATTGCCGGTTATAATCCAGACCAAGCCATTGCCTTTTGGGAAAGGATGTCTGCCAATTCCGGAGGAAAAGCACCACCGGAATTCATGAGTACGCACCCTTCTGATGCAACCAGGATAGCCAACCTTAGGGCGCTGATTCCGCAAGCCAAGGCGGAAGCCGCCAAATTTGGCGTAACCTTTAAATAATTTCAGGATTACAAAAAAAGACTATATTTGAGCCACCGGTAAAGCCGGTGGCTTTTTTATTTAAAAACAATTTTATGGCGCAACTACCAAAAGGTCATTCTAAATTACTCAATGCCTGGGCTTTCTATGATTGGGCAAATTCTGTTTACAGTTTGGTCATTGCATCGGCGGTTTTCCCGATTTTTTACAATGCCCTGTTCACCAAAGACAATCCTTATGTGAACCTCTTCGGGCAACACTTCAAAAACTCCGCCCTGATCAGTTTCGTTACCGCAGCCGCGTTTTTATGTGTGGCGGTTTTTTCTCCATTACTCTCCGGAATAGCTGATTATATAGGCAATAAGAAGGTATTCATGCGCACTTTCAATTACATCGGTGCGCTTTCCTGTATTGGTTTGTATTTTTTTGACCTGGATCATATTATATGGGGGCTGGTATTTTTCTTTTTTGGCCTGATTGGTTTTTGGGGAAGCCTCGTTTTTTACAATTCTTACCTGCCTGATATTGCTTTTGAAGAGCAGCAGGACCGCATCAGTGCCAGGGGTTATTCGATGGGTTATATCGGTAGTGTGATACTGTTGATTGTCAATTTGGCCATGATCATGACTGCCGAAGATGACAGGAAAATGGACATGATGCGCTATTCTTTTGTTATGGTAGGAATTTGGTGGATTGTTTTCAGTCAATACACTTACCAATACTTACCCAAAGGAAATTCCAATAAGGAAAAACTCCGCCTCGAGGTCGTTTTCAGCGGCGTCAGGGAATTGAAG
>CAZXRX010000097.1:0-8875 GCA_964642945.1 uncultured Flavobacterium sp. | reverse complement strand
CTTGTTTTTCATCACGATGGTATTGCCGCCGTCTGATTTGATGAAATGGTCAAAGTACAGCATGTTGATTAAGTGCGATTGGTGTGCCCGGAAAAAATTAAACGGTTTGAGCAGGGTTTCGTATTCTTTGAGTGTGGTGGAAACCACCAGTTTCGGGGCGTTGACGAAATAAAAAGTGGTGTAGTTTTTGTCTGATTCGCAATTGACAATATCCTGAACATTGACCGAATATATTTTTTCTGCCGTTTTGAGCACCAGCTTCTGAAGGCTGGCCGGACGTTCCAAATTAGAGAACAAGGCATTCAGTTTGAGTTCCAAAACTTCTTTATTGAGCGAGGTTTCAGCTTTGTTTACCGCTTCTACCAAATCAACAGGATCAAGCGGTTTGAGCAAATAATCAATGGCACTGAAACGGAACGCCCTGATGGCGAAATCTTCATATCCGGTAATGAAAATCACTTTAAACTGTATGGGTTTGAGTTTCTGTAACAGGTCAAAACCGGTTCCGTCGGGCATTTCCACATCCAGAAAAACGATGTCCGGAACGATTTGCCTGATGAGTGTAATGCCGCTTTCCACGCTGTCTGCCTGACCGATAATGGCAATGTTCGGACAATGGGCCTTGATAACCTCAATGTTCTTTTTCCGGATTGAATCAATATCGTCAACAACTATGGCGCGCAGCATAACAGTTTTTAATTTTCGTAAATATACGGAATCCCGAGCAATACTTTTGCACCGGCAACCCTTCCGTGGTCATCGTGGATGTTTTCTACCTGTACTTCAAAATGGTCTTTCCCTGAAATGTTGGCCAAGCGTTCCCTGGTAATTTTCATGGCGAGTGATTTGGTGGCACCCGATTTTACTTCGGCAGGAAAACCAGTCCCGTTATCGGTAATTTCAAAGAACAATGGGTTGCCGTCCATAAAAAAACGCAGGGCTATAAAGCCTTTTTCAGTAGTTTGCTTCAATCCGTGCTTGATGGCGTTTTCGATAAAAGGCTGGGTGAGCATGGGCGGAATGAGCAGGATTTCGGGGTCAAGGGCGGCATCTACACTGAGGCGGTAGTCAAACTTATTGTTGTACAACAATTGCTGGATACTCAAATAATTTTCAATCATGGCTAGTTCTTCCGCCAGCGAAATGTAGTTTTCATTCGAATTTTCGAGAATCTGACGCGTTAATTTTGAAAATTTGGTGAGGTAATTGACCGCTTCTTTGTCTTGCTTGTTGTAGATAAGGCTTTGGATGTTGTCTATCGAATTAAAAATAAAATGCGGGTTCATTTGTGTCAGCAGCAGTTTCTGCTTGAGTTCGTTTTTTTCAAAAACCGAAATGGCTTGTTTTTGTTTGTAGTTCCGATAGAAAAAGTAAGCTCCTATCAATAACAGCAAAACTACCGAGGAAAGCCCGATTAATAAATTGTTTTTGGCGGCACTTTTCTTTTGGGAAGCCAATTTATAATTCAGTTCCTTCTTTTCGTAATTGTATTTCAGCTGCTGTTGCCTCAGTTCATTTTTGGTTTCCTCCGTCTTGGCAGAATCTTTTATGGCGTTGTACAATTCCAGCAGGGCCACACTTTCTTTGTAGTTTCCTTTTAGCTTATTGATTTTGTACAATAAGTGGTAAGCAATTTCCTTCAGGTCGCTGTTGTTGATTTTCAGGCTGAGGGCCAAGCCTTTGTTAAGGGTGTCTTCCGCTTTTTGATAGGCTTTTTTCTCAAAATAGATGTTCCCGAGGTTGACCAGTGTATAGGCTTTGGAATGTTCGGTATCAGCCATCGCATTGGCTCGGGTCAGTTTCGCTTCGGCGGCATCGGTTTTTTTGAAATGCAGGTCGATGGCAGCCAATTTGCCCAAGGCAAAACTCTGGTAGGCCTTTTGGTTGTGCCGCACGGATAAGACCAGCGAAGTATTGAGGTTTTTGACTGCATTGGTATAGTCTTTCAAAAGGATGTATTTGGCCCCTATATTGTAGTAAAAGGTTGCTTTCTGGAGTTCATCTTCAACTGTGGGTTTCTCGATTTTTTTATCGATGTAAAAAATGGCTTTTTTCAAATAATTGATGGCGGTCTTGTTTTGTCCCTGTTCGCCATACAAAACGCCCAGGTTGGAATAGACATAGGAAATTCCGTCTGCGTTTTCTTTTTCATTCAGTTCAAAATATTTGAGGGATTGGTAATAACAATCTATTGCTTCCTTATAGCGTTTGCGTCTGGAGAGCAACAAGCCTTTACTCACTACCGAAGAATAGACTTCGTCTAGGGCCTCTACTGATTGGTACAATTCTATAGACTTATTCAGGTAATTTAATGATTTCGGGTTTCCGCTATCTTCAAGTTGTATGCTGATGTTGTTGTAATAGGCCGCCAAATACATGGTGTATTTTTTATGCAGTGCCGGCTGGAGGTTTTTGTCAGCCAGGTGCTTTTGGGCAATTTTACCCATTAAATTGGTGTAATTGAGAGATTCCTTGTTTTGGTAGAGGTTGTCGATAAGCAGGGCGATATTGGCCAGCCTGGTGGTGTCGTGCAGTTTTGGGTTTGCAATAATGGTCTTTAAAGAATCGACATTGTATTGCGCCCAAGTGGCAGGCGCACAAAAAAACACCAAAAAAGCAATCCGTACGGTAGTTTGAAATCTTGACATAAGGGCGGTTTTCGAAAATCCGGTTTGACAAAAATAGCATTTTTAAAATTAGGGTTTGGCCTTGCCGGTTTGACGGAATAAAAAAAACCACCAATTTTCACTGGTGGTTTTACTATAAATAGGGTTCAAGAATTAGATCTTGAATCGTTTCCTGTCGTTTTCATTCAGGTAGATTTTACGCAGACGCAACGATTTTGGTGTTACTTCAACATATTCGTCTTTCTGGATGTATTCGAGCGCTTCCTCGAGTGAGAATTTGATGGCCGGAATAATCCTGGCTTTGTCATCGGCCCCAGACGAACGCACATTGGAAAGCTTTTTGGTTTTGGTTACGTTTACCGTCATATCATCAGAACGGGTGTTTTCACCAATTACCTGGCCTTCATAAATGTCTTCGTTCGGATCAACAAAGAATTTTCCGCGATCCTGTAACTTGTCTATAGAGTAAGGAATGGCTTTTCCGTTTTCCATAGAAATCAACGAACCGTTGTTCCTTCCAGGAATTTCCCCTTTGAAGGGTTCGTATCCGATAAAACGGTGGGCCATGATGGCTTCACCGGCAGTTGCCGTAAGCAATTGGTTACGCAAACCGATGATACCCCTTGACGGGATGTTGAATTTGATAATCATACGCTCGCCTTTGCCTTCCATCGAAAGCATTTCGCCTTTACGGATGGTCACGAATTCTACCGCACGACCCGAAAGGTGTTCCGGCAAATCGATGGTCAATTCTTCGATTGGCTCACATTTTACGCCGTCAACTTCCTTGATAATTACCTGTGGCTGACCGATTTGCAATTCGTAGCCTTCCCTTCTCATGGTTTCGATCAGTACCGACAAGTGCAGTACCCCACGTCCGAAAACCATGAATTTATCGGCAGAATCAGTATCGCCTACTTTTAAGGCCAGGTTTTTCTCCAATTCCTTGGCCAACCTGTCTTTGATGTGTCGAGAGGTTACGAATTTACCTTCCTTACCGAAAAACGGCGAGTCATTGATGGTAAACAACATACTCATGGTCGGTTCGTCGATGGCAATGGTCTGCAAAGCTTCCGGATTTTCAAAATCAGCAATGGTATCTCCAATTTCAAAACCTTCCACTCCTACTATAGCACAAATATCGCCGGCGATTACACTTTCTACTTTTTTACGGCCAAGACCTTCAAAAGTGTGCAATTCCTTGATTCTTGATTTGATTATTTTTCCGTCCCTTTTTACCAACGAAATCGGCATGCCTTCTTTCAAAACCCCTCTTTCCAGACGGCCAATGGCGATACGTCCGGTAAACGATGAGAAATCGAGCGAAGTAATGAGCATTTGCGGGGTTCCTTCAGAAACTTTAGGGGCAGGTACATTGGCCACAACCATGTCGAGCAAAGGCTCAATGTTGGTGGTCACATTCCTGAAGTCATCAGACATCCAGTTTTGTTTGGCCGAACCATATACGGTAGGAAAATCGAGCTGCCATTCTTCGGCACCCAATTCAAACATCAGGTCGAATACTTTTTCGTGCACCTCTTCAGGGGTACAGTTTTCCTTGTCTACTTTATTGATTACCACGCAGGGTTTCAAGCCCAAATCGATGGCTTTCTGCAATACGAAACGGGTTTGCGGCATTGGCCCTTCAAATGCATCCACCAAGAGGCAGACCCCATCGGCCATGTTCAATACCCGTTCTACCTCACCACCAAAATCGGCGTGGCCAGGGGTATCGATAATGTTGATTTTGGTTCCTTTATAAACCACGGAAACGTTTTTGGAAGTAATGGTAATACCCCTTTCACGCTCCAGGTCGTTGTTGTCAAGGATAAGGTCGCCGGTGTTTTCGTTTTCACGGAAAAGTTGGCAATGGTACATGATTTTATCAACCAAGGTGGTTTTACCGTGGTCAACGTGGGCAATGATTGCAATGTTTCTGATAGATTCCATCTGTTATTTTTAATGGGTGCAAAGGTACACTTTATTTTCGTTAAAAAAACTGCAAGACAGATAGTTTGCAATATATTAACGCAATGGCTCGTGATATAAGGGAAACAGGATTTTTTGACAAAAAAAAATTGTTTTACTGAATTATTTTTTATTTTTGGAGTAATGAAAAATAAATCGAATAAAATAATTCTTACTTATTTTCTGATTGTCCTTTTCTTGGTCTTCACCAGCCAATATTTCCTCCTCAAAAATTACCTGCCTCCTACGCCTTTCCTGATCAGTTTCGCAATCAGTTTTGCAGTAATTACGGCTTCTACCTTGTTTTTTGGGTACCTGATTGGTAAAAACTTCAATTATGTCACCAAACACCTGAAAAAACTGGAGGCGAAAAATGAAGAATTGTTCAAATCAAACGAGCGGTATGACATTGTGGCCAAAGCCACCAGTGACACCATCTGGGATTGGGACCTTAAAACCGACAAATTCATATTCAACAAAGGGATACAGGGTATTTTCGGCTATAAAACCGAAGATGTGGGCGACAACATCCAATGGTGGTTCGACAAAATCCATCCGGAAGACAGCCTGAAAATGTCGGTAAAAATCTATTCCTATATTGAGCAAAAAACCGAAAAATGGCAGGATTACTACCGTTTCCTCTGCGCCGATGGCTCTTATAAATATGTATATGACCGGGGATTCCTGGTGATGGACGAGCACAAGAACGTCATCAGGGTAATTGGCGCGATGCAGGACATTACCAAACTCAAGGAAGAAGAGCAGCGTTTGCGGCTTCTGGAAACCGTTATTACGCAGACCAAGGATGCCATCATCATTACCGAATCGCCCAGCAACGAGCGCGGCATTCCGAAAATCATCTATGTCAATCCGGCCTTTACCAAACTGACGGGTTACACCCCAAAAGAAGTCATTGGCAAAACGCCCAAGGTTTTCATGAGTAAAAATTCGGTAAAAAAAGACATCAAGAACCTGGTGAATGCCATCAAAAAGAAAGAAGAATTTACCTTTGAAACCATCAACACCAACAAAAACAACGAGGAATACTGGGTGAATTTCACCATGATTCCGATTACTAATTTTGACGATGAGCACGCCCACTGGATTTCCATCCAAAGGGATATTTCAAAGGAAAAAGAACGCGAGGAGGAACGCGAGCATTTGATCAGCGAACTGACCCAAAACAACAAGGATTTAAAACAGTTTTCTTACATCACCTCACACAACCTGCGCGCACCGCTCTCCAACCTTACCGGTTTGCTCAACCTGATTGAGGACATCCCGATTGAAAACGAGGAATTGAAGGAACTCATTGACGGGTTTTCAAAATCTACCGGATTGCTCAACGAAACCATCAGCGACCTGGTCAAGGTCATCATCATCAAGGACAGCCCATCCATACAGAAAGAAGAAGTAGAAATCCGCGACGTGTTCGAGAACGTGTTCAACCAGCTTACTTTTGTCATCGGGATACAGAAACCCATACTGAAACTCAATTTTGAAAACGCCAAAACCTTGGTTATCAATAAGTCTTATCTGGAAAGCATCTTGCTCAACCTGATGACCAATTCGCTCAAATACCGCGATGAGAAAAGACAACTTAAAATCAGTATTTCGTCACATAAGGAAGACCACATGACCGTTATTGAATTTACCGACAACGGGATTGGAATTGATTTGGTGCGCAACAAGGAAAAGGTTTTCGGATTGTACCAAAGGTTCCACAATCATACCGACAGCAAAGGACTCGGGTTGTATTTGGTAAAATCGCAGGTAGAAGCCATGGGCGGCACGATTGCCATAGAAAGTGAAGTAGGCAGAGGAACCACATTTAAATTATCTTTTAAAAACCAATAACATGCTCGAAAAAGTACTTTGTGTAGATGATGATCCGATAACCTTGATGCTTTGCAAAAAAGTCCTGCTCAAAGCCAACTTATCCAAAGCCATTGATACGTCGGTAAACGGGGAAGATGCACTGGCTTATTTCGACCGGCTGATGGCAGATAGCACGACCGATTATCCGCAACTTATTTTTTTGGACCTGAACATGCCCGTGATGAATGGCTGGGAATTCCTTGATCATTTTTCAGGCGGAAAATATGCCCAACAGTTTCCGCTAACCAAAGTAATTGTGCTGTCTTCGACTATTGATCCGGAAGATATTGAAAAATCCAAAAAATATCCGATGGTGATAGAATTCCTCTCAAAACCCATTACCGTTGAAATCATCGAATTACTGAACCGGAATCTGGGAATGATGTAAAATAAAAAAAGCTTCCGTAATTGGAAGCTTTTTTAATATCTTGAAGCAGCTGAAATTAGATTTTCGCTACGTGCTTGGTCAATTTTGATTTTAAATTGGCAGCTTTGTTGTCATGGATGATGTTTTTCTTCGCCAATTTATCAATCATTGAAATAACGCTTGATAATTTTGAAGTAGCATCAGATTTGTCCGTAGCCATACGCAAAGCCTTGATGGCATTACGGGTGGTTTTGTGCTGATACCTGTTCAACACCCTTTTTTTATCGTTACTTCTGATTCTCTTTAAAGCTGACTTGTGATTTGCCATTTTATTTTCCTTTTCTTTATTTAAATTGTAGCCCGTAGGGGAATCGAACCCCTCTTACCAGGATGAAAACCTGGCGTCCTAACCGATAGACGAACGGGCCATCTTCTTGATTGCGGATGCAAAAATACAACTATTTTTTATTCACGCAATACCCGAAGTTATTTTTTTTTGTTTTTTTTTAATATGCTTTCGCAAACAGCACCCTACCAGCAGATTGGCCTCCCGAAAAAACACAGCTTCCGGCCTCTACTTTTCTGTCTAAAGGAATACAACGGATGGTGGCTTTGGTCAATTCCTTTATTTTTTCTTCTGTTTCAGGAGTACCATCCCAATGGGCTGAAATGAATCCGGTTTTGGTTTCCAATACTTCCTTGAACTCTTCAAACGAGTTGACTTCGGTGATGTGGGTATTGCGGTATTCAAGGGCTTTGTTGAACAGGTCATCCTGTATGGTGGTCAACAGGTCATTAATGTAGGTAACGATACCGTCTTTTGACACTACTTCTTTCGAGAGCGTATCCCTGCGCGCCACTTCAAAAGTACCGTTTTCCAAATCTTTTGGTCCAATGGCTATGCGTACCGGAACTCCTTTGAGTTCCCATTCGGCGAATTTAAAGCCCGGTTTTTGGGTAGTCCTGTTATCGTATTTTACCGAAATACGCAGTTTTTTGAACTGGGCCTTCAAGTCGTCGGCTACAGCAGTAATCTGGGCAAGCTCTTCTTCAGATTTATAAATTGGTACAATTACGACCTGTATCGGTGCGAGGTTTGGAGGCAATACCAAGCCGTTATCGTCTGAATGGGTCATGACCAGTGCGCCCATCAATCGCGTGGAAACACCCCATGAGGTTCCCCAAACATGCTCCTGCTTGCCTTCCTGATTCGCAAATTTCACATCAAATGCCTTGGCGAAATTCTGCCCTAAAAAGTGGGAAGTTCCGGCCTGTAAGGCTTTTCCGTCCTGCATCAGGGCTTCTATACAGTAGGTTTCATCGGCTCCGGCAAAGCGCTCGGTTTCGGTCTTGATGCCTTTTACTACCGGTATGGCCATGAAGTTTTCAACAAAATCGGCATAAACGTTCATCATTTGTTCGGTTTCGGCAATGGCTTCCGCTTTGGTGGCGTGCGCCGTGTGGCCTTCCTGCCATAAAAACTCGGCTGTACGCAAAAACAAACGCGTACGCATTTCCCAACGCACCACATTGGCCCATTGGTTAATCAACAAAGGTAAATCACGGTAAGATTGCACCCAGTTTTTATAGGTACTCCAGATGATGGCCTCACTGGTTGGGCGAACAATCAGTTCTTCTTCCAGTTTGGCATTGGGATCTACCATCAGTTTGCCCGGTTTGTCAGGGTCATTTTTCAAGCGGTAATGGGTAACAATCGCACATTCCTTGGCAAAACCTTCAGCATTTTTTTCTTCTGCCTCAAACATGCTTTTCGGAACAAACAACGGGAAATAGGCATTGCTGTGTCCGGTTTCCTTGAACATGCGGTCTAGTTCTGCCTGCATTTTTTCCCAAATGGCATACCCGTAAGGTTTGATGACCATGCATCCCCTTACCCCTGAGTTTTCGGCCAGATCTGCCTTGACCACAAGTTCGTTATACCACTTGGAATAATCTTCCTTTCGCGTTGTTAAGTTCTTGCTCATAATGAATAGTTTGGCATAAAAATTGTTTAACTTATTTTAACTAAATAGTT
>CAZXRX010000096.1:0-8879 GCA_964642945.1 uncultured Flavobacterium sp. | reverse complement strand
ACGGGTGTAACCATCATTCAGTTTTTGGCTGCCTTTGAGTCTACCGTTGGAAACGTCCATCAGGCCATCCGGGACAGCCACCTTGATTGACATCCCCAGGTCGGGTTCATCAGATTGGGAGTCTTTACAAGGCCACCACAAACTGGCACCCGTTCCCTGACAGGCCACGCCCACCCATGGTTTTCCCTGTTTGTCGGTAGAATAAACAAATCCGCCGTCCCAAGGGGCATTTTTGGCAATGGTAGGCATTCCGGAATAATAAAACTGTAATTTGTCGATGGCGCCTGCCGTAAGGGTTTCCGGAAAGGTAATAAACACCGCATTGTAATCGCGTTTGTAATCTTTTTTATAGACCAATTTTTTAGCGTGAAAGTAAATCGAATCTATCTGCATGTTCGAAAACAAATCCAACTGGATTTTATTGGTATTTTCGACTACCTTGAACGAAATGGTGTTGCTGCCTACAATAAATTTCTTGTCGATGTCTACCCTGATATCAAGATCATAGCGTTGCACGTCAAAACAAGTCCGTTCGGGTCGCAAGCCACCTTGAAGTGAATCTTTGCGGGTAAAGTTTTTTTGGGCAGAAAGCATCTGGAAACCAATGATTGTCAAACAAACGAGAAGGTATTTTTTCATAAAGTTTAATTTTACAATTGATTATCAGGGTAATTTGTTATTCTCTCAGGAAATCCAATACTATCTGGTTGAATAATTTCGGATTTTGTAAGGGCAGGTAATGTGTGGCATTGGGAACGATGGCCAATTGGGCCTCCGGAATGGCTTCAAATATCTTTACGGTATGTTCATTTTTGATTTCATCATGATCACCGGCCATAATGAGTGTTTTTGATTTGATTGCGTTTAAATCCTTGTATTCGAGGTTCGGATAATTAATATCGAGGTTATACAAATCAATAAACAAATCATTTTTGTGGTCTTTATTTTCACTGACTAATTTGTCCCTTGTTTTTTTCATGTCGTCGAGGTCGACACAACCTTCGGGGAAAATATTGGCCGCCATGGAGACCAGTTTGTTTACCCTTTCCGGATGTTTCAGCGCCATCAGGATACCTAGTATGCCGCCGTCACTCCAACCTACAATACTTACTTTAGGAAGGTTGAGTTTATCCAGAAAGAGCCTGATGTCTTCAATTTGAAGGTCGAAAGTAAGTTCAGTGCCTTTTTGGTAGGTTGAATTCCCTCGTCCGCGGCAGTCCAGGAAAATGACTTGGTACTTTTTTGAAAAATCTTCCAGCTGGTTGATAAAACCACTCATAGAATTACCATTGCCGTGAATCATGAGCAAGGGTTCTCCTTCTCCGTAGATTTCATAATAAAGGCTTACGCCGTTTACCTCAATGTATTTGCCGTTTTCGTGGCTTCCCAAAATATTGGTGCCTTTCAGGAGTAATGCTTTTTTCCCTTTATAGGGTTTGTTATCCGAATAAACACAACTGAAGTTTTTGATTTTTTCAGACCTGCTTCTGGATACGCCGTAGTTCCAGGAATCAATAGCGGGTGATCCTTCTTCAAAGCCCGGATTCTTCACTGGAAGCGTTTCCCATTTGCCATTCCCTTTTTTGACTTCGACCTTGAAATCATCAAAATAGAAATCACCCGAATTTTGGCCGAAAGCACCCACATAAATAACATCGGCGTTGTTGTCGACTAACCCATTGATTTCATATACTTTCCACTGATTGCTGACTGTTGTGCTGTATACATCGTTGTTGAAAAATCCGGTGGTTCCGTCTTTTTTGTCAATCCTGGCCCATAAGGCTGCTGCCGAAGTTTTTTTTGCATTTTCCATACGGATGGCGGCAGAAACCCTGAAAGCATAACCGTCTTTGCCCGAAATACTTACCGCCTGGGAATAGGCCGCCCAGTCTTTCAGTTTTTCTTCTGCTTGTTGCGCGTGGCTTGTTAAAGCAAAAAACAGCAGGGTGGGCAATAAGATTGATTTGACTTTCATACTTATACTTGTATCACCCCCAAATTAAATTTCTTTTCAATAGGGGCGTGGTTGGCTGCTTCTATCCCCATAGAAATCCAGGTACGGGTTTCCAACGGATCGATAATGGCATCAGTCCACAACCTTGCCGCGGCATAATAAGGAGAAACCTGTGCATCGTAACGCGCCTTGATTTTATCAAACAATTCCTGTTCTACTTTTTCATCAACCACTTGTCCTTTAGCCTTGAGGGATGAAGCTTCAATCTGCATCAGTACTTTGGCTGCCTGTGCCCCGCCCATAACGGCGAGTTCGGCGCTTGGCCAGGCAAAAATCAACCGTGGGTCATAGGCTTTTCCGCACATGGCGTAATTGCCCGCACCGTAGGAATTTCCGACGATGACCGTAAATTTAGGCACTACCGAATTGGAAACCGCATTCACCATTTTGGCGCCGTCTTTAATGATACCGCCGTGTTCTGATTTGCTTCCTACCATGAATCCGGTGACGTCCTGTATAAAAACGAGCGGGATTTTTTTCTGGTTGCAATTGGCGATAAAGCGCGTGGCCTTGTCTGCCGAATCAGAATAGATGGCCCCGCCAAACTGCATTTCACCTTTCGCCGTCTTGACCACTTTGCGTTGGTTGGCCACAATGCCGACCGCCCAGCCGTCTATGCGGGCATAGGCCGTGATGATGGTTTTTCCGTAGCCTTCCTTATATTCGTCAAATTCCGAATTGTCTACGAGTCGTTTTACGATATCGTACATGTCATATTGTTCGTTCCGGGCCTTGGGAAGGATGCCGTAAATGTCTTTTTCATCCAAAGCCGGTTTGGCCGGTTTCTCGCGGTTGAAACCCGCTTTGTCGTAGTCGCCGATTTTCCCGACGATACTCTTGATTCTGTCAAGTGCGTCTTTGTCGTCTTTGGCTTTGTAATCAGTCACGCCCGATATTTCACAATGGGTAGTGGCTCCGCCAAGGGTTTCATTGTCGATATTTTCACCTATTGCTGCCTTTACGAGGTAACTTCCGGCCAGGAAAATACTCCCGGTTTTGTCTACTATCATGGCTTCATCACTCATAATAGGAAGATAGGCCCCTCCGGCCACACAGCTTCCCATTACGGCGGCAATCTGGGTGATGCCCAGGCTGCTCATGATGGCGTTGTTCCTGAAAATGCGCCCAAAGTGTTCCTTATCGGGGAAAATTTCGTCCTGCATCGGCAAATAAACCCCGGCAGAATCGACCAGGTAGATGATGGGCAAACGGTTTTCCATGGCAATTTCCTGGGCGCGCAGGTTCTTTTTTCCGGTAATCGGGAACCAGGCCCCGGCTTTTACGGTAGCATCGTTGGCCACCACTATGCATTGTTTTCCGCTGATGAACCCTATTTTTACTACGACGCCACCAGAAGGACAACCGCCATGTTCGGCATACATACCGTCACCCACAAAGGCACCGATTTCGATACTTTTGGCTTTGTCATCCAACAAATAATCGATGCGTTCGCGTGCGGTCATTTTGCCTTCGGCGTGTAATTTTTCTATCCTTTTTTCTCCGCCGCCCAATTTTACTTTGGCAAAACGCTGTTTGAGGTCGGTCAGTAAAAGTTTGTTGTAGTCTTCGTTTTTATTGAAGTTCAAATCCATAGGGTATTGCTTTTTTTTAATGTGTGGCTAAAGTACAAAAAGTTTTAATCAGACCCTATAATTTTTGTGACAGCAAATAGGGCTTATTCATAACTTCATGGTATTGTTAAATTAATGATTTCTTAACATTGGCCCATTACCTTTGCACCAATTAAAATCGAAAAAAATGTCATTAAACAGTATTTTCCAGTTTTTGGTTCCGAAAGATAAAAAGTTCTTTCCATTATTTGAACAGGCGTCATCCAATTTAATTTTGTTGGCCGAAACGCTTCATGAGGCCGTAAACGCGCCCAAAACAGAACGTGAGGAATATTTCAAAAAAATCGAGGAGTTGGAAGCAACCATCGAAGAACTGACCCACAAAACCCACTTGGAACTAAGCAGGAATTTCATCACACCGTTTGACCGTGAAGACATCCACTCGCTGATTAAAGCCATCGACAACGTTGCCGATTACATGCACAGTGCGGCCAGTAAAATGCGTTTGTACCAGGTGGAAAAAATCACCAAATCCATCCGGAAACTGACTGAAATCAATCTGGAAGCCTGTCAGCTGATTGGGGTAGGGATTAAGGAGTTGAAAGACATGAAAAACCACAAATCCATTAAAGATACCTGCAAAAAAATCAACAAACTGGAAAGCAAGGCTGATTCTGTTTTTGACAAGGCGGTGGCCGATATTTTCGAAAATGAAAACGATGCCAAAAACATCATCAAATACAAGGAAGTGCTTTCTGCCCTTGAATCTGCTTCAGACAAATGCAAAAGTGTTTCCAACGTAATGGAGCAAATTTCCGTTAAACATTCATAATAAGGTATGGATTTTACTTTACTGATTATAGTTATAGTCCTGGCGCTTATTTTTGACTACATCAACGGTTTCCACGATGCGGCCAATTCGATAGCGACCATTGTAGCCACCAAGGTGCTTACGCCTTTCCAGGCCGTACTTTGGGCAGCTTTCTTCAACTTCATGGCCTATTGGGTTTTTGGTTTTGGGGTGGCCGATACGGTAGCCAAAACGGCCCACACGAGCAGTATTGACCTTGTGGTGATACTGGCCGGTGTAATTGCCGCCATTGTCTGGAACCTGATTACCTGGTGGAAAGGGATTCCTTCCTCTTCTTCACATACCCTTATTGGAGGATTTGCAGGAGCAGCCATTGCCCATGGTTTCAGGGATGTTACCGATCCGGAGCACGCAGGCTTTAAAATCGTAAACTGGCTGAAAGCCGCCAAGGAAGGTGAATTGTTGCCGTCAGGGGTCATGATTGTGATTTTATTTATTGTTTTCGCTCCTTTATTGGGAATGATTATTTCTTACTTTATATCACTTTGGATGATGTATTCTTCACGGAAAAACATCTACCCGAAAATCCTTACTGTCGCTTTGATGGTATTGGTCATTTGGTTTCTCTCCTCAGTCATGGTCTCTTATGACGACATCAAAAAACCGAGGTTTGAGAGCCATTTCTGGAGTGTGCTGACCGAACCTGCCAACATCAAATGGTTCCTGGTTGCTTTTATCTTTTTCAGTTTGGCCATATTCAATTTGGTATTCAGCAGTTTTTCAACCGCCAAAGCAGAAAAAGTACTCAAAAAAATGCAATTGTTGTCTTCTGCTGCCTTCAGTTTGGGGCATGGCGGAAACGATTCACAAAAGGTAATGGGAATCATCGCTGCGGCCGTAGCTGTGTATTTAAGGATGAACCCACATGTAGACATGTCTGCCGGATGGCTTGACCTGAACGTGATTTTACCGGATGAAGAAAAAGGTATCAGTTCGAATATGCCAGGATGGATTCCGCTTACCTGTTATACCGTTATCGCTTTGGGAACCTTGAGCGGTGGATGGAAAATCGTCAAAACGATGGGGTCTAAAATCACCAAAGTAACCGCTTTTGAAGGCGTTGTAGCCGAATCTGCAGGTGCCTTGACTTTATTCTCGACAGAGCATTTCAAGATTCCGGTATCGACCACACATACCATTACCGGTTCCATTATCGGGGTAGGTGTTACCAAAAGGGTTTCTGCCGTAAGATGGGGTGTAACCGTAAAACTCTTGTGGGCCTGGGTTTTGACCATTCCGGTTTCTGCTGTTTTGGCTGCCTTGGTTTATTATTTGTTGAAGCTATTTTTATAAATACATTCTAATTAAAAGGAACTGTCTCTTGTAGGCAGTTTTTTTTAAACCTTTTTTGAAAATGTTAATTTAATGTTAGCTGATTTTATTAAAACAACCCAACAGTAACTTTAAAGATACTATTTCAAAACCATTTGAAAACCCTATTTTTACAACTACTTAATACACAAACAACACACAACTGAAAATGAGAAAAAAAATACTGTTACTCTTATGTTTCTGTACCGGTTTGGCCCATGCGCAGGTTACCATTGAACAGACCAAACACGACAACGACATCAAATTGTCAACCCTTCCTTATTACAGCTTCGGAAAAGGGATTGGGATTACCTCGCCCGACAGTTTGTTCCAGTTCAACATCCGTTTCCGGATGCAGAACCGCGTTACCTACATCAAAAATGAAGGTGAAGGGGATGCCTATGACGGACAAATCCGTCGTTTGCGTTTGCGTTTTGATGGTTACGTGGGCAATCCGAAATTCCTTTATGCCATCCAATTGTCATTTGCCCCTGGTGATGTGGGAGAAGTCAAGGAAGGAGAGAACCTCAATATCATCAGGGATGCGGTGGTTTTTTACCGTCCGAACAAGCACTGGAACATCAGTTTCGGACAAACCAAATTACCCGGAAACCGCCAGCGGGTCAACTCTTCCGGCGGACTGCAGCTTACAGACCGCACCATTAACAACGCCAAGTTTACCATCGATAGGGATTTTGGTTTTCAGGTGCACAACATGAACGAACGCAAAGACAAATTTTCATACAATCTTAAAACAGCCATTTCTACCGGGGAAGGCCGTAATGTAACCGGAAAAGCCGATGATGGCGTTGCCGTTACCGGTAAGGTAGAAATCCTGCCTTTTGGTGCCTTTACCAAAGACGGCACCTACTTTGAAGGCGATATCATGAGGGAGAAGAAACCGAAACTGATGTTTTCAGGTGCTTTCCAGCAAAACAACCACGCCAGACGTACGGGAGGGCAACTCGGTAACGACTTGTTTGAAAAACGTACCATGAAATCGGTATTGCTCGATGCCATGTTCAAATACAAAGGCTGGGCGGCCATGTCCAGTTTCATGTCACGCACGACGAACAAAAATGCGGTTACTGTAAATCCGGATGACCTTACCCAATCAAACTATGTATTTGTCGGTAACGGATTTGATTACCAATTGAGTTATAACACCAAATCGAATTATGAATTTATCGGACGTTATTCCATACAAAAGGCAGGGAAAGATATAGAAGCCAAAACCCCCAATACCAAGGAATACAGTTTTGGGGTAACCAAATACATCTGGGAACATTCTTTCAAGCTACAGGGCGAAATCACGATGGACCAGCTCGATTTTTATAATGGTACCTCAAAAACCAATTGGTATGTCCGTTTTCAGGTAGAAATCGGTATTTAACCCATTCGTTGTTCACAAGGTAAAAGCGTTCTTTTTCAGGACGCTTTTTTATTTTAACAACTGTTTCATCGATTAATCATTAAATTTACCATTAAAATTAAAGAACATGAAAAAATTCCAACTCTTAATCTTGCTTGTTCCGGCCTTGTTTTTCGGACAATTGAAAGAAGTAAATTACGCTGATGGCGACACCAAACTCAGTGGGTTGATGGCCAAACCTTCCAAGGAACTAAAAGGAAAACCCGGAGTGGTCATTATCCATGCATGGATGGGGATTACAGATCACGAAAAGGAAAGTGCACAAAAGCTTGCCGCATTGGGTTACAACACTTTTGTGGCTGATATCTATGGAGTAGGGAACAAACCCACCAACACCAAGGAAGCCGGCCAACAGGCGGGTACTTACAAAAAGAACATTGCCGATTACCAAAGGCGCATCCAACTGGCCATCGACCAATTGGTCAAACAAGGGGCCAATGCAGACAAAATTGTCGTCATGGGCTATTGTTTTGGCGGAACAGGGGCTATCGAAGCCGCCCGAAGCAATATGAATGTGAAAGGTGTTGTATCCTTCCATGGCGGATTGGGCAGGGATGAGGCCCGCAGCATAACGCCCATCACCGCAAAAGTTTTGGTCCTGCACGGGGCCGATGACAAGTATGTCCCTGAAACAGAAGTAAAAGCCTTTCAAAATGAAATGCGTACCGCCAACGCCGACTGGCAGATGGTGTATTATGCCAATTCCGTTCATGCCTTCACCGAAAAAGGAGCCGGCAACGACAACAGCAAAGGCGCTGCCTACAATGAAAAAGCCGATAAACGTTCTTGGGAAGCCCTGCTTGGTTTTTTAAAGGAAACCATCTGAAACCTTTCTGTGTATAAAATACAAAAGCCGGTCTGGAGCGACCGGCAATTGTGGTGAGGTGTAACTTCCTTTCGGAATCCTCGTTGCAAATATAGGTTTAAATTACGGATTTCAAATTATAAATCAGAATAATTTGTAATCCGTATTTTTATTCTGGCCACTGAGCACTGATTACTCTTCTTTCTGTCCCATCATCATCAGATACCCCTTCAGGAACCTGTCAATGTTGCCGTTCATTACGCCGTCTACATCGCTGGTTTCAATACCGGTCCGTACATCTTTGACGAGTTTGTAGGGCTGCATCACATAATTCCTGATTTGTGATCCCCACTCAATTTTCATCTTTCCGGCTTCGATATCGGCACGCTGCGCCATCTGTTTCTTGAGTTCGATTTCATACAACTGCGATTTCAGCATCTGCATCGCACGCTGGCGGTTGTCCTGTTGCGAACGGGTTTCAGAACATTGTATCTGGATTCCGGTTGGCTTGTGGAACAACTGTACCTTGGTTTCCACCTTGTTCACATTCTGTCCGCCGGCCCCACTCGAGCGTGAGGTCACGATTTCAATATCGGCCGGGTTGATTTCAATTTCAATGGTATCATCCACTAACGGATACACATACACCGAGGCAAATGAGGTATGGCGTTTGGCGTTGCTGTCAAAAGGCGAAATCCTGACCAGACGGTGTACACCGTTTTCCCCTTTGAGGTAACCAAAGGCAAAATCACCTTCAATTTCGAGGGTTACGGTCTTGATTCCGGCGACCTCGCCTTCCTGGAAGTTGAGTTCCTTTATTTTGTAACCTTGTTTTTCGGCCCACATCATGTACATCCGCATGAGCATCGAAGCCC
>CAZXRX010000095.1:5568-9028 GCA_964642945.1 uncultured Flavobacterium sp. | reverse complement strand
AAAAGCGTACAATAATGTTCTTGAGTTGATAGGTAATACGCCTATTATCAGGTTGAACAAAATCACAAAAAACCTACCGGGTAATTATTATGCTAAAGTAGAAGCTTTTAACCCGGGTCATTCCACCAAAGACCGAATCGCATTATACATCATCGAACAAGCTGAAAAGCAAGGCATCCTGTCTCCGGGAGATACCATCATTGAAACGACATCAGGAAACACAGGTTTCAGTATCGCCATGGTGAGCATCATCAAGGGATACAATTGTATTTTGGCCGTGAGTTCCAAATCTTCCAAAGACAAAATTGACATGTTGCGCAGTCTGGGTGCCAAGGTATATGTTTGCCCGGCCCACGTAACGGCAGATGATGAGCGCTCTTATTATAACGTAGCCAAACGCCTGCACGAAGAAACCAAGGGTTCGGTATACATCAACCAATATTTCAACCAGCTCAATATAGACGCGCATTACATGACTACAGGCCCTGAAATCTGGGAACAGACCCAAGGGAAAATCACACATTTGGTTTGTTGCAGCGGAACCGGTGGTACCATTTCGGGTGCAGCCAAATTCCTGAAAGAGCAAAATCCGCAGATCAGGATATTGGGCGTGGATGCTTTTGGATCGGTACTAAAAAAATACCACGAAACCAAAGAGTTTGACAGCAACGAAATTTACCCTTACCGTATTGAAGGATTGGGTAAAAACCTGATTCCGACCGCTACTGATTTTGACGTCATTGACAAATTTATCAAAGTAACCGACGAAGAAAGTGCGCATACCACCAGGGAATTGGTGAAAAACGAAGGTTTGTTCGTAGGTTATACTTCCGGCGCGGTGATGCAGGCCATCAAGCAATATGCCGAAGAAGGTGAATTTGACGAAAACAGCAATGTAGTGGCCATATTCCCAGATCACGGTTCGCGTTACATGAGCAAGGTATTCAGCGATGAGTGGATGAACGAGCAAGGCTTTTTCGATACCATCAATGCAGAAGAAGTACAGAAGATAGAATTTATTAAATAGAAACGCTTCGCTTTTAGAAACGCCTTTTGGGCTTTAGATACGCTTCGCTATAGATTTTAGACATATATTACATAAAAAACTCCGTGAAATTTACACGGAGTTTTTTTTTATCTAAGAAGTCAAAAAAGTCTAACTAATCTCTATGTTAGTTTAAGTTGTGAACTATTCTTCCATCGTATGGTACACGTTCATCACATCGTCATCTTCCTCCAGTTTTTCAATCAGTTTTTCCACATCGGCCATTTCGGCTTCAGTGAGTTTTTTGGTGATTTGCGGAATCCTTTCAAAACCAGATGACAAGATTTCAATGCCACGGTTTTCAAGTTCTTTCTGGATGGCTCCAAAACTTCCGAAAGGGGCATAGATCAAAATACCGTCTTCATCGGCAAAAATTTCTTCGGCACCAAAATCGATGAATTCCAATTCGAGTTCCTCAATATCGATGTTTCCGGTATTCGGGATACGGAAATTACAAGTGTGGTCAAACATGAATTCCACCGAGCCTTGGGTACCCATGGTTCCGTTGCATTTGTTGAAATAGCTTCTAACATTGGCTACGGTGCGGTTGTTGTTGTCGGTGGCCGTTTCTATCAATAAGGCGATGCCGTGTGGCGCATAACCTTCAAACAAAGCTTCCTTGTAGTTGGCCGTGTCTTTGTCTGTGGCTTTTTTGATGGCACGCTCGACGTTTTCCTTGGGCATGTTGGCAGCTTTCGCATTTTGTATTACGGCACGCAGACGGGAATTGGCTTCCGGGTTCGGACCGCCTTCCTTTACTGCCATTACAATATCTTTACCAATACGTGTAAACGCTTTGGCCATGGCTGACCAGCGTTTCATTTTCCTGCCTTTCCTGAATTCGAATGCTCTTCCCATTGTATGTTATTGACCTGGTTGCACCAGATTTGTTTTTAAAAATTATTTGTTGCAAAAATAAACAATACTTCTTTTTTTGCAAATCTAAATTCAATCATTTGGTACGTGTCTTGAAATAAAAGTATCGCCTGTGTTGTTCCAGTTTTCAACGCTGTCTTTTTTGTCATTGAAATTGGAATTATTGATTTTATTGAAGTTCTCAATCTCTTTGTTGACCTGTTTGACCATGTTGTTGAAATTGTCAATTTCTTCCTTGCTGCGGTCTTTGGATGATTTGGATTCGATCGATTTTTTGGCATTTTCAAACTTGTCGTTGAACATATAGAAACCTACTACTTTCGGCGCATACTCGTTGCCCTCTTTTTTATAATACTCCAAAGCTTTTTTGGTGGCATTGAGCAGGGAGCTGTCTCCATTATAGGGCTTGATATCTTTCAATTTCAGCAACCCTTCATCGGCATAAGAAACCAACGAACCGGCATTTTGCTGGATGGCACCAATGTCCTTGGCCTCAATGGCTTTTGATAAGGTGAGGTCGGTAAAGTTGGCCTTGAAAAAAATCAGGTACAAGGCGGTATGATAATCAAAAACCTCATTTGATTTCTTGATTTTTTTAGTCAACTCGGTATCACCATCAGAAAGGGTAATTTGGTATTTCAGTGCAAATGAACGAAAGGCGTTATCGGCTTTTTCTGCTTCGGCATCCAATTTTTCGTTGACTTTGTCGCGCATCAGCATATAGGCTTCCATATAATCGTATGACTGTTCGGCCACTTCCTGCATGTTGATGATTTTATCGTATTCGTCATTGAGGTTGCTTTCGCAAAAGGCAAAATATTGTACAATCTGGTCCCTGTATTCGATATCGCCTTTGTAACCGTCCTTAAGTGCCTCAATTTTCTTTTTGGAAACCTGGATGTTTTTTATGAGCTGTTTTCTTGTATTATCAATTTTTCGGGCACTTTTCGAATGGGCCACGGCAGAAGTATACTTCCAGGTACTTTTGGAAATAGCCGTTTGCTCTTTATTGATGAAACTCAGATAATCAGTAGGTACTTTGAAATCCTGCGCAAAAACACTTACTGTAAACAATAAAAGAAATGGTAGTTTTATTTTCATTTATTTCATTTTTAGGTCGTTGATAATGTTGGTCGCTTCAAAAATGTGGTTGTTGGTTTTGATGGCTTTTATTTTTTCTGCATTACTGCTTTTTAAATACTCATCAAATTGCTGGTATTCGGTATCGATTTTATTGCTTTCCACTTTTAAGGGCAATTCGGTTTCCGAAACAGTTTTGATGTCAGCCCAAAGTTGGTTTACTTTGTTGACTTCATCAAATACCTCGGTGAATTTGAGCAGTATAGGAGGCAGGGCATTATCATACAACACATCTATTTTGGTATTCAGGTCAACCACAGACTGTAGGTTTTGGTTGGCCTGTATCCGGTTTCTGCTGTTGGCAATGGCAATTTCCTTGAGGTCGTTCTGCAAAACATTGTAGCGTGGGGCAGGAGGGATTTCATCACTTTTCAGTGCAGTTTCACTGGTATTCTCACG
>CAZXRX010000095.1:0-5558 GCA_964642945.1 uncultured Flavobacterium sp. | reverse complement strand
AACAACGGGATTTCGACATCGGGTGTGATACCGATGGTCTGGTTGCTTTTTCCTGTTATCCGGTAAAATTTTTCAAGCGTAATTTTGATAAATTCGGTCGGATTTTTTTCACGGGTAAGCGGAAATATCTGCTGCATCGACGCCTTGCCGAAAGATTGGTTGCCCACTATGATCGCACGGTTGTAATCCTGCATGGCGTTGGCAAAAAATTCGCTGGCTGAGGCAGAAAAACCATTAATCAGCACTACAATCGGCCCTGAATAAATGGTACCGCGGTTCGGGTCTTTGATGGCTTCGCGCTTTTTTTTGCTGTCATCCAGTATAGCCAATGGCCCCATATCGATAAACAATCCGGCCATTTTTACGGCTTCATCCATCGAGCCGCCACCGTTGTTTTCCAAATCGATAATCAGTCCGTCGATTTTGCTTTCCTGGAGTTTGTAGATTTCCTTGGCCAGGTCTTCGCTCACATTGGTTTTGCCGTTTTCAAATTGTCCGTAAAAGCTCGGAACCCTGATATAACCCGCCTTCACATTGTCTTTTTCAATCACATAACTGTACACGTTATTGGCATAGTCTTTCATGATTTTCTTGACCAGGCTGACGGTATACACTTCACCGCTTTTTTTCCGTAAAGTAAAATCTGCTTTCTTGTAATTGTCAGAACTGATGATTTCCTCAATTTTTTTCATAGAGGAGCAAATAATTTCATAATCCACCCCATTGGAATGGATTTTCATGATTTGGTCACCCGCATCTATTTTCTGGGTAAAATAAGCCGAACTGCCCGGAATGATTTCATCTACTATAATCTCATCTTTATCATTCATGGAAACATACATCCCGAAAGTCAGGTTGTCGGCACTGACATTTGACAGGAAAGACGAGCGTTCACTGTCTGAAAAGTACTCCGTATGCGGGTCAAAATAAGAACAAAAAGCTGAATACAATTTGGCACTGAATTCTTTGCGGCTAAGGTTGTATTGTGCCGTTTTGCAGGCATAGCTGTCAAAAGTCTTGGTTTTGGATGCTTGGGCCAGTTTATCAAAATGCAGCAGCAGGGAATCCTTATTTTTACTGATTTCAGAAACTTCTTTCAAAATATTGAAGAGCGCGCTCTTTTTGTACAGGTTTTTCAATTCACTTTCTGACTCGGCATAAGGAAAAGCCTCTTTTGAAAACTGGATTTTTTCCTCGCTCGCAAAAGCAAACGGCTCTTTCCGGATACTTTCAATAACGCGGTCGTAACGTGCCACTGCTTTGTTATAGGTGACATAAAAGTCATTGATGAAGGCACAGTTGTTTTCCTTGAGGTAATCATCTATCAGGTATTCATGCTTCCGGAGTTGTTTGATTTCAGGGGCGATAAAAATCCGGTTGTCTTCATCGAGCGATTTCAAAAAGGCATCAAATACATACACCGAAAGGCTGTCATCAACCGCTTTGGGACGGTAATGCAAATCCTGGATGAGGCTGTTGATTTTTGTCAGGGTTTCACAGGTTTCCTTTTCACTTTGCGGGAAAGCGAAAAAAGGCAACAAAACCAATAACAAAAATCTTTTTTTCAAAACATTATTTTTTATAGAACGGCATCTTGACGACTTTGGCCGCTACTTTATTGTTCCTGATCTGGATGTAGATTTGGCTGTCAGGTGCGGAAAATTCTGTTTTTACATAACCCATCCCGATGCCTTTGCCCACAGTTGGGGCCATGGTTCCTGAAGTGACGATCCCGATGTTGTTCCCATCAGCATCTACAATGTCGTAGTCATGGCGTGGAATGCCTCTTTCGGTCAGTTCAAAACCAATCAGTTTTCTGGAAACGCCGGCTTCTTTCTGTTTTTTCAGGTTTTCGGAATTGGTAAAATCTTTGGTGAATTTGGTAATCCAACCCAAACCGGCTTCAATAGGCGACGTGGTATCATTGATGTCGTTCCCATACAGGCAGAAGCCCATTTCAAGACGTAAGGTGTCACGGGCAGCCAGGCCAATCGGCTTGATACCAAATGCGGCTCCGGCTTCAAAAACTTTGTTCCAAACCTGTTCTACTTCTGAATTCTTGCAGTAAATTTCAAATCCGCCCGAACCTGTATAACCGGTTGCAGAAATGATAACGTGCTCAATCCCTGCAAAATCGGCTACTTCAAAATGATAGTATTTTATGGCTGACAAATCTACCGAAGTCAATGACTGCATGGCTTCTACGGCTTTCGGACCTTGAATGGCCAGTAACGAATAGTCTTCAGAGATGTTGCGCATTTCCGCTCCCATGGTGTTGTGCGAGGAAATCCAGTTCCAATCTTTGTCAATATTCGAGGCATTCACCACCAACAAATATTGCTCGTCCTTTATTTTGTATACAATCAAATCATCCACTATACCGCCATCATTGTTCGGAAGGCAGGAATATTGGGCCTTACCGATTTCAAGGGTGGCTGCGTCATTGGAAGTTACGCGCTGAATCAAATCAAGTGCATTGGGACCCGAAATCAGGAATTCCCCCATATGGGAAACATCAAAAACCCCCACGCCGTTGCGGACGGTTTCGTGTTCTGCGTTAACTCCTTCATATTGCACAGGCATATTGTAACCTGCAAACGGAACCATTTTCGCCCCTAAACTTTCATGGACATGCGATAAAGCTGTGTTTTTCATTGTAAATTAAATCTTGGATTATATATTAATTCGCTAATTTATTAAAATAATGAGAACCATCCCAATTATAAACCGCTTTCTTCAAATAAAACCGAAGTAATTTTCAGGTGTTGATAAATCTGCATTTCTTTAGGCAAAAACGTTGTATACCATTGGCCAAAAAGTTATATTTACGACTTGCATAAGTGAATAAAAATGAATCCGGAATCACCAATTACAGCTACAGAAAAACCCACAGAAATACTCCCGAAACCCCTAACTATCGTACTGACCAGTGATGATGACGATGAAAGGCCGGTATATATATCTGGGAATTTCAACCAGTGGGAAACCCAGGACAAGCGTTATGCAATGGAAAAAATAAGCGAAGGCCTGTACCATTTTACTTTCAGTGCTGGTTGTGAATATCCGGAAGAATTGCTGTATAAATTTACCCGTGGCGACTGGAGTGAGGTAGAAATTGACCGTTTTGGTAACCGTACCGAAAACAGGTCCTGCAAACAGCACCAAGGCACCGTCAAGGAACATGTGGAAAAATGGCGTCGCAACTGGCTGCCTTTCAAGCCCAACTTTCTGCCTAAAGTACAGTTGGTTTCTGATGCATTTGAAATCCCGCAGCTCAACACCACCAGACGGGTATGGGCATTATTGCCTTATGACTATGAAACTTCTTCTGAAAGTTATCCGGTTTTGTACCTGCAGGATGCCCAGAACCTTTTTAACGAAAAAGCCCAGTTCGGCAATTGGGAAATTGATAAAAAACTGGCTGTGATGGCTGAATACAAAATCGGTAAAATCATAGTAATTGCCGTAGAACACGCCGAAAAAGACCGGCTGAATGAATACAATGTGGGCCATACGATACTGGGAAGTGGCAACGGAAAAAAATACATCCGTTTTCTGACCGATACCCTGAAGCCCTTTGTGGATGCAAACTTCAGAACCAAAACTGCCCGGGAACACACCGGAATCGGAGGCAGTTCGATGGGTGGGCTGGTCAGTATTTTTTCAGGAATCATGTATCCGGAAGTATTCGGCAAACTGATGGTTTTTTCACCTTCACTCTGGATTGTCCCGAAAATCAAGCTGTCAATCCTCGATATGGAAGAAACTGAAGATACAAGGGTATATCTGTATGCAGGAGGAGCAGAGAGCGAAACCATGGTTGCCCATGTGCAGAAATTCAAAAAAAGACTGCATAAAAAAGATGCTGAAAGCCAAAAAATAAAAATCAGGCTAAGTATCAATGCCGAAGGCAAACACAATGAAACCTATTGGAGCGACGAATTTCCGAAAGCCATTGAGTGGTTGTTTTTTAGCACAAAGGACGAATAATAAATTTAATTTAATATTATGATTATTAAATATATAACACAAAAAGCTTCAACAACTGATTTCACTATTATACCTTTTTTTGAAACCGAAAGTGAAGTGTGTTTTGAAGAGATTGCCTTAAGCCAAAAGCTGTTTTCCGGAAAAAAAGACACTTTTTTTATCGTGGAAAAAAACCACAAAACCTATCTTTTTGCAGGCTTGGGACAATCACCAGATTACAAAAGTGTCAAAACAATTTTCAGACGGATTTCTTTCAAACATAGCAGTTATTTTGACCGGGAAGCCAGCTTGGTTTTTCCTGACGGATTCCCTGATGATTTGGCAGAAGCCGCGGTTTCTGGATTGGTTTTGGGTACCTATGATATAGGACATTATAAAAAAGAACGCCCGAGCCATCCGCTTGCAAAGGAGGATTTTTCCTTGGAAATTGTAAGTAAAACAGACATCCGCGAAATAGCCAATAAGGCATTGAAAATCGCTTATGCACAATTAGAAAGCTATAAATTGGTCGATCTACCCCCCAACAAAATTACACCCTTATACCTCGCAGATTGGGCCAATAAGGCCGGGGAAAAATATGGTTTTTCCGTAACTGTTTTTGACCGGAAAAAAGCAGAAGAAGCCGGGCTCAGTGCTTTTTTGGCGGTGGCACAGGGAAGCCGGAACGAACCCCAATTCATCATGATGGATTACCATCCGGTAAAATCCAAAAAACACCTTGGGCTGGTAGGCAAAGGCATCACTTTTGACACTGGCGGCCTGAACATCAAAACAGCCGGGATGGTGCACATGAAGTCTGACATGGCAGGTGCAGCTGCCGTTTTGGGGGCCATGCAGCTTATTGCTGATTTGCAATTGCCTTATCGGGTTACTGCCATCGTTCCGGCTTGTGAAAATGCAGTGGATGCCCATTCGTTTTTACCAAGTGACGTTATACAAAGCCACAGCGGCAAAAGCATCGAAATCATTGATACCGATGCCGAAGGAAGGTTGGTCCTGGCAGATGGCTTGTCTTACCTAATGAAAAATTACGCACCCGATACGGTTATTGACCTGGCCACCTTAACCGGTAGCTGTGTGGCTACTTTTGGCTACGAATGTGCCGCCTTGTTTACCAAAAACGAAAACTTGTCTAAAAACCTGCAACAAACAGGCGATAGCATTGGGGAACGGTTGTGGCCATTGCCTTTGTGGGATGCTTACAAACCGGATATTGACAGCGAGATTGCCGATGTAAAGAATTTTTCAGGCAAACCGGTTGCTGGGGCTATTTCTGCAGCGAAATTCCTCGAGGTTTTCACCAATAATCATGTGTCATGGGCGCATCTGGACATTGCCGGCATGGTGTGGGCCGCAAAACCCGGCGCCGTGTGGGACAAGGGGGCAACCGGCTATGGCGTGCGCCTGCTCGACCGCTTTATTGCGGAGAATTTCGAACGTGCGTGACGCGCGCGACGCCACGTGACGTGAGCCATGCGCGTTGATTTCTATCACCTGACCCGTTCGGCTGTGGACCAGGCCTTGCCTGCCATTGCCGAACGGGTACTGGCGGGCGGTTCCCGCCTGCT
>CAZXRX010000094.1:0-9229 GCA_964642945.1 uncultured Flavobacterium sp. | reverse complement strand
AAGTATCGAAAAAGGCAGTTCGCGCATCCTGTATGCCGTGGCTAAAAAAGGGGGTATCATGCCCAAAAAGCAAATGTATGCGCAAATCATCACGAGTTCCCTCACCGTAGGGCTTGGCGGTTCTGCCGGTCTGGAAAGCCCCATTGTGATTACCGGAGCGGCTTTCGGGTCTAACTTCGCACAAAAATACCGCCTTTCCCAAAAAGACAGGATATTGTTGCTGGCCTGTGGGGTTTCCGCAGGAATCGGAGCCGCGTTCAATGCGCCGATTGCCGGGGTGCTGTTTGCCATTGAAGTGGTCCTGACCGACATTACCATATCGGCTTTCATCCCCATCATCATTTCCGCCGCAACGGGTGCCTTGGTATCGAAAGTATTGCTGAGCCAGGAAATCCTGCTGCGTTTCGATCAGGAACAAAATTTCAATTCGCACAATACGCCTTATTATGTATTGTTGGGACTGCTCGCCGGATTTGTATCGGTTTACCATGCGAGGAATTTCCGGAAAGTAGAGCATTTCTTCAGCAAATTCAAGAAAAACGGTTATAAAAAAGCCCTGTTCGGGGCGACCCTGCTGGCCATACTGATTTTCTTTTTCCCGACACTTTTCGGGGAAGGTTATGAGAGTATCAAAACGTTGTCAACGGCACATCCCGAAATATTGCTGGAAAACACCCTGCTCGAAAGCCAAAAAGGCAATGCCTGGATTTTACTGGCTTTTGTAGGCGTGATTGCGCTGCTCAAATCATTTGCCACAGGCTTGACACTGGGCTCAGGAGGAAATGGCGGTAATTTTGCGCCCTCGCTGTTTGTGGGGTCGTACCTTGGGTTTTTCGTGGCCAAATTCATGGACCTCACCGGAATCAACAACCATTTGCCCATCGCGAATTTTACGATTGTAGGCATGGCGGGCATTTTGAGTGGCCTGTTCCATGCACCACTGACCGCCATTTTCCTGATTGGGGAAATCACGGGCGGCTATGACCTAATGGTGCCTTTGATGATCGTATCTTCGATCAGTTTTGCGGTATCCAAACAATTTGAAAAACATTCGATGGATGTGAAAGACCTGGCCAGCCGCGGGGATGTGTTTACGAGTGACAAAGACAAAAATATCCTGCAAAGCATTGATTTCCTGTCGCTCATTCAAACAGAAGTCAAAACGGTTTCGCTCGAAAAATCACTGGAAAGCGTCATTACCCACCTCTCGGAATGTGACCAGCCCATCATACCGGTACTCGACGAAAACAACAGGCTGGTCGGCATAGTCAATTTTGAAACCCTGCGGCCGATTGCCTTCAACCAATTCAGGGTAAAATTTACCCCCATAAGTGAAGTACTTGACGAGCCCAAGGCCGTCATTTTACATGATGATGGCATGGAAATCATTATGGAAAAATTTGAAAAGAGTGGAGAAACCCTGCTTCCGGTAACCAAAAACGGCAAATTCTTCGGGCTGCTCTCCAAAATGAAACTACTGGAAGCCTACCGTGAAAAGCTCAAGGAAATGGTTATTGAGTAAAACTACTTCGTTTTCTCACCCACAAAGTAATCACTCTGGCTTTTGAACAACACATTGAAAGTAGTGAGGCTGCCATAAATGCGGGTAATGTATTGCTGCATCTCGATTTTTTCGGCTTCGTCGAGCTTACTGGCGTTTATTTTCTGTTCCATTACCCTGACGCGGTCACGCACCATGACGATTTTATGGAAAAAAGTATCAATCGGGACTTCTTTGTTGGACGTGGGCGTACCGGGCTCCATAATCAGTTTGCCGCCTTTCCATTTGTCGGCAATCGGAACTACCTGTGAAACGTCACTCCATTTCTGAAGGATGTTTTTGAGGGTGCGTTCCACTTCATAAAAACTCACTGTATCTACTTCATCTTCCACTGCTTCAATAACTTCGATGGTTTCATCCAAATTGATGGTTTCAATACCTGAATCAATGAAAGTAACCCAATAATGTTTTGAAGTAACATTGGTGACTACCCCTAAACCCATCTCCGGATGCTTAATCCGCGAGCCGATACCTAATAATTTCATATGGTTGTGATTTGATGTTCCAAATATAAAAATCTTTGGGCATTTGAAAAATCGAAGTTAAATTTTATTTCCCGGCCTTTCCTTTTGGAGATTTCGATTATATTGTGACCCATTATAGAACCTCTTTTCATGAAAACAATAAAAACCCTATTGACTTTGTCGGTATTTTTCTTTGCCACTTTTTCTGTTGCTGCCCAGAATGCAGACGATATTATTTCAAAATACCTGCAAACCATCAATGGCGACAAGCTCAAAACCCTAAAGGGCCTGAAAATGGAAATGACTGTATCGGTGCAAGGAATGGAATTCCCGTTAGAAATCGTACAGCAAACCGGAGGTAAAATGTATGTAAAAATCAAAGTGCAAGGGAAGGAAATGACCCAAATGGCTTCTGATGGCAACACCATCTGGATGACCGATTTCTCCACTATGAAGCCGCAAAAAGCAGACGCCGAGGCCACAGCCAACAGCAAACTGAGTAATATAGACTTCCCGGATCCTTTCCTTGATTACAAAGCCAAAGGTTACCAAGCCGAATACCAAGGCACCGAAACCAAAAATGGGACGGAAACCTACAAAATAAAACTGACCAAAAAACCCATTACACTGGGCGGTGTACAGCATGAAAATGTTTTTTACTACTATTTTGACACTGCCAAAAACTGGCCCATAGCGACCGAAATGGCTACTGCCGAAGGCATCATTCCCCAATCAACGCTGGGAAATTACCAAGCCGTCGAAGGCATTTACTTTCCTTTTGCCATGAACCAGTCCGGACAGGACGTAGTGGTCAGGAAAATTACCCTAAACCCTGTGGTAGATGAAAAGGCCTTTGCCTACCCTGGCGAATAACCCAAACCATCCAGATGCAGGTATTTCAGCGGCGTATTTTACAGTTGTTAATATTGATTTAAGGATGCTGCGAACCAGTGAAATTTCATCCAAAATGAATACCTTTGCGTTTTGCAAAAAACTATGATTGACATTGAAAATGCTATAGACATTATTGGCGCACGCGTCCATAATCTTAAAAATATCGACGTTACCATTCCAAGGGAACAACTCGTGGTCATTACAGGGCTTTCCGGTTCCGGGAAATCATCCCTGGCCTTTGACACCATTTATGCCGAAGGACAGCGGCGCTACATTGAAACGTTTTCGGCTTATGCCCGGCAGTTCCTTGGCGGATTGGAACGCCCCGATGTAGACAAAATTGACGGACTTTCGCCGGTAATTGCCATCGAGCAGAAAACCACCAGCAAATCGCCCCGTTCGACCGTGGGCACGATTACCGAAATTTATGATTTCCTGCGGTTGCTGTATGCCCGTGCCGCAGACGCCTACAGTTACAACACCGGCGAAAAGATGGTTTCGTATTCTGACGACCAGATCAAGGACCTCATCATTGAAAATTTCAACGGCAAACGCATCAACATCCTCGCCCCGGTAATCCGCGCACGGAAAGGACATTATGCCGAACTATTCCAGCAGATTGCCAAACAGGGCTTTTTGAAAGTACGTGTGAATGGGGAAATACAGGACATTGTGGCCGGAATGAAACTCGACCGTTACAAAACCCACGACATCGAAATCGTGATTGACCGCATGCAGATTGAGTCGGACGAAGACACAGACAAACGCCTCTCCGAAAGCATCAAGACCGCCATGCACCACGGCGATGACATCATGATGGTGATTGAGCATGACAGTAGGGAAGTGCGTTTTTTCAGCCGTACATTGATGTGTCCGACAACAGGAATTTCGTACCAAAACCCAGAACCCAACCTCTTTTCGTTCAATTCCCCAAAAGGTGCCTGTGAGGTGTGCAACGGCTTGGGAACCATCAACCAAATCAACGAAAGGAAAATCATCCCAAACCCGAAATTATCAATCAAGGCAGGTGGTTTTGCGCCTTTAGGCGAATACAAAAGCTCGTGGATGTTCAAACAACTCGAAATCATCGGTGAAAAATTCGGTTTTACCCTGAACGATGCCATTGAAAAAATCCCGGCGGAAGCGTTGGAGATGATCATGAACGGCGGCAACGAAAAATTTTCGGTAAAATCAACTGCAGCAGGCGTTACTAAAGACTATAAAATTGATTTTGAAGGCATCTCGAATTTTATCAAAAACCAACACGACGAAAGCGGTTCGACCACTTTGAAACGTTGGGCCAAGGAATTCATGGACGAAGTGGAATGCCCCGAATGTCACGGGTCAAGGCTCAAAAAAGAAGCCCTTTTCTTTAAAATCAATAACAAAAACATAGCGGAACTGTCTGCTATGGACATTTCAGAACTGACTGTTTGGTTTGCCACGCTCGACAGCCAACTGACCGACAAACAAAAAGCCATCGCCGCTGAAGTCGTCAAGGAAATCAGGTCACGCCTTACTTTTTTGATGGATGTGGGCTTGAATTACCTTGCACTTAGCCGCAGCTCCAAATCACTTTCGGGCGGTGAGGCGCAACGCATCAGGTTGGCCACCCAAATTGGCTCACAGCTTGTGGGCGTACTTTACATTTTAGATGAACCCAGCATCGGATTGCATCAAAGGGACAACGACAGGCTCATCAATTCGCTCGAGAACCTGCGCGACATCGGGAATTCGGTGTTGGTAGTAGAACACGACAAAGACATGATTGTGCGTGCCGACTGGGTCATCGATATCGGCCCAAAAGCCGGGAAATACGGCGGAAAAATCATCAGCCAAGGCACCCCACAGCAATTGTTGGCCGAGCATACGTTGACTGCCCAATACATCAATGGTGAAAAAGAAATTGAAGTTCCGAAAAAAAGACGCAAAGGCAACGGAAAATTCATGAAATTGACCGGAGCCACCGGAAATAATTTGAAAAACGTATCCATTGAACTGCCATTGGGCAAACTGATTTGCATTACCGGGGTTTCCGGAAGTGGCAAATCGACCCTGATCAATGAAACACTCTACCCTATCCTGAATGCCTATTATTTCAATGGGGTAAAAAAACCACAACCCTATAAAAAAATTGAAGGGTTGGAACATATCGACAAAGTCATCGACATCGATCAAAGCCCTATCGGACGCACCCCGCGTTCCAATCCGGCGACGTATACCGATGCGTTCAGCGAAATCCGGAACCTTTTTGCCCAAACGCCGGAAGCGATGATACGCGGTTACAAAGCCGGACGCTTCAGCTTCAACGTAAGTGGCGGCCGTTGCGAAACCTGTGAAGGAAGTGGTGTCAGAACCATTGAAATGAGCTTCCTGCCCGATGTGTATGTGGAATGTGAAACCTGTCAGGGGAAACGTTTCAACCGGGAAACCCTGGAGATTCGTTACAAGGGCAAATCAATTTCTGATGTACTGAACATGACGGTAGACGAAGCCGTCGGTTATTTTGAAAACATCCCGAAAATTTACCGCAAGGTTAAAACCATACAGGATGTCGGTTTGGGCTACATTACGCTGGGCCAGCAAAGTACCACGCTTTCGGGTGGTGAAGCGCAGCGCATCAAGTTGGCTACCGAATTGTCGAAAAAAGATACCGGAAATACGTTTTACATCATGGATGAGCCTACGACAGGACTCCATTTTGAAGATATCGCCGTGCTGATGGACGTGATCAACAAACTGGTGGACAAAGGCAATACCGTACTGATTATCGAACACAATATGGACGTGATTAAGTTGGCCGATTACATCATTGATATTGGTCTGGAAGGCGGAAAAGGCGGCGGCGAGGTGCTTTGCCACGGAACCCCGGAAGAAATTGTGAAAAACAAAATAAGCTACACGGCGCAGTTTTTGAAAAAAGAATTACTTTAGCAGGCTATTTTAGCCCGGATTCCTTCGGCAGTCGCTTTGCTCGTGTGGAGCTTAAATCCTTTTTGTTGCCATTCTTCTGGCCATAAAAAGATTGGTGCGGATAGCCGGATAAGCTACAAAAAAAACAATAAAAAATAAACGAATATGTCATTTAACGATTACGAAAACGAAGACCACAAAATACACGACAAGTTAAAACAGAAAACCTGGAATGAAATCCGCTCGAACGATTCTTGGGCGATTTTCAAAATCATGTCGGAGTTTGTGAACGGTTATGAAAGCATGGCCAGGATTGGGCCTTGTGTATCTATTTTCGGTTCGGCCAGGACCAAGCCGGACGACCCGTATTACGAACTGGCCGAACGCACTGCCTACAAAATCAGCAAGGCGGGTTATGGCGTCATCACGGGCGGCGGACCGGGTATTATGGAAGCCGGAAACAAGGGGGCACACCGCGGCGAAGGTACTTCGGTAGGATTGAACATTGAACTGCCGTTTGAACAGCATTACAACCCCTATATCGACAAAGACAAGAACCTCAACTTTGACTACTTTTTTGTGCGCAAGGTAATGTTCGTGAAATATTCACAGGGCTTTGTAGTAATGCCGGGCGGTTTCGGTACTTTGGATGAATTGTTTGAAGCCGTAACGCTCATACAAACCAAGAAAATCGGACGTTTTCCAATTATTTTGGTGGGCACGCAGTATTGGTCTGGTTTGCTTGATTGGATCAAGAACACCATGATTGACAAGCAGAAAAATGCCAATCCGGAAGACATGAACCTCATTAAATTGGTGGATACCGAAGACGAAGTGGTCGAGGCACTGGACAACTTCTACAAAAAATACAACCTGAGTCCGAACTTTTAAAAAACAAAAGGCAGCTGTAACGGTTGCCTTTTTATTTTCTAACTAATGGTGCTATATCTGGCGAAATATTTATATTAGCCATTGAAAAAGAAATTGACTTGAAACTGAGGATACTTTTACTCTTTATACTCTGCGCCTTATTTGGCCCTAAACAGCTCCAGGCCCAGCACCAACTTGACGTAACCGTTACTTTGGATGCCGAAGCGAAAACAGTGCAGGTAACCCAAAAACTTACTTTTCACAACCAAACCACCGATGCCCTATCGGATTTGGTACTGAATGATTGGAACAATGCCTATTCTGACCGGGAAACGCCATTGGGCAAACGCTTTTCGGATGAATTTGTACGCAGTTTCCACCTGGCCACCGAAAAGGAAAAAGGCCGCACCTTTGACCTTTCCATCACAGATGAAACCGGATTGCCCCTAGTATGGCAACGCCCAAAAGGCCAACCCGATTTGGTTGAGGTACAGTTGCCTCAACCTTTACTTGCGGGGCAACGAATCCAGTTGATGCTTTCGTACCATCTCAAAATTCCTGACGACCGTTTTACGCGTTACGGTTATGACAACAACGGGAATTTCATGCTCAAAAACTGGCTGTTGACGCCTTCCAGATACGAAAACCACGCCTTCCTGAAATACAGCAACCTCAATATTGATGACATCGCCAATGCCTTGTTTGATGTGCAGCTGAAACTGACGCTGCCGACGGGTTACCAGGCTAGTACAGATTTGAAGGTGTTGCAGACCGATGGGGAAACCTATCTTTTTTCCGGTCAGAAGTTATTTGATATTCCGTTGTATATCGAAAAAAAATCCAGCTTCACTTCGTATAAAAACAGTACCATCGAAGTCATTTCAAATCTGCAGGAAAACAAGGTGGAAGATTTGCAGAAAGCCATCGTGATTGACAAAGTGGTCAATTTCGTGACGGAAAACCTGGGCAAAAACCAACTGGAAAAAATAAGTGTTTCGCAAAGTGATTACGACAAAAACCCTTTTTACGGGCTGAACCAACTGCCTTCATTTTTGAGCCCGTTCCCGAATGAGTTCATCTATGAACTGAAGTTCCTCAAGACCTACCTGAACAATTACCTCAAGAACTCGCTGCAGATAGACCCACGTAAAGACAACTGGATTTTTGACGCCATACAAGTGTATTACATGATGAAATACATAGACGAATTTTACCCACAGGCAAAAATGATGGGAAACATTTACCGTTACAAACTCTTCAGGGGTTACAACCTCGTATCGCTCGATTTCAATGGTCAATACAGTTATTTTTATATGCTCATGGCTCGGAAGAACCTCGATCAGCCGTTGGGCGACCCTAAAAGTACCCTCATAAAATTCAACGAGAAAATTGCTTCGAAATACCGGGCAGGTCTCAGTTTTAAATACCTCTCTACCTACATCGGAAAGGAAAACCTCGAACAATCAGTTGCAGAATTTGTTTTGTATGCTTACGAAAATGAAGCCGATGCTTTAAAACTTGCGACCATCCTGTCTTCCCATACCGAAAAAAATACGGATTGGTTTTTTGACGTCTTGGTCAACTCCCGCCAATTGATTGATTACAAGTTCGGTAAGGTAACGAAAGACGACAACAGCATCAGTTTCAGGCTGAAAGACAAGACCAACGCCAAAGTGCCCATCCCTATATATGGGCTCCAAAAGAAAGAAGTGGTTTTCACCCAATGGATTGACCCGCTAAAGGCAGACAGTACCTATACCCTACTGCGAAACGGGGCCGACCGCCTGGTCATCAACTACAAAAATGAAGTACCTGAATACAACCGACGCAACAATTCCAGGCCGTTGAACCGTTTTTCGCTGTTCAACAAACCGGTCAAATTCATTTTCCTCAAAGATCTGGAAGAGCCTTTTTACAACCAGGTGATTTATGTTCCGACCTTGCAGTACAACCTGTATGACGGTTTCATTGCAGGTATGCGTTTCCACAACAAAACCATCCTCGACAAACCTTTTACTTTTGATGTTACGCCTTCCTATTCCACCCGTTCCAACAACCTGACCGGGACTTTTGCCTTGGCCGTGAACCAAATGAACCGGGACCGCAGCCTGTATGCCGTAAAATATGGCGTAGGCGGTGATTTCTTCCATTATGCGCCTGATGCCTATTACAGCAGGATCAACCCTTACATCGTGTTCCGTATCCGTGAAAGTGATTACCGCGACAACAAAAAACAAATCATCCAGTTCCGCCAGGTCTATGTAGACCGTGAAAAAAGCAATTTTGTAACCAACACCTACGTCGGAAGTTATTCGGTATTCAACGCCCGTTTTGCCTCCACCCGTACGGAAATCACCAAACACCTTGGTTATGGAGGTGAAGTACAACTGGCGAGCAAGTTCGGGAAAGTGACGGGTGAAATCAGTTTCAGAAGATTGTTTGACGACAACAGACAGGTGAGCCTGCGTTTGTATGCGGGTGCCTTTATCTCAAATTCGACCAATTCCAAATATTTTGATTTTGCGCT
>CAZXRX010000093.1:0-9280 GCA_964642945.1 uncultured Flavobacterium sp. | reverse complement strand
ATTTTCGAGCGTGAAGACCACTGGATAGGCCAGGCTGTCGGTAATCATGAAAAACTGGAATTGCTGTTGCAGCAAAACCACTACGGAACCAATTACAATTCCCGAAATCCCACCGATGGCACAAAGTGAAATGCCATAATAAAGGAATATCCTGCGCAGGTTTTTAACTTCTGTACCCAACGAAAAAAGTGTTTTGAGGTTGTCTTTTTTGTCTATGATGACCATGACGATGGCACCTGCAAAAGCAAACAAAATCATGATGATGACCAGCGTGAAAATAAGGTAGAGCACAAAATTTTCGGTGTTGAGCATTTTATATAAGGTAGCATTGAGCTGCGCACGTGTTTTGACTTCCACCTGGTTTTTGAAGATTTTTTCAATTTCCTGCATTAGCTGGGCTTCGTCGGCATTAGGAGCCATCTTGATTTCAAGGGCGGTTAACTGATTGGGCGCAAATCCCATCACTTCCTGGGCCAGCTCCAAATCTACAAATACATATTTGCTGTCGAGTTCTTCGCTGATGGCATAAATCCCGATGGGCACCAGATAAGCTTTGTTGAAACCCTGGTCTTCTGATTCAATTTGTCCGCGTCCGGGTTTCGGCACAAAAACTTCCATCGGATGCACCGCATCAAACAGGCCCAGTGACAATTTCTGTGAAATCCCATAACCGATGACGGCCTGGGTGGTGTTGGTTTCGAGCCAGTTGCCACTAAAAAGTTTTTTGGAAATTGGGTTCAGTTTTTTAAATTGGGCATCCACGCCTTTGAGGTAACTGACCTGCTGTTTGTCTGCAAACGAAAACAATACCCTTTCTTCTATGGTTTTACTGTAAAGGGCAATTCCCTTGATTTGTCGGAGTTGGTTTTCCTGGGCAGCAGAAATAACGAATGATTTTCCTTTAACCGCAGTAGCCTTTAAATCGGGATCCATGTCATTGGTGAAAGTAAGGCTGAATTCGCGCAGGCCGCTGAAAACAGACAATACCACAAACAAGGCCAGTGAACCAATAACGATACCGGTGAGGGCAATGCGGGAAATGATGGTAATTGCGTTGTTTTTGCTTTTACTGAAAATATAACGTTTCGCTATGTAAAGCGGAAAATTCAAATTGGATTGATTTTTTAAATGCGTTATGATTTTTTGCGTTTTTCCAACAGGTCGCGGTTTTCTATCGGATTTTCTTTTCCGGAAAGGGCAGAATCAATTTTTTCGATATAATCGAGGGAATCGTCAATATAAAAGGCCAGATTGGGCACTTTGCGCAATTGCAGCTTTACACGCTGGGCCAAATCGTGCTTGATGAGCGGTGCGTTTGACTTGATGGCTTCGAGCAACTCTTTTGCCCTGTCCTGCGGGAATACACTCAGGTATACTTTGGCAATCGATAAATCAGTAGTCGTAACCACTTTTGACACGGAAATCACCAGGTTGGTGACGCCGTTTTTGCGTATTTCCCCCTGAAGGATGTCTACCAGGTCTTTTTGTAAAACACTTCCGATTTTTTTCTGTCTGTTCGTTTCCATGGGGCAAAAATACAACTTTTTGAGTGCCTCAGTACCTCAGTGTCTTAGTTTTTGCTGTTTTTCGTTTCAGACTGGCTGGAGAATAAGACAAATCTGTATCTTTGTGTTAGTGGGCTCAGGCACTAAGGCACTAAGCCACTCAGGCACTCATGAGAAAAATTGAACACATCGGCATTGCCGTAAAAAACCTCGAAACGTCCAACCTGCTTTTTGAAAAATTATTCGGCGCACCACCCTACAAACAGGAAGAAGTGGCCAGCGAAGGCGTCAAGACTTCCTTTTTTATGAACGGCCCCAATAAAATCGAATTGCTGGAAGCGACCAATCCGGAAAGCCCGATTGCCAAATTTATAGAAAAGAAAGGCGAAGGCATCCACCATATTGCTTTTGATGTGGAAGATATTATGGCTGAGATGGAAAGGCTCAAATCAGAAGGCTTTGTCCTGCTGCATGAAACCCCAAAACAAGGGGCCGACAACAAGCTGATTGCTTTTCTGCACCCAAAAGGAACCAATGGGGTTTTAATTGAACTTTGTCAAGAAAACCACCAGAAATAGTTGCACCAAACAAAAAAAAGTGCTAGTATTGCATCCTCTAAATAAAGCCCTGCTTTGTGAAGGGGACCGGTCCTATAGCTCAGTTGGTTAGAGCACCTGACTCATAATCAGGTGGTCCCTGGTTCGAGCCCAGGTGGGACCACATAAAAGACTTCAAATGTATTTTTGAAGTCTTTTTTTTTAAAAATAAATCAAAAATTTCTGCGTTTTAATAAGAACCAAATGCGTTTTGGCTTCGTATTTAGAGTGTTGTGTTTTCGTTAAATGTTCGATTTTGTGCGATAAAATTATGAAAAACAGATTTTTTTTTTACTTTTACACCTTATGAACATTGTCCCAATGAGATTATTTTTGATTTTTGCAGGCTTGTTAGTTTGTAATTTTGCTTCTGCCGCCCCAGACCCACCGCAACCCGTTCCTCCGCCAATAGGCTTGCCTATTGACACTGGCTTGTCCGGTTTGTTGGCAGCAGCAGTCTTATTTGCATTTTTTAAAATATACCGATATAAAAAAAGGGCTTCAGTTTGAGCCCTTTTTTATTTATGCCAAAGACTGTAATTTGCTTACATATTTCCCTATCACATCAAATTCCAGATTGACTTTGGTACCGACTACAAAGTTTTTGAAGTTGGTATGTTCGTAAGTATACGGAATAATGGCCACGCTAAACGCAGTAATTTTAGAATTCACCACCGTCAGGCTTACTCCATTTACGGTAATGGAGCCTTTTTCGATGGTCAGGTTTTTGGGGCCGCCGTCGTATTCAAAAGTATAAAGCCAGCTTCCGTTGGTTTCGGTGACCGAGGTGCAGACGCCAACCTGATCTACATGGCCCTGCACGATATGCCCGTCAAGACGGTCGCCCAGTTTCATGGCGCGTTCCAGGTTTACTTCGTCGTTTATTTTCCAGTCGCCCACATTGGTTTTGTCTAGGGTTTCCTGTATGGCCGTCACGGTATAGGTGTGGTTCTCAATGGAAACCACCGTCAGGCAGACTCCGTTGTGCGCCACACTCTGGTCAATTTTGAGCTCGTGGGTAAGGGCCGATTGTACGCTGATGTGAAGGTTGGTGTTCTCTTTCTGGATATCTTTGATGGTTCCGAGGGTTTCTATGATTCCGGTAAACATTTGTGGTTTTATTTTACTAAATTTGCACCACAAAATTAGCAATAAATAACCGGGTACTTTATGAAAAATGCAGAAAATATAATCGTAGGAATATCCATCGGTGACCTGAATGGCATAGGAAGCGAGGTAATTTTAAAAACATTTGAAGATACACGGATGCTGGAAATGTGTACGCCCGTCATTTTCGGCAATGTCAAGATATTGTCCTTTATCAAACGCAACCTCAATTCTGAAGTACAGCTGCACGGCATCGACCACATCAACCAATTGGTTAAGGGCAAAATCAATGTGTTGAATGTCTGGAAGGAAAGCGTCGAAATCAATTTCGGGCAGAACGACGAAAATATAGGAAAATATGCCATTAAATCATTTGTGGCTGCCACCAAAGCCTTGAAAGAAGGCGAAGTTGATGTTTTGGTAACCGCACCCATCAACAAATACAACATCCAATCAGAAGATTTCAAGTTTCCGGGGCATACTGATTACCTCAATCAGGAACTCGAAGGCGAAGCACTGATGTTCATGGTTCAGGACAATTTGCGGGTAGGGTTGATTACCGACCACATTCCGGTCAACGAAGTCGCCCAGCACCTCACCGAAGCCTTGATTGTACAGAAAATACAAACCATCAACAAGTCACTCATACAGGATTTCAGCATCAACAAACCGAAAATTGCCGTGTTGGCGCTCAATCCACATGCCGGAGACAACGGTGTGATTGGAAAAGAAGACGATGACCTGATCAGGCCGACCATCAAAAAACTTTTTGAAAAAGGGCTGCTGGTTTTCGGGCCGTATTCTGCCGATGGCTTCTTCGGAAGCGGGCAATATGAAAAGTACGACGCCGTCATTGCCACCTACCACGACCAAGGGCTCATTCCGTTCAAGACCCTGTCATTCGGAAGCGGCATCAACTATACCGCCGGACTCAATAAAATCAGGACTTCGCCAGACCACGGCACGGCCTATGAAATCGCCGGAAAAGGAAAGGCCGATCATTCGTCGTTCAAGGAAGCGGTTTACCTGGCCATTGATATTTTTCATTCAAGAAACCAATACGCAGAAATCAGCCGCAGACCCTTAAAAATCAGCGAAAAACACATAATGTCAAAAAAAGGCGAATAAGGCTTTTGGAATTGTAATTATTTTATATCTTTGCACTCCGATTGTGAAATCACTAGGTTGATTTCGTTTTCGGGGAAAATTGATGAGGTGATGAAAATAACAAATGCGTATTTAATTCCTTTTATAGGGTTAAAAATTGGGAAGCATCAATTTGAGTATCAGATAAACAAGAAGTTCTTTGATGCTTTTGATTATCACGAGTTTGAAGACTGTGATATTAAAGTAAGTATTGTATTGGAGAAAAAAAGCACGATGTTGGAGCTTTCTTTCAAACACAGCGGAACCGTTCACGTGCCCTGTGACCTTACCAACGAAATGTTTGACCTGCCCATCAAAGGGAAAATCAAACTGGTCGTTCAGTTCGGGGAAGAATTCAACAACGACAACGAAGAGCTTTTGATTTTGCCGCATGGCGAGCACCAATTGGATGTCTCCCAGTACATTTACGAAATGATTGTGCTTTCGATTCCGTTCAAAAGGGTACATCCCGGGGTGAAAGACGGCACGCTCAAAACCGATGTGCTCGACAAATTGAATGATTTGCAGGTCACGGAACACAAAAAAGAGAATACTGAAGAAGAAAATACCGACCCCAGGTGGGACAAATTAAAAAAACTATTAACGGATAAATAATATAGTAAAATGGCACATCCTAAGAGAAAAATCTCCAAAACGAGAAGAGACAAGAGAAGAACGCATTACAAAGCGACAGTGGCAACTATCGCTACCTGTCCTGTAACTGGAGAAGCGCATTTGTACCACAGGGCTTACTGGCATGAAGGTAAAATGTATTACAGGGGGCAGGTAGTTATTGATAAATCAGTAGCCGAAGCTTAATTGTAATAAAAAAGTTAAATGAACTCTCACGTCTAGTGGGAGTTTTTTGTTTTTTCCGCTTTTTGGTAGAAGCAAGACTTTTTTTTTGTAAATTCCACCTCTCTTAAAAAACCTGATTTTACAGACCATAAATTAGTGATATGAATACAATAACAGCTGCCATTACTGCTGTCGGTGCGTATGTTCCCGATTTTGTCCTTTCCAACGAAGTGCTCGAAAGCATGGTGGATACCAACGATGAATGGATTACGACCCGTACCGGAATAAAAGAAAGAAGATTGTTGAAGGAAAGCGGAAAAGGAACTTCTTTCATGGCGATAAAAGCAGCCAAAGACCTGATTGCCAAAAGCGGCATCAACCCGGCCGAAATTGACATGGTCATCATGGCCACCACCACACCAGACATGCCCGTAGCCTCCACCGGGGTTTTTGTAGCCACACAAATCGGGGCAGTCAACGCCTTCGCCTACGACCTTCAGGCCGCGTGTTCGAGCTTCCTTTACGGAATGTCAACCGCCTCTGCCTACATCCAATCTGGGAAATATAAAAAAGTATTGCTGATCGGTGCCGACAAGATGTCATCGATTATCGATTATACCGACCGCGCCACCTGCATCATCTTTGGTGATGGGGCCGGAGCCGTTTTGTTCGAACCCAACCACGAAGGGCTTGGCTTGCAGGACGAATTTTTGCGCTCTGACGGCATTGGAAGGGAATATTTAAAAATTGACGCCGGCGGTTCGTTGTTACCCGCCTCCAAAGAAACTGTTGAAAACAGGCAGCATTATGTATTCCAGGATGGGAAAACCGTGTTTAAATATGCCGTTTCCGGAATGGCAGACGTGAGCGAAAAAATCATGCAGCGCAACAATTTAACCAAAGAAGACGTCAACTGGCTCATCGCCCACCAGGCCAACAAAAGAATCATCGATGCCACGGCCTCGCGCATGGAGCTCGATGAAGAAAAAGTACTGGTCAACATCCACCGTTACGGCAACACCACTTCGGCTACACTGCCTTTGTTGTTGAGCGATTTCGAAGACAAATTCAAAAAAGGCGACAACCTCATTTTCGCAGCTTTCGGCGGCGGATTTACCTGGGGTGCCATTTACCTGAAATGGGCCTATAATAAACAATAAAACAAGCTAACTAAAAACTAATATCATGGATTTAAAAGAAATTCAAAACCTAATCAAATTTGTATCCAATTCGGGGGTAGCAGAAGTGAAATTGGAAACGGGTGACATCAAAATCACCATCAGGACCACCCTGGAAGGCAACAGTCCGGATATCACTTACGTGCAACAGGCACCAATGCAGGCCTTGCCACAGGCAGCTCCTGCAGCCGCAGCACCAGCCGCAACCGCACCAGCCGCCGCCGCAGCTCCGGCAGCCGATGACAATTCGAAATACATCACCATCAAATCGCCTATTATCGGTACGTTCTACCGCAAACCAGCCCCAGACAAGGATGTTTTTGTTGAAGTGGGCCGCACCATCAAGAAAGGCGACGTACTTTGCGTAATCGAGGCGATGAAATTGTTCAACGAAATCGAATCAGAATACGCAGGAAAAATCGTCAAGATTTTGGTAGACGATATGTCGCCTGTTGAATTCGACCAACCCTTATTTTTAGTTGACCCATCTTAATTTTAGGATTACAAGATTACAGACTGTAAGGTTATTGGGCGTTTCGTGCGATAATCTTTAAATCTTTAAATCTTTAAAATTGTTTAATCTTTATATCTAAACCAGCAAGATGTTCAAAAAAATATTAATAGCCAACAGGGGGGAAATCGCACTTCGCGTGATCCGTACCTGTCGTGAAATGGGAATCAAGACCGTTGCGGTTTATTCCACTGCCGACGCAGAAAGTCTTCACGTAAAATTTGCCGACGAAGCCGTCTGCATTGGCCCACCACCCAGCAACCTGTCTTACCTGAAAATGTCGAGCATCATCGCGGCGGCCGAAATCACCAATGCCGATGCCATCCACCCAGGGTACGGGTTTTTATCTGAAAACGCCAAATTTTCTAAAATATGCCAAGAGCACGGCATCAAATTTATCGGTGCTTCCCCAGAAATGATCGACCGTATGGGCGACAAGGCTTCGGCCAAGGCGACCATGAAAGCGGCCGGCGTTCCTTGCGTTCCGGGTTCTGACGGTTTGTTGGAATCTTATGAGCAAGCGCTCGAACTTTCCAAAGAAATGGGCTTCCCTGTCATGCTGAAGGCAACTGCCGGAGGTGGCGGAAAAGGAATGCGCGCTGTTTGGAAAGAAGAAGATTTGCTCAAAGCCTGGGAAGGTGCCCGCCAGGAATCGGCTGCGGCTTTCGGGAACGACGGCATGTACCTCGAAAAACTCATTGAAGAACCACGCCATATCGAAATACAGGTAGTGGGCGACGCTTACGGAAAAGCCTGCCACCTTTCGGAAAGGGACTGTTCGGTGCAACGCCGCCACCAGAAACTGACCGAAGAAACCCCATCGCCGTTCATGACCGACGAACTGCGTGAAAAAATGGGACAGGCGGCCGTAAAAGCTGCCGAATTCATCAAATATGAAGGCGCCGGAACCGTAGAATTTTTGGTGGACAAACACCGCAACTTCTACTTCATGGAAATGAACACCCGTATCCAGGTAGAGCACCCGATTACCGAGCAGGTGATTGATTACGATTTGATCCGTGAGCAGATTATGGTAGCGGCAGGCATCCCGATTTCGGGGAAAAACTATTTGCCACAGCTGCACGCCATAGAGTGCCGTATCAACGCCGAAGACCCGTATAATGACTTCCGCCCTTCGCCAGGGAAAATCACCGTGCTACACGCACCAGGAGGCCATGGCGTACGATTGGACACGCACGTTTACGCTGGCTATACCATCCCGCCGAACTACGACTCGATGATTGCCAAACTGATTACCACCGCGCAGACCCGCGAGGAAGCCATCAGCAAGATGAAACGCGCCCTCGACGAGTTCTACATCGAAGGCATCAAAACGACCATCCCGTTTCACCGCCAACTGATGGACGAACCCGATTACGTAGCCGGTAACTACACCACCAAATTCATGGAAACCTTCAAAATGAAGGACCCCGATTAAATAAAGAAACCCACTGTGAAGTGGGTTTTTTGTTGGGAGCTGGTTCCAGCTTTTCACTGCAATCTTTTTAAGGATTGATTTTGTCTTGCGCTATGCTCCAGACCAATCCTTAAAAAAGATTTCCGTTGCAATCTGGGCTAGGGGTTTAGCGGGGAGTTGTGGTTTTGTTTTCAGAACGTGGCTTTTCATTAGTGGTTTGAAGGGCACTTCTGCAAGGGCTGATGAATGGCTTTATTGTCATGTTTTCGCTGCCGCGAGGGCCTTCTTTTAGCTCCGCTCAGTTCGCCATAAAGGCTCGGGTGCCTTGACGCAAAAGAAGCAAAAAGTCAAGGCTTGCCTCTTCGGCGGTCAATTTCAATTTCAAATCCTAAACGAAAAGAACTCCCCGCCGCGGCGGGTCAAACAGCTTTTCGTTTTACGGATTTTTCAATTGAATTGACACTCGCCTGCAGAGGCTATGCCGGGCACTGTATAAAGTTCTGGAATAGTGAAAGATTGAGGCGTTGTTTCATTTAGCTGCGCAAAAGTCTCCTGACTTTGAACTTTTTTATATATAATAAGAAATTCCGCAAAGTCGGGAGACTTTGCGGAGCTGGTTACTTCGTCAGTTCGGCTAAAGCCTCGGGTGGAAATCTGTGGTATCGGGGTTATTCTAAATTGAAACAGGGGATTTAAGCTTATCGATTGAATTTTCAAAATTTAGTTCTTCTGAAAAAATTAAAACTTCATCTCCTATTCTATTTGACGCAGCTTGTGACAGTTGATATATTACTTTTCTTTTATTCTTGTATAAATTTAATATTAAATCGGTATTGTCGTACGAAACCATCCATTTCATATTCATTTTATGAATTTTAGCGGATAGTTGTTCATGGTCTTTTTTAGAATAGAAATTCATATACAAATCAGCCCCTTTTTCTACATATGGGGGGTCTATGTATATAAAAATATTTTCCTTTTTCCTATTCATTTTATTAATGAACTCAAGTCCGTCTAGATTA
>CAZXRX010000092.1:0-9434 GCA_964642945.1 uncultured Flavobacterium sp. | reverse complement strand
AAGATTTTATTCAGGAACAAAGGCACTACTCAGTTGTCGGGAGTTATAACCTTTTCGTATGATGATGCCAAAATGGATTTGGTGTCTGCAATTCCTGTATTTTCATCACAGGCAACAGGCCTGCTGACTTTTAATTATGCCAACTTACTTCCTCTGGAAAAAAGGGAAATCTCGGTAAAAATGAATCTCAATTCGCCAACCGAAACACCTCCGCTAAACGGCGGTGATCAGTTAAATTTTAATGCGACGATTACGCCAACCACAACCGATGAGTTTTTGTACGACAACTACCACAGCATTAAACAAAAGGTTGTAAATTCTCTCGATCCAAATGACAAAATTTGTACTGAAGGTAATTTGGTAGGAACCAGCGTTATTGGACAATATGTACATTATGTGATTCGTTTTGAAAACACCGGTACTTTCGCCGCCCAAAATATTGTGGTAAAAGACCTGATTGATTTGACAAAATTCGATTTAAATTCATTGGTCCCGATGAGCAGTAGCCATCCTTTTGTGACCAGGATGGATACCACAGGAAAAGTGGAATTCATTTTCGAAGGCATCAACCTCCCTTTTAATGATGCCAACAATGATGGTTATATAGCTTTTAAAATCAAGACGAAGCCCACATTGGTTGTTGGTGATACTTTTGCCAACAGTGCCAGCATTTATTTTGATTATAATTTTCCGGTAGATACCGACCCTGCCATTACCACCATCCAGGCATTGGCAACCCATGATTTTGCATTTGACACTTATTTCACCTTGTCACCGAACCCGACCAAAGATATGCTATACTTCCGTACCAAAGCCGGTCTTGTCCTCCATTCAATCCAGATATACAATACCCTTGGCCAGTTGGTTTTGGTTGGGACCAATCCGGGTGACAGTTTAGACGTTTCCGGACTCAAACCGGGTAGCTATCTTGTAACAATCAATACCGATAACGGTACAACCAGTACGAAATTTATCAAGCAATAATAAAAAAAGGTTTCAACGTATAATTGAAACCTTTTCTTTTTTGTTTGTGATAAGTTATTAAGGAACAAATTGATAAGCTCCCAAATCCGTAGAGGTAGTTCTGGTTATTCTCAATATATCGAGCGGCACGGCACTGGCGAAGGTGGCATCAGCAGGTAAATTCAAATCCTGTGAAAGCCTCAGGTCGTTGTTGTTGACATCCTCAAATCTTGGGTTAAACAAACCCGAATTGGTGGCTATACTGCAATTCACATAATGGGCGCTGTCTGTGGCAAACTGGTACAGCGGGTTAGAACTGAACTGGTTACTGATGTTATTGAACTTAATCAGGCAATGGTTGAATTTATAATTGAATGCCACGCTGTTGTCATCAACTTTATCCAACAACATTTCAATCTGGTTGCTGCCATAAATGATACAATTGTTGAAATTCGCCTGGGTAAGGTCATGGGCATATATCGCAGCTTCGGTTTCAAAATAGTTGTTCAGCAAAACCGCCACTTGGTTGGAACTCGGCCAATTGTTATTGAACGTACAGTGTGTAAAGTTATAAGTTCCGCCAAAAGTTCCTGCAAAGCCAGCCTGTCCGCAGTAATTGATGACCAGATTGCTCCCGGTAACGTTTGATTTCCGGGCCAGTATACCCAGGTTCGAACAATTGTATATCTGGGAATCCCTGATGGTCAGTTTAGGAAAATCAACCGTATTGGTGGTAAGGGCTAAGTTGCCGCAAAGAATACCCACCGTGGCGTTTTTCAGGGTCAGGTGATTGATTTCATTGGCGGATGAGGTAGAATAATTGATAATGGCGCCCCATTGTCCGGGAACATCAGCAAAAGCAGGTTCGAGGCGGTCGCCTTCAAAAATGACTTCCTTTTCCAGGGCTGCTGTGTTGGAAGGGAGGCCCATGATTTTCAAAGTGGCGTCTTTTCCGATAATCAATCCCGAATTGGCGTGAAAATGGATTCGTGCACCGTCTTGTACGGTCAGGGTTTCTGTACCGGGAACAAATGCGTAGCCGTACACCACATAAGGCTTGGAATTGTTCCAGAAATACTCATCCCCGTTAACCGGGTCACTGTGGTCGAGATTGCTGCCTGTAACCACTACATTATTGAGTTCGTCATCAATACCTAAATTAATTTGCTCGTATTGAAAATTGTTACTAGGTCCGGTTCGTTTCGGATAAATAAAATACGCATCCTGTATCAAGGTCACCAAATCGACATCCTGTGGCGCCCCGCTGATGTTGTCAAACAAAATCTTGTCGGTATATAAAAAATCGGACGGGTTGGCACTGGCCACATCGGCAGTCACTTCTATAAAAACAAACAAACTGTCTTTGGCCAAAAGTTCGACATTGCTGAAAATCTTGCCTTGTGCGCCGGGATCACCCGTCATCCCGTCTACCATGATGCGGTATTTAGAAGCAATTCCTTTTTGTAATTGTATTTTTGGGATGGAAATGTCTTTGTCACTGCGGTTGTATACTTTCAACCGATAAGTGCTCGAGCCGATATTGGTAAAAACAGTATCGAGGTATACGGTGTCTTTTGAAAATTCCAAACCGCCCGTACTGGGTTCAAACTCAAAATCGTTACGGCAGGAAGACATTGTAATCAGTAGTCCGGTCAAAAATAGAAAGAGTAATTTACGCATGAATCATGAATTTTTGTAAAAGTAGTTATTTAATTCAAAATTAAAAATTTGTGCCTTGAATTGTTTTAACAAACGGAAAAGGGCCATTAATATTTTATGTTCTGCTTGAATTCTTTAGGAAAAGTAGTCTGAAAAATTGGTATTTTTACAAAAAAAATTACCCATGTCTGATAAAGATTCCATCATTGCCCTGTGCAATGAAATGTCAAAAAATACGCTGATGTCTACCTTGGAAATCGAATTTACCGATGCAGGCGAAGGTTTCCTTACCGCTACGATGCCCGTTAACCCAAGGGTGCACCAGCCCATGGGATTGCTTCATGGCGGTGCCAGTGTGGCCTTGGCGGAAAGTGTAGGGAGCGCGGCATCGATGCTGTACGTCAATCCGGAAAAGCAGGAAGTACGCGGCATCGAAATTTCGGCCAACCACCTGCGAAGCAAAAGGGAAGGGGTCATTACCGGCACGGCGCGCATTATCCACAAGGGTAGGAGCATCCATTTGTGGGAAATCAGGATTGAAGACGAAGACGGCAAACTGGTGTCGCTCTGTAAACTGAGCAACATGATTTTACCCCGCAGATAATATGGATTTGTTCCGGAAAACCAACCAGCATTTTGCCCAAAAACTGCCTTTTGCAGTCTACAGCAAACCCCATTCCGATCAGTTTACAGGCGTTTTTCAAAACGATAACCGCCTGCATGAAATTGTCGATTTCAGGGAAACCGGATTTGCCATGGTCTCTTTTGACGGAAGCCGGAAAATCCTCATTCCTTCGGCAGGATCGGATATATATGTAGAAAAAGTGACATCGGAAGCTTTCCATTATCTCAAAAAATCCCTGCCTGCCGCTGATGATTTGGCCAAAAAGGCTTTTGAAACGATCGTAGCCAAAGCTGTGGAAGCCATCCGTCAGGGTCAATTCAAAAAGGTAGTGTTGTCCCGGAAAGAAGTCATGACCCTTAAGGACTTTGCTGTAGAAAATGTGCTAAGTCATTTGAAATCGCTATATCCTACGGCCTTTGTGTATTGTTTTTTCCATCCCAAGGCAGGAATGTGGCTGGGCGCGTCACCGGAGCAATTCCTGCAGGTAAACGGAACCCACATAAAAACGGTTTCCTTGGCCGGAACCCAATTGTGGGCAGAAAATATTACCTGGCAAACCAAGGAACAGCAGGAACAACAAATCGTGACTGATTTTATAAAGGAAAGCATACAGGAATATGGCAGTGATGTTCAAGTTTCCGGGCCTTATACCCAACAGGCCGGCGGCATTGTGCATCTCAAGTCTGACCTTTCTGCGGTATTGAACGACCAAAACCAGTTGGGCAATCTGATTCGTGCCCTGCATCCGACACCTGCGGTTTGTGGAATGCCAAAAGAGGCTGCCAAATCATTTCTGTTGGAAAATGAAGGCTATGACCGACGTTTTTACAGCGGATTTCTGGGGGAACTGAATATTGATTTTGCTTCCATGAAAACAGACCGGTCTGATTTGTTTGTCAACCTACGCTGCATGGAAGTCGCTCAAACATCTAATAATGAATCTCAGGCGATGATTTATATTGGATGCGGGATAATGGCCGACAGCAATCCGGAAAAGGAATATATTGAAACCGTAAATAAGTCGATGACAATGCGGAATGTACTAAATTTGTAACACTAACAGAAAATACTCCATCATGAAATTAGATATACTGGCATTTGGCGCCCATCCGGATGATGTGGAACTCGGTTGCAGCGGCACCCTGGCCAAAGAAATTTCCAAGGGCAAAAAAATCGGGATTATTGACCTCACCCGTGGCGAACTCGGTACGCGTGGTTCTGCCGAAATCAGGGATACCGAAGCCGCAAAAGCCGCCAAAATACTCCAGGTTGACATCCGTGAAAACCTGAACATGCGCGATGGTTTTTTCATCAATGACGAAACCCACCAGCTCGAAATCATCAAAATGATTCGGAAATACCGCCCTGAAATTGTGTTGTGCAATGCCGTGGATGACCGTCATATCGACCACCCGAAAGGAAGCCATTTGGTTTCTGATGCCTGTTTCCTGTCTGGTCTGCGTCGTATTGAAACCGAACTTGACAACGAAAAGCAGGAAGCCTGGCGCCCGAAACAGGTGTACCATTACATTCAGTGGAAAAACCTGGAGCCTGATTTTGTGGTGGACATCAGTGGGTTTATGGAGACCAAGATGGAAGCGATATTGGCCTACGATTCGCAATTTTACAACCCCGATACGAAGGAACCTGAAACCCCCATTGCGACCAAAAACTTCCTTGACAGTGTTAAATACCGCGCACAAGATCTGGGCCGGATTATCGGGACGGAATACGCTGAAGGTTTCACTGTCGAAAGGTATTTGGCAGTCAATAGCTTAAGCGATTTGATATAATTTTTTACAATTTTTCTTTGTAAAACAAAACTTTTGCAATAGCTTTGCACTCGTTAAAATGGTGGTTGTAGCTCAGTTGGTTAGAGTAGCGGTTTGTGGTGCCGCGGGTCGCCGGTTCGAACCCGGTCAGCCACCCAAATAACATAAAAGCTCCTGAAATATCAGGAGCTTTTTTAATTTTGACAATCAATAACGAAACCGTTTACTTTTTCGTCTTGATTTCCTGGGCTTTGTAAGCCACTATTTTTTCTATGAGTCCGAAGGGAATGGCTTCCTCCAATGGAAACTGTACCGAACCTTTTCCCTGTTTGTATTTTGAAAGTTCTGCCGAAAAATGGCTGTGCCCGGAAGGTGTTGCATACAGGCCTATGTGTTTTTTATAACCAGCGAAATAGACCAAAGGTTTGCCTTTGAGTTTGTAGGCCGGCATCATGTAAGCGATGCTTTCTACGGCATCCGGAACGGTTGTTTGTATGATTGCCCTGATTTTTTGGAGTATTTTTTGCACTTCTTCCGGAAATTGGGCGATGTATTGGTTTACGTCATTCATGCTTTTGTTTTTGATACATACCAAAGTTAACAATTTCTGCTTATCATTCACGGTTTGTCCCGTCCTACAAAGCGTTCTTTCCCCAGTAAAAAAGCAATGGCTTTGTTGACATTCCTGTCTACACTTTCCTCCGTTTTAAGGAAAGAAATATACCGTACAATTTCCAGTTGGCGGGAGGGAGGCAATTGGTCAAAAACTTCTTGCGCTTTGGCATTACTATTAATTGCCTGTTGGAGTTTCGGGTGCATCGGGATGGTCCTGTCTTCCGGGTCATACCAAACCCCGAATAAGGCTGTGTCACCCACTTCTTTCCGTGCCGCCTGGCGCATGGGCGTGTTGAGGTACAAGCGCCAGTGTCCGCTGTATTTGAGGAGTGTCTGCGGAAATTCATGCCCGTCTATGGTCATTTTTACGGGTATTTTCCCTTTGGTTTTCCCAGATTGGATGAAAACATTTTCCAAAACTGCTTCCGGCAAGTATACAAAGGGGTTGATACCGATGATTTCAATTTGGGCTGTGAAAGTATTTTGGGTCTTCGACATCGCTTAACGGAAAAATCGGTTATTGTTGCAGGAGTTTTTTAACCAGGCTGATTTGCCCCAGATGATAGTAACTGTGCTCAATCATGCCGTCAATGTTGCGGCGGTAGGTGCCATATTTTTCATCTACAAACCCTTCTTCCAGTTTTTCTTCAGGCATGCTTTCAATACAAGAGGCAAAGGTTTCGGCATCCTCCCAAAATTGTAGCAGGAAAGCTTCCCATTGATGTTGGGAGGTAATGGGCGGAAAATCAAAACTGTATTGGTCACTGATGTCCAGACTACCACCCCTGAAAACTTGGTTAATCCCTTTAATGTAATAATGGATGTGTTGAGCGAGCAGGGCTATGGTATTCAGTTGGCCTACCTGGGTGGTGGCCGTTTTCCAATCAAGGCCGGTCAGTTGGTGTTTGAAGTTGGTGTTGGCTATCCAGGTGCCGTCCATGATGACTTCACGGAAGCGATTGGCGATTTCGACTGTTTTTTTCATGCTCCAATTCAAAATATTTTTTCAAATTAAGGAATTTTTTCTCAATAAAAACAAAGGAAAGCCAGGAAACACAAACAACGAGGATAGCATTTTCGAAGAAAAACAGCAGTTCCCAGTGCTTTTTGTAAAGGAAATCGGGCAGGAGCGGGTTCAGGTAAGGATTGATGATTTTCAGGTTCAGGGTTTGGGGAATGATGTTGTGGTAGAGATACAATCCGTAACTGATCTTTCCCAGAAAAATAAGCAGGCGGTTGTTCAGCACCAATTTAAACGCCATCGAATTGGTTTCACGATACAGGAGGATATAATTGATAAGCCACAACGTAATCAACGAAGCCAGGGTACGTAGGGGAACATACCAAGTGTCTTTAATCAGGCAGAGGCAAAACAGCAGCACCGACAGTACACCCAAAACAGTAAGCCATCGGAACAGCATCTTTAATTTTCCCTCTGCATATACCAGTACCCAAGCCAACAAGGCACCCAGTCCGAAGGCATCAAAACAGGTAAAGGTCAGGATGGTGCTTAGTTTCACCTCCGCCAAAGCGTACTGACTGCTCACCCCAATCAATATAAAGCCAGCGATGATGTAGGGGAAATACTTTCGGTTGGCAAACAGGAGTATCCAGGGCCAAATCAGGTAAAACTGTTCTTCAACTGCCAACGACCATAAGTGGGAAAGGATGCCGTCCCATCCCTGAATATGGAAAAAGTAAAAATTGGAAGTGTAAGTGGCAAAATACCAAAAGGCATCCCTGATATGGGTTCCGGTGCTTTCCGAAAACAGCAACAGCAGGAAAATGACCAGGTAATAAATAGGAAAAATCCGGAGTGTACGCCTTACATAAAAGTTTTTCAGTAGGGTAGTGGCCGGGATGTTCCATTTTTCGGCTTTGTTCCTGTTGTCAAACAAAATCCGTGAAATCAAAAAACCACTCAATACGAAAAAAATATCCACGCCAATAGCACCCAACGGCACCTTGCTTACAAAGTAATTTCCAGACATCCAATGGCTTACAATCACAAGCAGAACCGCTATGGCCCTTACACTGTCTAATTGTTTAATGTATTTCACTGGAAGTTGGGTTAAAATACAAATATATCCAAAACCCTGTAAAAACCGCTCGTCAGAAATGCATTAAAAAATGGAACTCTTTAGCTTTGAATGGCCGGGATATAGATGTCAAACGTACTTCCCACTCCCAATTCGCTGGTTGCGGTGATGACACCGTTGTGGTTTTCCACAATTTTTTTAACGATGGTTAAGCCGATTCCGGTGCCTTCATAATGGTCTTTGTGGTGCAGTCGCTGGAAAATTTCAAATATCTTCTCGTGGTATTCTTCACTGAAACCAATGCCATTGTCGGTTACGCTGATGTGGCAGTAATCGGCCTTGAGCGGATGGTTTTGGATGGTATCGTAAGGGATGAAGTTGCTGCTGATATTGATATGCGGTGGAATTTCGGGGTTGGCAAACTTCAGGGAATTGGCGATAAGGTTTTGTAACAATTGCCTGAATTGGAACGGGATGATGTTGATGGGTATGGATTGCCCCAGTTCAATGGTGGCTTTTTTTTCCTGGAGTTCTTCCTTGAGTGCCGCCATAACTTCCCAGATTATTTTATTGAGGTCGGTTTTTTCAAATTTCCTTTCGGTTGCAGTGGTGCGCGAATAAGCCAATAGGTCATTGATCAGGGTTTGCATATGGAGCGCAGAATGTTCTATGCGTTTAAAATAATGTTTTCCTTTGTCTGATAAATTTTCATATTCATCGGTAAGGATACGGCTTGAAAATGACTGTATTTTGCGCAAGGGTTCCTGCAGGTCGTGACTGGATATGAAGGTAAACGATTCCAGTTCTTTATTGGCGATGAGCAATTCGGCTGCCCGTTTTTCTTTTTCCTGGTTCTGGAAAACCAGTTCTTTGTTGGCAATGACCAGTTCAGCTGCGCGTTTTTCCTTTTCCTTGTTCTGGTAGGCGAGTTCCTTGTTGGCAATGGCAAGCTCTGCGGCCCGCTTTTCTTTCTCGGTATTCTGGAAGGCCAGTTCCTTGTTGGCGGCAATCAATTCCGCGTGCTTGTCTGTCCCATCATTGGATAACACAGTCAGGCCCGGAATGGTTGTTTCTTTGCTCATAGCATCAATAATAATCAAAGGTACAACATTAATCCGCTGTCGGTGGTATAAATATGTTACTTCAGCTATTTGTTGTCCGTTTGACTCAGAAAACCCCCAGATTGGTTGTTATTGTAGGTTTTCAGCGATGAATTTTTCGCAATATTCCTTGATTTCACCACGTACTGACCGGAATGCATCCAAAATATTTTCTGTATTGCCTGTGGCCTTTGCCGGATCGGGAAAATTGTGGTGGAACTTTTTTGCCTGGGTAGGAAAGAAAGGGCAGCGTTCCTTGGCATTGTCGCAAACGGTAATGACAAAATCAAAAGTGATACCAAGGTATTCGTCTATGTGGTTGGAAGTATGCTGCGAAATATCAATGCCGTCTTCTTTCATGATGCGGATGGCCATAGGGTTGACGCCATGGGTTTCAACGCCGGCGCTGTACACTTCGGCCCGGCCATTGGCAAAATAGCGCAGGTAGCCTTCTGCCATCTGGCTCCGGCAGCTGTTCCCGGTGCATAAAACGAGTATTTTTTTCATGGGTTGTAATTTAAACGAGCAGCCAGATGAGGTTGATGATACAGAATTTAGGGTCAAAACCCCAGATGAGTTGCAAAACCGTAATGGATACCGTGATAATAAGGGGTTTTTTGTATTTGAGTATAAATGCTTTCATCTCCTGTAACTTTAGCAA
>CAZXRX010000091.1:0-9651 GCA_964642945.1 uncultured Flavobacterium sp. | reverse complement strand
AATTGGTTATTTTTTCGGGATTCCTGCCTGTCCCGTATACCGTAAACCCTTTGTGGAAAAGGTATTCGCCGATGGCTTTGCCAATTCCTGAAGATGCGCCGGTAATCAATACTACTTTACTCATATTTTTTATTTATCGATAAGGAAGGTACACAAATATAAACAGAATTTCAGTCTTATCCGGCTGATGCTGTAATTGCCTTTTTATCTTATTATTTCATTTCTATACCCAAGCCCGGTTTTTCACTTATCCTGATTTTCCCTTCCAGCACTTGGCTTCCCGAGGCCAAATCGTTGGCAATCAGGTTGGCCCCATCGAGGTCGGCATAATTACAAAGCGGGGCCAAAACTGCCCCGGCCGAAATACCGACTGTCGTTTCCGTCATGCAGCCAATCATGATGTTGAAATGCAGCGCACGGGCTTTTTGTATCAGTTCCAAGGCTGGGGTCAAGCCGCCACATTTAACGAGTTTGATGTTGACGCTCCGGTAATGGAGTGGTAATTTTTCGAGGTCGCTTATATCCTGGCAATCTTCATCGGCCATCCAATTGGCATGCGAATCCGCTTTCAGGATGCTGTAATTTTCCGCACCAGGTTTCATCGGTTGTTCCAGATAAGAAAACTTTGTTACCATGGCGTTGTTCTGCAACCAAAGGCAATCGTCTTGGGTAAAACTGCCGTTGGAATCCAGGGCAATGGTTTGTTCCAAGGCTGCTAATTTTACAATCGCCTGTTCTTCAAAATGATTGCACTTGACCTTGAATTTGCTCCATGCTGATTTTTTGATTTTGGAGATTTGGTTTTCCACCGAATCCACACTGATGGTAAGGGAAGATTCCGGAACTTCAGCTATTACAATTCGATTAAGGTCATGGAAACTTTTGTTTTCCAATTTCCCATACAAATCCCAATAGGCACAATCCAGCGCCGAACGCAGGAAACTGGGCAAGCCGAGGGTGAGCAGGAACAAATAAAAATCGTTTGGGTGGGTTATTTTTTGGTTTTGTACCGCTTGCTGTATCTGTTGCAGTTTGTGGTCAAAATCATCCAGGTTGATGTGGTAATAATCGATGGAAGTACATTCGCCGTATCCTTTAGAGCCGCTTTTTTCAAGCGTGACAATCAGCGCATCGCGGTAGGAATAATCACCGTAGGCAATCGAAAAGGTTTCCTTTAATTTGAGGCGGACGATTTGCCAGTACAATTTCATCTGAGGAAAATTGCGGTTAAAAAAAAATCCCGATTCCGGCATTCCGAAACGAGATAATTAAAAAATGGCAAGCGACCTACATCGCACCGCTACAACCGCATACCTTTGCTATGTTCCCATCCTGGAGGATTCTGCAGGAGCTGGTCGTGTAGGACTTGCCGCTGCAAATATACAATCTTTTTATTTTTTTGCAATATTTTAAGCGCAATATAAATATATTTGTGAGCATTTAATTTATCAGATTTTAATGAAAAAGTACAACTTATTAGCAATCATTTTATTAGCGGTTTCTATGGTCAAATGCGGCGGAGCAGGCGAAACCCTTTTCACCCTTAACCAAGACCTGATTAAGGCCCAATATTTCCAGAAAGACCAACTTTCATTAGACGTCATGAACCTCAAAAACCAACCGATAGACAGCGTGGTGTATAGTTTTGACGGTAAAAAAATCGGTTCGGTAAAAGGCTCGGGTAAATTTTCATTTCCGCTCACAGACCAAAAACTGGGTTACCAGAATGTAAAAGCAACCATTTATGCCGACGGGAAAACCGCCCTAGATTCGACACGTATAGAAATTGTATCAGATATTGAACCGAAATTATTGTCATATACGATTGTGAATACCTATCCGCACGATACCGAAGCCTACACCCAAGGATTGGAGTTTTACCGCGATACCTTGTATGAAGGAACCGGGAACGGCGCCGGAAACGGTACCGGAAAAAGGGGGATTTCGAGCCTTAGGAAAACCGATTACAAAACCGGTAAAGTGTTGAAAAAAGTAGAACTTCCGATGGAAATATTTGGGGAAGGCATCACGGTGCTGAACAACAAAGTCTACCAACTGACCTATCAGAACAACGAAGGGTATGTCTACAATGCCGACACCTTCAAAAAAGAAAAAACATTCCACTACTTCAAAAACATGGAGGGTTGGGGCTTGACCACAGATGGGAAAAACCTTTACATGAACGATGGGTCTGAGAAAATCCACATCCTCAACCCGGAAACCTTTGCACAAACAGACTACCTGAATGTATATTCCGGCGGAACGAAAATACCGAGCATCAATGAGATGGAATGGGTTAACGGTAAAATTTACAGCAATATCTATGGCAAAGACGCTGTGGTAATCATCAACCCAAAAAATGGCGCTGTAGAAGCCATCATCAATTTTGCCGACCTGAAAAAGAAAATTACCATGATGCCCGATACCGATGTACTCAACGGCATCGCCTACAACCCCAAAACAAAAACTTTTTTTGTAACCGGAAAAAACTGGGACAAAATGTTTGAGGTAAGAATCAATCCCTAATTTTTTTTTACATCTTTCCAACCTTTTGGTGCAAAATGGTCTCTATAGTAAAAAAGACGACCATCATGAACCAAACCAACACCCCCGTTACGCTTTCCATCCCGAAGCCTTGCCATGAAAATTGGCAACAGATGACCCCTGCAGAAAAAGGCAGGTTTTGCGTAGCCTGCCAGAAAACCGTGTATGATTTCACCCGTGCCACAGACCGGGAAATCCTCACCGAATTCCATAAAGACAAGCAACTTTGCGGGCGTTTCAACCCTTCACAACTGAACCGCGAATTGGTTATACCCAAACAAAAAAGCCCGCTTTGGCTGGCTACTACTTCGGCCCTCATCAGCTTTTTGGGCTTGGCCAGCCACAATGCTTATTCGCAGGTAAAAAGGAATATAAAAACAGAGCAAACCGATAAAAAAGTTTTGGGTGACACCTTGAAACTGGCCAACCAGGAATTCAAGATTTCGGGTACCGTCAGTGATGCATCCGGGCCATTCCCGGGTGTTACTATAACTGTAAAAGGCCAAACAGAATCACGACAAACCGATTTGGACGGCAGGTATTCCATAAAAACCAAAATAGGCGATGTTCTGGTTTTTTCATTTCTTGGAATGCAGGATGAAGAAATATATGTCACCGAAAAGACGCCGTTGAATCTTGACATCAGGTTGAACGACCAACCCATGGGAAAAATGGGTGAAACAATTGTAATTGCAGGCGGTATTAGCTACAGCGGCAAAATCTACAAAAAAAGAACATTTTTCGGACGCCTCTTCCACTCGATTGGAAATTGGTTCAGATAAAAAAAAGCCTCATAATTTGAGGCTTTTTTGTTTTATCTTTTTTTGGCGTCTGTATATTCCATTTTGGCCGCATCATACATCCATTTGTTTTCCTGGGTCTTGTTTTTCTGGGTGATGGTTCCGTCAGGGTTCAGGAAAAACTCAAAGCCTTCCCTACGTATTTTTTCCTGGGTTTCGGTAGCAGCAGTACCGCCCAAAGAGACTATTTCGGTAATGTGGTTGGTGGTTTGCGAATTGGAGAAAACCTGTTTCTTGTTGGTGATTTCGTACACGGTCGAATATATTATCGTTTTGTCTTCCGTTTTGTTCCCGGTCTTGATTTGTGCTTTTTCGGTCCATTGAAGCAAATACAATTTGGTTCCCGAGGCCATAAAGGAAGTCAATTTACAATCTGTCGGGGAAGAACCCACGTCTTTGCTTTTGACAATGATGGCATCTGTAGCTTTGCCCTTTCCGGCAATTGTAATTTGGAAATTACCCGATTTTACTTCGGCAGTCAGGTTGTCTATTTTGGAAACACAGGCCGCCAAAACCGGCTTTTTGGCAACCGCTTTCTTTTTCTTTTGTGCGAATGAGGCAGAAGTGGCCAAAACCAAAAACGCCAATAAAAATACCTTTTTCATAGTGGAAGTTTTTTTTAATAGGTTCCGAATATACAAAATAAATAATATGAAAAATGTTAAATAAAAAAAACCGGAACATTGCTGAACCGGTTTTTTTCTTGACTTAATTATTACGGCCTATGCGCCGTCTGGCTCCTTCGCTAAAAATGTCCACCGGACATTTCCTTAACGCTCGGCCCTATTTCACTTCTTCAAACTCCACATCCTGCGTGGTGTCACCGTTTTGGGCATCTTGCTGTGGCTGGGCATCCTGTGCCTGACCTGCTTCGCCTTGGGCATACATCGCTTCGGTAGCCGTTTTCCAGGCCGCGTTGATGTTGTCAAGGGCCGTTTGGATGGCTCCCAAATCTTGCGATTGGTGTGCTGCTTTCAGTTCGGTAAGGGCATTTTCAATGGCCGATTTGTGTTCGGCGGCCAACTTATCACCCAATTCTTTCAACTGGCTTTCGGTCTGGAATACCATAGCATCAGCCTCATTAAGTTTCTCTACCCTTTCACGGGCTTGTTTGTCTGCGTCAGCATTGGCTTCGGCATCTTTTTTCATTCTTTCGATTTCTTCTGCAGTCAATCCTGAAGAAGCCTCGATACGGATATCGTGTGATTTCCCGGTTCCTTTATCAGTAGCCGACACTTTGATGATACCATTGGCATCGATGTCAAAAGTTACCTCAATCTGCGGAACGCCCCTAGGTGCAGGCGGAATACCATCTAAGTGGAAACGTCCGATGGTTTTGTTGTCATTAGCCATTGATCTTTCCCCTTGCAATACGTGGATTTCCACTGAAGGTTGCGAATCGGCAGCTGTAGAGAATACCTGTGATTTTTTGGTCGGAATGGTCGTATTCGACTCAATCAATTTGGTCATCACGCCACCCATGGTTTCAATACCCAAAGACAAAGGGGTAACGTCCAAAAGCAAGACATCTTTCACGTCTCCAGACAAAACACCTCCCTGGATGGCAGCACCAATGGCCACTACTTCATCAGGATTAACGCCTTTTGAGGCTTTTTTTCCGAAGAATTTTTCTACCTGGTCCTGAATTACAGGAATACGGGTAGAACCTCCTACCAATATAACTTCGTCAATGTCTGAAGTAGACAAACCGGCATCTTTCAAAGCTTTGGCAACAGGTTCCATAGAACGTTTTACCAAGCTGTCAGACAATTGCTCGAATTTGGCACGTGACAATTTTTTTACCAAGTGTTTCGGTCCTGAAGCGGTAGCCGTCACATAAGGCAGATTGATTTCTGTTTCAGCGGAAGAAGACAATTCAATTTTTGCTTTTTCGGCTGCTTCCTTGATACGTTGCAATGACATAGGGTCTTCGCGCAGGTCAATACCTTCGTCAGATTTGAATTCGTCTGCCAACCAGTCAATAATGGTTTGGTCAAAGTCATCTCCACCTAAGTGGGTGTCTCCGTTGGTAGACAATACTTCGAAAACGCCATCACCCAATTCGAGGATGGAAATATCAAAAGTACCTCCTCCTAAATCGTAAACGGCAATTTTCTGGTCTTTTCCTTTTTTGTCCAATCCGTAAGCCAAAGCCGCAGCAGTTGGCTCGTTGATGATACGCATTACTTTAAGTCCGGCAATTTCACCGGCTTCTTTGGTAGCCTGACGTTGTGCATCGTTAAAGTAAGCAGGAACTGTAATTACAGCTTCTGAAACGGTTTGTCCCAAATAGTCTTCGGCCGTTTTCTTCATTTTCTGAAGTGTCATGGCAGACAATTCCTGTGCGGTATACAAACGTCCGTCAATGTCAACACGAGGCGTATTGTTGTCTCCTTTTACCACTGTATAAGGTACACGCTTGGCTTCTTCTGTAGTTTCAGAAAAAGTGTGCCCCATAAAACGTTTGATGGAGCTGATGGTTTTGGTAGGATTGGTCACCGCCTGTCTTTTGGCAGGATCTCCTACTTTAATTTCGCCACCTTCCACAAAAGCGATGATTGACGGCGTGGTTCTTTTTCCTTCTGAATTAGGGATTACAACAGCTTCCTGCCCTTCCATTACAGATACGCAGGAGTTGGTGGTTCCTAAGTCAATTCCAATTATTTTTCCCATTTTTATAGTTATTTAATTTTTATCGTTTGATTTAAAACTCGGGAGGTCAAAAAGCAATCATTGTGCCAAGCAAAAAATAAACGTAAATTGTCAGTCAGTATATGACAAGTTGGCATTAATTATCTTTGAGGTCAAAAATAATTTTATAACAATAAGCCGGAATTATATAAATCCATTTAACAGGATTTTACCCATCTTTGTTGCTCACCTTACCAAAACCTTATCTTGCAAGAAAAGTACGCCATCCGCGCCAAAAAGATTTTAAGGAAATCCTTGAAAATCATACTCTGGACCCTTGTTTCCATCATCGGTCTGTTCCTTCTATTGGTATTGGCCCTCCAGATTCCTGCCGTACAGAACTTCGCCAAAAACAAGGCGGTGACCTATCTCGAAGGAAAAATCCATACCAAAGTCGTCATCAACCGCATTGAATTGGGCCTACCCAAAAAAGTAATACTCGAAGGGGTGTATTTTGAAGACCAGGCCAAAGACACCTTATTGGCAGGTGAAAAATTGGCAGTCGACATCAGCCTGTTTGAACTCATCAACAATAAGGTTGAATTGAACTCCATCGATTTGAAAGGCATTACGGCGCATATTTCAAAAGACAAGAAAGGGGTGTTTAATTTTGATTACATTATCAGGGCCTTTGCTTCCAAAGAACAAAAAACAGATTCACCGCCCATGGAATTTGAGGTAGACGAAATCAACCTTGACCGCGTCAGGTTCCGGTATACCGATGCCTCCGAAAACAATGATGTGGCCGTTTTCGTGAATCATTTTGACACCAGAATCAGGAAATTTGACCTGAACAATTTGGATTTCGAAACAGCCAAAGCCCATATTGATGGCGTCAACCTCAAGCTGCGTCAGGGCATCGTTGAAACCGTAGAGGAAATCAAGGATGTGGTGAACGAAAAGCAGCAAAAAGAAAACAAAATACTCAAACTGAAATTGGGAGATGTTGATTTGTCAAGAATCAACATCGATTTTGAAGATGAAAAGTCAAAACTCATCACCAAAATCAAGCTGCAGCAAATGGCCGTTGCCTTTGAAACGATTGACATACAAAAAGGGCTGTTGGCACTCAAAAAACTCCAAGTTTCTGATACCAAAGGCATCCTCGCATTGGGTAAAGCGGAACGCAGTTTAATCAAAAACGACCCCACCACGGTTTCCCCTGCCAACAACTGGAAGGTGCAAATTGGGGAAATCAGCCTGAAAAAAGTTGACTTCCAATTTGACTATAACAATTATGCGGCACAGCCAGGCCTGGATTACCGCCACATGAACCTCAAAAACATCAACCTGGAGGCCGATGACCTGGCCTACGCCGTAAACAACAGTTCGGGGAAAATCAATTCTTTTTCGGTAACTGACAAAAGTGGGCTAAATGTGCAGGCATTGACTACCAATTTCAGCTATACAAATAAAGGCGCTTCACTCAAAAATTTATACCTTAAAACCCCGCAAACCCAACTCAGGAAAGAAATCGTGGTGACCTATCCTTCGATAGAATCACTTAAGGAAAATCCGGGTGAACTCACTGTTTCGGCCAACCTGAACAACAGTAAAATCGGTTTCAGGGATGTGTTGCTTTTCGCTCCTAATTTAAAAAATACCAATCCTTTCAAAAGCAACCCCAATGCGGTGTTGACGGTAAACAGCCGTATGGAAGGAAAACTCCGCAACCTTTCCATCCCCAAACTCGAAATCAGCGGTATCGGGTCGACCAAACTGGCAGCCAGCGGACGCATCATCGGGCTGCCGGATGCCGACAAGGCCTATTTCGACCTGAAAATCCAAAACGCACAATCTGGTGCAAAAGACCTGAACCAATTGGTACCGAAGGGAACCTTACCGAATACCATACAACTGCCGGCGCAGTTTGCAGCCAAAGGCACCTTTAAAGGCACCCTGAAGAATTTCATTACCGATATGAATATTGGTAGTACTTTCGGTAACGCCAAAGTGAAAGCGCGTTTGGACCGCCGTACCAAAAACCGGGAAACCTATCAGGGCCAGGCCGAATTGGATAATTTTGATTTGGGCAAACTGATCAAAAACGATTCCATCGGAAAAATATCCTTGAAAGCCAACGTTAAAGGTACTGGCTTGAACCCCAAAACCGCCAATGCAGCGGTAGATGGTACAGTCATTAAGGCAGGATTCAACGGTTATACCTACACCAACCTGAACCTCAACGGAAAAATCAACAAAGGACTGTTTGAAGTCAAAGCCGATACCAAAGACCCCAACCTGACGTTCAACCTGGCCGCCAACGGGAGCTTCCGTGACAAATATCCGTCAGGGAAAATGAAACTGAACATCGATATAGCCGACCTCAACAAACTCAACCTGCACGCCGGCCCATTGAAATTAAGGGGCGAAATTGATGCCGACATCCAATCGGCTGACCTTGATTACCTCAACGGAACGGTAGTGGCCAATAAATTCATCATCGCCACCGACAAAGACCAATTTCCGTTAGACAGCATTACCGTGACGGCGTCGACCACTGCCGATAAAAACATTTTGCAGGTAAAATCGCAGTTTATCGATGCGGAAGTAGACGGAAAATACAAATTGTCTAAAATGGCAACGGCCATCCAAAATTCGATTGCGACCTACTACGACTTCAATTCGGGAACCAAGAAACCAAAAACCGATAACCAGCAATTCGCCTTCAAAATCAACGTAAAAGACAATCGTATTTTGGCCAAAATATTGCCCAAACTCAAAAGCCTGGAGCCGATTACCCTCAACGGCAGGTACAATTCCGTGAATGACACCATCGTGGTCAGCGGTAACATCCCCAAATTGATTTATGGGGATACCGACATTACCGGTGCCGTACTGAACATCAATACCCAGGACAAGGTGCTCAATTACAACCTGGCTGTAGGCGCTATCAAACAGGGAAGCTTGGAATTGGCCGCCACAAACCTTTCCGGAAAAGCCGCCAATAATGTATTGGATTATACTTTACAACTGAAAGACCTCAAAGGCACCGAACGTTACCTGATAGCCGGAACCGTAAAAGCCAATAACGGCAATAACGACATCAACCTCAATCCGGCCAACCTGATCCTGAACTACGAAAAATGGAATCTGTCAGAGCAAAACCTACTGCGCTTGGGCAGCAATGGATTCTATGCCGATAATTTTGCATTGTCAAAAGACGGCAGCCTGATCAGCATGCAATCTGTCAATACCGAGCCCAACGCCCCCATTGAAGTCAATTTCAAGGATTTTGAAATCGAAACGCTGACCAATCTGGCGCAGAAAAGTGATTTCCAGATGGGCGGTAAAATCAATGGGGAAGCGCTCCTGAAAAACCTACAGTCCTCCCCTGTTTTTACTTCAGACCTGACCGTTACCGATTTTACCTTCCGGAAGGAAGCCGTCGGAACCCTCAAAATCAACGTAAACAACCAGACTGCCAACCGTTATGATGCCAAAATAGAACTCAGCGGGCTTGACAACCAGATGAACCTCGATGGCAATTACAACAATGCGTCGGGTACCTTTGACCTCAATCTGGCCATTGCCCAATTACAGTTGAAAAGCCTTCAGGGTTTTACCTACGGAAACCTGAAAGAAAGCAATGGGTATCTGAGTGGTGATTTGTAAA
>CAZXRX010000090.1:0-9700 GCA_964642945.1 uncultured Flavobacterium sp. | reverse complement strand
GCCTTTGCCCTCGACAGATTACTGGTTTACGGTAGATTACAATGAACAAGATACGGCCAAACAGTTTAAGGCGCACTTCTCCTTGAAACGATAAATTTTAAAGTAATAAGAAAAAAGGATTCCCATTGGGAATCCTTTTTTTTTGTTATGGTTTGTTTCCTAGCCCTGATGGGAGGGGAAATAAAAAAGGCCACTTGGGTTAAGTGGCTTTTTTTATTGTATCGTACAGCAGGAAAATGGATGGCAAGAAAGCCCAAGCCATTCGCTTCAAACTATCATACTATTTGGTATTGTATACTTTCAATGCTTCTTTCAAAATGGCTACAGAACGAACCAAATCTTCTTTTTTGAGTACATAAGCAATACGTACTTCATTTAATCCTACATGGGGTGTAGAATAGAAACCGGCTGCCGGTGCAACCATTACGGTTTCTTTGTTCAGGTCAAATGATTCCAACAGCCATTGTGCAAAATCATCTGCATTCGCAACAGGAAGTTGTGCAATACAGTAAAAAGCACCTTTTGGGGTAGCTACTTTTACGCCTTCAATTTTATTGAGTTCAGTAATAAGGATGTCCCTTCGTTCTTTGTATTCGCCAATTACTTCGGTAAAATAGCTTTGTGGAGTATCAAGGGCAGCCTCGCTGGCAATTTGTGCGAAAGTGGGTGGACTCAAGCGGGCTTGGGCAAATTTCATGGCAGTGGCCATTACTTCCTTGTTTTTTGAAACGATGCAGCCAATTCGGGCGCCACACATGCTGTATCTTTTGGAAACGGAATCAATCATGATGGCGTTTTCTTCGATGCCTTCTATGTTCATGACCGAATGGTGTTTTTCATTCTCATCATATACAAATTCACGGTATACTTCATCAGCAATCAAAAACAAATCGTGCTTTTTTACCATTGCGGCCAATTGCATGATTTCTTCTTTGGAATAGAGGTAGCCGGTTGGATTGCCTGGGTTGCAGATGAGGATGGCTTTGGTTTTTGGGGTAATCAATTTTTCAAAGTCTGCAATCGGAGGCAACGCAAAGCCAGTTTCTATGGTAGAAATTACCGGTACGACTTTGACCCCTGAAGCAGTTGAAAAGCCATTGTAATTGGCGTAAAACGGTTCAGGAATGATGATTTCATCGCCAACGTCCATCGTACTACCCATGGCAAACAATAAGGCTTCCGAACCACCTGTGGTGATAATGATGTCTTCCAATTCAATCGGCAAGCCGTGGTTTTTGTAATATTCAGAAAGCTTTCTTCTGTAACTTTCAAAACCGGCAGAGTGGCTGTATTCCAGTACCTCAATGTTGGTATTTTTGACAGCGTTTAATGCCATTTCCGGGGTTTTGATGTCAGGTTGGCCAATGTTTAGGTGGTATACCTTATTGCCCTTTTTTTTTGCTATATCTGCATACGGAACCAATTTCCTTATTGGAGACTCCGGCATTTGTCGGCCTTTGTTTGAAATTTTTGGCATGTCATTAATTTTTTAGTCATGCAAATTTGCGATTTTTTATGCTAAATACCCATTTTTTTTGATTGATAAATTGTTAAAAGCACCTTAAGTGAAACCTTTTTTTTAAATTTATCAAAATATTTGCCAAATGAAAACCAAACGAATACTGTTTCTTTTTGTGCTGCTGGCCCATGTTTCGTTTTCCCAATCTGGTTTCAGGATTGAAGGCGATAAGGAAAAAGTGGTCATTCCATTTAAATTTATCAACAACCTGATTATTATACCGATTGAGGTGAATGGCACCTCGTTGAATTTTCTTTTGGATACCGGTGTAGAAGAAACGATACTGTTCAGTCTGGAAGAAAATGAAGAAATTACTTTTTCGAATGTAGACAAAGTAATGTTCAGGGGCATAGGTACCGATGCTGCGTTTGAAGGCTTGAAATCATCCAAAAATAAACTCTCCATCAATGGTTTTAATGATTATAACCACAGCATCTATATTGTGCTCAACCAAAACATCAACATTTCATCGCAGGTCGGCATTCCGGTTAATGGGATAATCGGTTATCATTTTTTTAAAAACCATATTATCGATATCAATTACAATAAGAAAAAACTGGTAGTTTACAATGACACACAGCTGATAGCAAAAAGAATAAACAAAAAGTATCAAAAAATCCCGATTTCCATCGAACAGAAAAAACCGTATCTGAACACCGCAATCCAAATGGAAAATCAGGAAGAACTTATTGATGCCAAACTGCTTATTGATATCGGAAATTCAGATGCTTTGTGGTTGTTCAGCGGAAAAGACAAAAGAATCCATCTTTCTGAAAAAAATTTTGAAGATTACCTCGGAATGGGTTTCAGCGGTACGGTTTACGGAAAACGCTGCAGGATCAAAAAACTACAAATTGATAGTTTCAATTTTGAAAACCCCATCGTGGCCATTCCAGATTCGATTACTACGCGCGATGTCAATATGGTCGAAAACAGGGTGGGCTCTATCGGTTCTGAAATCATGAAACGGTTTTCCATTGTGTTCGACTATGCCAATAACCAGATGTATCTAAAGAAAAACGACAACTTCAAGCTGCATTTTAATTACAACATGAGCGGCCTCGAAATACAACATACGGGTCTCGAATGGGTGAAACAAACCTATGAAGAAAGCAACAAAACCTCCTCCGCTTTTATCCAGACCGATCAAGACGGTATGGCCATGAAAAACATGAAATACAAATTTGAATTAAAACCTTCTTATGCTGTTTTCAGTGTCAGGAAAGATTCCCCGTCAGATTTGGCAGGCATTCAAATAGGCGATGAAGTCACCACCATTAACGGGCGTATGGTTTATAATTACACCCTGCAGGAAATCAATGACTTGCTTAAATCGGAAGAAAACCGTGTGGTTACCATAGAAGTGCTTCGAAAAAACAAGCCGTTGAAATTCAAGTTCAAACTCAAAAACATCATATAAAAAAAGCCCACATCAGTGGGCTTCTTAATTTATTGCATCGGACTCGACTTTTTCTTTTCCAGTAAGTTCTCTTCGGTTTTTACCAAGACTTCTCCTTTTATTTTCAAGGCCACACGTCCGCCTTCTACATTAACCGCATTGCTCTCTACTGAAATGGTCTTTCTGATAGGGCCTGGGTTCATGTTGTATTTCACACTGATTTCCCCTTTTTTACCAGGTAAAATGGCATCTGTTGGTTTGCTCGGTACCGTACAGCCACAAGTAGATTGTACGTTGGTGATGATTAATGGCGCATCTCCGGTATTGGTAAATTCAAAAACACGCACGCCGCTGTCTACATCTTTGTAAACATTGCCAAAATCAATGGTGTTATCTTTGGCGGTAAATTCAATCTTGGCTTGGGAAAAAGCCAAGGAAGTTAGCAAAAACGCAGCCAAAAGTAGTACTCTTTTCATGTCTTTAATAATTTAGTTAGCGTAAAAATAAGTACTTTAAATTAATGAACAAAAATTTAATCCTTAATTTTTTAGAAAAGCACTTATTACTTACTTTTGCAACAATAATACAAATAGCATACCAAATTTTTCCGGCAACGGATGGCTTGGTAGGTAAGGGCAATTCCTTTTTCCTGCTATCGCTTGTAAATTGGCTCACACGAACGAAGTGACAGCTCATTAAATCAGGTTTAAAAAGAAAAAAAATTGCTTGTTTGCAACCCTTTAAAAGAACGATTTGTACATCAAAATTATATGATACCAGCCCAATTTAACGCCAAAGAAGTAGAAGAAAAGTGGTACGCTTACTGGATGAAAAACGATTATTTCACCTCAAAGCCAGACCACCGCACGCCTTATACTATTGTAATCCCGCCACCCAATGTTACCGGAGTCTTGCACATGGGGCACATGCTCAACAACACGATTCAGGACGTATTAATCCGTCGTGCACGGTTGAAAGGGTTCAATGCCTGCTGGGTACCGGGTACCGATCACGCTTCCATTGCTACTGAGGCCAAGGTAGTCGCCAAGCTCAAAAGCGAAGGCATCAATAAAAACGACCTTACCCGTGAGGAATTCCTCAAACACGCCTGGGACTGGACCAACAAATACGGTGGGACCATCCTTGAGCAACTTAAGCAATTGGGTTGTTCCTGCGATTGGAGCCGTACCAAATTCACCATGGATGATGACATGTCGGCATCTGTCATCCATTCTTTTGTAGATTTATACAACAAGGGGCTTATTTACAGGGGTTACCGCATGGTCAATTGGGATCCTGAAGCCAAAACCACGCTTTCAGACGAAGAAGTGATTTTTGAGGAGCGTCAGGGCAAACTCTATTTTCTTAAGTATAAAATTGAAGGCACTGAAGAGTACCTGACCGTGGCTACCACGCGTCCGGAAACGATATTCGGTGATACGGCTGTTTGCATCAACCCGAATGACGAACGTTTTACCCACCTCAAAGGCAAAAAAGCCATTGTACCTATCTGTGGACGTGTAGTGCCAATTATTGAAGATGACTATGTTGATATCGAATTCGGAACCGGCTGCCTCAAAGTGACCCCAGCGCACGACATGAATGACAAAACGTTAGGGGAGAAGCACAACCTTGAAATCATCGATATTTTCAATGATGACGCTACCTTGAATTCCTTCGGATTGCATTACCAAGGTAAAGATCGTTTTGTGGTTCGTGAAGCCATTGCCCAGGAACTTGAAAACATCGGTGCTTTGGCCAAAACGGAAACGCATTTGAACAAAGTCGGTACTTCCGAAAGAACCAAAGCAATAATCGAACCAAGACTTTCAGACCAATGGTTTTTAAGCATGGAAGAACTGGTAAAACCGGCCATCAAAGCCGTGTTGGAAACCGAAGAAGTGAAATTATACCCCAGTCGTTTTAACAATACTTACAAACATTGGCTGGAAAACATACGCGACTGGAACATCTCCCGTCAATTGTGGTGGGGACAGCAAATTCCGGCCTATTATTACGGTGACGGAAAAGAAGATTTCGTGGTGGCGGAAACCAAGGAAAAAGCCTTGGAGTTGGCCAAGCAAAAAACCAACAACCCACAATTGACAGCCGAAAACCTTACCCAGGATGCCGATGCCTTGGATACCTGGTTTTCTTCCTGGTTGTGGCCGATGGCGGTTTTTGGCGGAATTTTAGACCCTGAAAACGCAGATTATAAATATTACTACCCAACCAATGACCTGGTTACCGGCCCGGATATCTTGTTTTTCTGGGTGGCAAGAATGATTATTGCCGGATATGAATATGCCGGCGAAAAACCCTTTTCGAACGTGTACCTTACCGGATTGGTTCGTGACAAACAGCGCCGCAAAATGTCGAAATCACTGGGTAATTCCCCAGAACCATTAGAACTGATTGAGAAATTTGGTGCCGATGGGGTTCGTGTGGGGTTGTTGTTGAGTGCTTCTGCCGGAAACGACATCATGTTTGATGAAGAGTTGTGCAGCCAAGGAAAAGCTTTTTCCAATAAAATCTGGAATGCCTTCAAACTCATCAAAGGATGGGAGGTAGCCGACATCGACCAGCCGGAATCGTCTAAAGTAGCCATCGAATGGTATGAAACCAAGTTGCAGCGCACCCTGGCAGAAATTGAAGACCATTTCGACAAATACCGTATTTCTGATGCCTTAATGGCCATTTACAAATTGGTTTGGGATGATTTCTGTTCGTGGTTCCTTGAAATGATAAAACCGGCCTACCAACAGCCCATTGACCGCAAAACATTTGAGAAAGCCATCGAAATGATGGAAAACAACCTCAAATTGCTGCATCCTTTCATGCCATTCCTTACCGAAGAAATCTGGCAACACATTTCCGACAGAACGCCCGAACAAGCCTTGATTGTGGCTGATTGGCCGCAAGCCAAAGCGTATGACGAAAAATTAATCGAGGGTTTTGATTTTGCCATGGAAGTCATTTCCGGAATCAGGAACATCCGTAAAGCCAAAAACCTCCCGTTCAAGGATGCTATTGATTTGATGGTGGTCAACAATGAAAAGGCCACTACTTACTTTGATGCAGTCATCATGAAACTAGGGAACATTACCTCATTGGAATATGTAACCGACAAAGTAGACGGCGCCTTGTCTTACCGCGTAAAATCGAACGAATATTTCATCCCGATTACCGGAAATATCGATGTGGAAGCCGAAATTGCCAAGCTTACCGAAGAACTGAATTATACCAAAGGCTTCCTGAAAAGCGTACAGGGCAAATTGTCAAACGAGAAGTTTGTCAACGGTGCGCCCGAAAAAGTACTCGAAACCGAGCGCCGGAAAGAAGCCGATGCCTTGGCCAAAATCGCTACGATTGAACAAAGCCTTGCAGGTCTGAAATAAAAACAAATCCCGGTAATCCCGGGATTTTTTATTTGCACACCTTTTGATTTTAAAGGTGATGCCTATTGCTTAACAGCTTAAAAATCCGTATATTTATAATCAGTTTTGAATCGTATTAAAACCCTGCTGATGCGTTATCTTTTCATTGTATCCCTCCTTACCCTGGTATTGGTTTCCTGTTCCGAAAAAAACAATGAAACCATTCAGGTCAAACAATCCAACATTACCCAAAGTGTCTATGCCTCCGGAACCGTCAAGGCCGAAAACCAATATACAGTGTATGCGACGGTTAGTGGCGTATTGAAAAAAATCAACGCATCCGTTGGCCAGTCGATTGCGGAAGGCCAACCACTCTTTGCCATCGAAAGCGACAAAGCCGCGCTGAATACCGAAAACGCCCGTCTGGCCTACCAACTCAGCCAGGAAGGCAACCGTTATACCCGTGATAAAATAGCCGAATTGGAAAACAAGGTGCAGTTGGCCAAAGACAGATTGGCCCTCGACCAATCCATCTACAACCGCAACCGGAACATCAAACAATACAACGTGATTTCCGAAGTGGAATATGAAAAAGTCGAAACGGCCTATAAAAATTCCAAATCCAATTATGAATCGGCTGTCAGGCAATTGTCACAGCTGAGGGAACAGCTCAAAAACGAGCAGAGCCGTAACAATGTCAATCTCAGAATCAATCAAAAGGCGGAAAGCGATTATACCGTAAAAAGCGCTGTTTCAGGCGAATTGTTTGATGTGCTGGTCAAAGAAGGCGCCCTGGTTACCCCACAGTTGCCTTTAGCAGTCATCGGCAAAAAAAATGCTTACCTGCTCGAATTGGATGTGGATGAAAATGACATGGTGCATGTTGCTCTCGGTCAAAAAATTGCCGTTACCCTTGACAGTTACAAAGGGAAGGCTTTTGATGCTACGGTTGACAGGATTTATCGGATTATGGACGAACGGTCGCGTACCTTCAAAATTGAGGCGCATTTCGATAATCCGCCAGGCAAACTCTACCCGAACCTGACCGCTGAAGCCAACATCATCATCCAAACCAAAAAGAATGTGATTACCATTCCTAAAGCTTATGTGCTCAAAGGGGATTCCGTTTGGGTAGACGGCGATAAAAAACGCAAAATAAAAATAGGCCTCTCTGACTACCAAAACGTAGAAATCCTTGACGGATTGCAGACCGGGGAAACCATCCATAAACCCAAATAATGAATTTCAGGCTGCTGTTGAATATTGCCATCCATTTGCTCCGGGCGCGTCTCAAACAGTCTGTTGTGGCTGCCGTGGGCGTTACTTTCGGGATAGCCATGTTCATCTCGTTGGTGAGTTTCATGAACGGCCTCAACGATTTACTCGACGGACTTATGCTCAACCGTACGCCGCACGTGCGTTTGTACAACGAAATCAAGCCTTCCGAAAAGCAACCTATCATGCTCTCGGCCCAATACCAAAATGACGTCAATTTTGTCAGTTCCATCAAACCCAAAGACCGGGGCAAGGCCATTTACAACAGCAAGGCCATCATCCATTACCTGAAACAGGACAAACGCATTATCGATGTGGCGCCAAAAATCACCACTCCGGTTTTTTTCAATTCGGGTACCATAGAAATCTCAGGTGTTATCAATGGGATTGAGGTGGCTGCCGAGGAAAAACTGTTCGCCCTGAGCGATTATATCATTGAAGGAAATATTAACGATTTGGAACAAAACAACAGCATCATTATCGGCAAAGGATTGGCCGACAAAATGCTGTTGGCGAAAGGCGACATCATCAAAGTGAGTACGCCCAAGGGCAATCTGGCTTCGCTTAAAGTGGTTGGTATTTCCCAAATCGGGATTGCCGAAATAGATAATACCAGCAGTTATACTTCTTTGGAAACTGCGCAAAAACTGTTGGGTGAAGCCACCAATTACATCACCGACATCCAGGTGAAACTGTTCGACATCGCTTCGGCACCCAAAGTAGCCACAGAATTCCATGAGAAATTTGACTTGGATGCCATTGACTACCAAACGGCCAATTCGCAATTTGAAACCGGGAGTTCCATCCGGAGCATCATATCGTATGCCGTGGGAATTGTCTTGCTGATTGTGGCCGGTTTCGGGATTTACAACATCCTGAACATGATGATTTTTGAAAAAATGGACAGTATTGCGATATTGAAAGCCACCGGTTTTTCGGGCAATGATGTCAAATGGATTTTCATCAGTCTTTCACTGATCATTGGTTTTACGGGTGGAATTTTCGGCTTGCTGTTTGGTTTTATCTTTACGAATATCATAGACAACATCCCTTTCAATACGGCTTCATTGCCCACTGTTACGACCTATCCAATCAATTTCAATCCGATGTTTTATGTTATCGGAATCACTTTTGCGCTGGTCACTACGTTCATTGCCGGATTGTTCCCGGCCATCAAGGCGAGCAAAGTCGATCCGGTGGAAATCATCCGCGGCAAATAAAAAATACGACGATGAGCAAAGTACTGGAAACCAAAAAGCTGACCAAATATTTCCACGACCCTACAGATTTCAAGGTGTTGAAGGAAATTGATATGGGCATTAACCACGGTGAATTTGTTTCGATTGTCGGAAAATCGGGCTGTGGCAAATCGACACTGTTGTACCTGCTTTCGACTATGGATACTGATTATGAAGGGCAGTTGTTCATCAATAACGAGCTCATTACCGGAAAGTCAGACAAGGAACTCGCGCAACTCCGCAATGAAAAGATTGGCTTTGTGTTCCAGTTCCACTATTTGCTTTCTGAATACAATGTGCTCAAAAACGTCATGCTGCCCGGCATGAAACTCGGCAAATTGCCCGAAAAAGAAATCGAACACCAGGCGATGGAACACCTGCGCACGCTAGACATGCACGACCAGGCACTCAAAATGCCCAACCAGCTCAGCGGTGGACAAAAGCAACGGGTGGCCATTGCGCGTGCGCTCATCAACAATCCGTTGATTATTATGGGGGATGAACCTACGGGCAACCTCGATAAAAAAAACAGTGATTTGGTTTTTGATATTTTCAAGAAACTGACCCTTGATTTAAAGCAAACCCTGCTCATCGTGACGCACGACCCTGATTTTGCCTCACGCACCAACCGCACCATCACCATGGAAGACGGACGGATTGTTTCCTGAATTTATTTGACCACGATATCGTATTTCATCAAAAGCCCTTTCAAACCTTCCTGTGAAAATTGGGCTTTTTTGAGCTTGTTCTTTTCCGGATCGATGACGAAATCGTAACTAGTCGAAAAATCAGCCTTGTTGGCAATGGTATCGATAAATACGGCATGACGTAGGTTGCAGTGGTCGAAAATGGCCTCGGTCAGGTCACTCGCCATAAAATCTACCGCGACCAT
>CAZXRX010000089.1:0-9832 GCA_964642945.1 uncultured Flavobacterium sp. | reverse complement strand
GGGGTGGGCGGTTTCCAGAAAAACCCCAATCCCGTTATGGAAATTTTCCATCTCCCGTTTCAATCCGAGGTAGCCTACAGCACCATGCGGTTCTGCAATATACCCGGTGTTGGCGAAAATGTTCTGCATTTCGAAAAGCGTTTCTTCGTCGGTAAAGCTATAGGAAGTAAAGTCTTTTTCAAAAGCCTTCAAATCGTTATTGTACATTTCCTGTATGCGGACAAAATTACTCGGATTGCCCACGTCCATGGCATTGGAAATCGTAGCCACAGAGGGTTTGGCTTCGTAAATACCGTTTTTCAGGAATTGTGGCACCGTGTCATTGGCATTGGTCGAAGCTACAAAATGGGCAATCGGCAACCCCAATTTCTTGGCGATGATTCCGGCGCAGATGTTCCCGAAATTACCGCTGGGGCAGGAAACCACCAAGGGTTTGTTGTATTTTTTGAGTTCCTTGTAGGCGAAAAAGAAATAAAACATCTGCGGCAGCCAACGTGCGATATTGATGGAATTGGCCGAGGTCAGGTTTTTGTGGTTTAAATCGGCATCCAGAAAGGCTTTTTTGACCATGTCCTGACAATCATCAAAAACACCATCCACTTCGAGCGCAGTGATGTTTTGCCCTAAAGTAGTGAGTTGTCTCTCCTGGATGTCGCTTACTTTTCCGGAAGGGTACAAAATGACCACATCAACCCCTTTTACCCCAAGAAAACCACTCGCTACAGCACCTCCGGTATCACCCGAAGTTGCTACGATAACCGTAACTTTTTTGTCGTCATTGCGGTTGAAATACCCCAAACAACGCGACATAAACCTTGCACCCACATCTTTGAAGGCCATGGTCGGGCCATGAAAAAGCTCCAGTGAAAAAATGTTTTCATCCACTTTGATCAACGGAAAATCAAATGAGAGGGTTTCCTGCAGTATCTGTTTTAATTCGGGCTCAGGAATTTCCTCACCCACAAATTGTTTGATGGCTTCGTAAGCGATTTCCACATGGGTCAAATTGTCGATTTGATCAAAGAAGACGGCAGGCAAAGGCGCAATCGATTCCGGGAAATACAGTCCCTTGTCTGGTGCCAATCCGAGGATTACGGCTTCCTTAAAGGACACTTGATGTTTTTTGTTGTTCAGGCTGTAATAATTCATAAGCTGGGTTATTGCATTATTTTGGTTCCTTCCGGATTCACTTTTGAAACGTGAAGGTCAAATGGAATGCCTGTATCGGCATAACTTTCTTTCATGGCTGCTGCTATGGCATCGGCAGTGGTTTTTCCTTCACATAAGGCAAAAATAGAAGGGCCTGCACCGGAAATTCCTGCTCCGAGGGCGCCATGGGTCAGCGCGGTATTTTTTACCTTGTCAAAACCGGGAATGAGGGATTTCCTTAAAGGCTCTACAATCACATCCTGTAATGAACGGCCAATCAGGCCATAATCGTTGGTGTAAAGTCCGGCAATCAAACCACCCAGGTTGCCCCATTGGGTAATAGCCGATTTGAGCGAAACCATCGGGTGAAGTACCGCCCTGGAATCTGCTGTCTTTACTTCAATATGCGGATGCAGTACCACGGCATACAATTGGTCTGGGCTGTCTATCCGGATCACTTCCAACGGATTGTAACCGCGTACCAGGGTAAAGCCACCCAATAGACAGGGGGCGACATTGTCTGCATGTTCGCTGCCACTGGCGATGACTTCGCCTTTCATAGCAAAATCAACCAATTCGTGCCGGGTAAAAGGCCTTCCGAGTAATTCGTTTAGACCAAATACCGCTCCGGCTGCACTGGCCGAAGAACTGCCGATACCACTCCCTGCCTTGATTTTTTTATGGATTTCCATTTCAAAGCCATAATCAAGGTCCATCTTTTGCAATAAGGCCAATCCGGCAACTCCGGCCACGTTTTTTTCGGTTTCAAAGGGTAAATCAGCACCGGTAATCTGGGTAATGCGGAGGCCTTTTTCCGGTGATTTCCGTATGATCATTTCGTCTCCGATGGTTTCCAGGCACAATCCCATCACGTCAAACCCGCAATTGAGGTTGGCGATGGTGGCCGGACAGAATATCTTGATTTCAGTCATTATTTTTGTTTCAGTATTAAACATTCCCAATCCGGATGACATCAGCGAAAATACCTGAAGCCGTAACAGCTGCTCCGGCTCCGGCCCCCTTGATCAATAAAGGCTGATCAACATAACGGTCGGTGTAAAATTGTACGATGTTGTCTTTCCCTTCCAGGTTGTAAAACGGGCTGTTGGAAGGAATAAACTGCAAGCCGACGCTGGCTTTGCCGTTTTCAAAAGAGGCCACAAATTTCAGGCGGCTGTCTTTCTGTTTGGCCTCCGCAAGTAAGTTATCAAAATGGGCAGCGTGTTGGGTGAGTGATTGGAAAAAATCAGTGTTGTTGGTCGTGGCCATACATTCGTCCGGAAGGAAGGAATTGTTCTGGATGTCTTCCATTTCCATTTCATAACCGCTTTCACGGATGAGAATCAATATCTTGCGGGCTACATCTACACCACTTAAATCAATTTTTGGGTCAGGTTCTGTAAAACCTTGTACGCCAGCTTCTTTTACTACATCGTGAAAGTTATACGATTCGCTGAAATTATTGAAAATAAAGTTCAAACTTCCAGATAAAACGGCGTTGATTCGGTTGACCTTGTCGCCCGAGGCAATGAGGTGTTTCAAGGTGTCGATGATGGGCAGACCAGCCCCCACATTGGTTTCAAAAAGAAAGGGTGCGTTGTATTTCCGGGATAGGTTTTTCAGGTATTTGTAATTGTCATATTGTGAGGAACAGGCAATTTTGTTGCAGGTGACCACGGCAATGTTTTGTTTGAGGAATTGGTCGTAAACCGATGCGATGTCGCCATTGGCAGTAATGTCTACAAAAATGCTGTTGCGCAGGTTGAGTGCTTTGGCGCAGGCAATGAATTCATCCACATTGGCGGTTTCCCCATTATCCAGCAGGGTTTTCCATTCTTTCAATGGAATCCCTTCTTCATCAAAATACATTTTCCGGGAATTTGACAAGGCAATGACCCGAAGGTTGATTTTGAGGTTTTCCCTCAGGAATTTCTTTTGTTGGTTGATTTGGTCAATGAACTTTTCGCCTACGTTGCCCACACCCATCACAAAAAGGTTCAATTGTTTGGTATTGTCTTCAAAAAAACGTTCGTGCAGGGTATTGAGGGCTTTTTTTACGTCTTTTTCATTGATGACCACTGAAATATTACGCTCGGATGCCCCTTGTGCAATGGCCCGGATGTTGACGTTGTTTTTTCCTAAGGTGCTGAACATTTTCCCGCTCAATCCCTGGTGGTTTTTCATGCTTTCACCTACCAAAGCCACGATGCATAAGTCTTTTTCTACCATGCAGGGTTCGATTTTTCCCTGTGCTATTTCTATTTCAAAGGCGCTGTCAATGGCTGTTTTCGCATTGTCTGCATCCTGGTTCAGGATTCCGATGCAAATGGAATGTTCCGATGAGGCCTGGGTGATAAAAATGACATTGATGCTGTGCTGCGACAATACTTCAAACAAGCGTTTGGATGAACCGGCCACCCCAATCATTCCGGAACCTTCGAGCGTCAGCAAAGCAATTTTATCAATGTGCGAAATCCCTTTAATCGGGTTGACATTCGCCTCATTTTGGCTGGAAATCAGCGTACCGTTGGCATCAGGTTCAAAGGTGTTTTTAATCCAGATGGGAATATTGGCTTTCAGCACCGGCTGGATGGTTGGCGGATACAATACCTTAGCCCCGAAATGAGACAATTCCATGGCTTCCTGATAAGAAATCGTTTCAATGGGCTGCGCCTGTTTGACCAGTTTCGGATTGGCCGTAAACATCCCGTTGACATCAGTCCAGATTTCGAGCGATTCTGCCTTGACACCATTGGCAATGATGGCTGCGGTATAATCAGAGCCGCCACGTCCCAGCGTAGTGGTGTAGCCGTCTTTGGAAGCCGCAATAAAGCCCGGCAGCAATACCACCTGTGCCTTATTGGCCGCAAAATAATCAGCAATAACCTGATTGGTCAGCTCAAAATCGACTGCTGCATTCCCAAAATTGGAATTGGTTTTGATCAGTTCACGGCTGTCCTTGAATGCACTGTTCGGAATGGTTTGCTGCAAAGCCGTGGCAATAACCTGCGAAGAGAGTAATTCCCCGAAAGAAGCAATGGCATCGGCCGTTCTGGGTGACAATTCCCCCAACAAAAAACAACCGTCCAAAAGCGTCTGTAATTGGTTGATTTGTCCGTTGATTTTAATCAGGAGCTGGTTTTGATGGGTATTTTCCACCAAATCGGTTATGGCATCAAAGTGCTTTTGCTTGATTTCTTCTATGTTATTTTTATAGGTTTCGTCTTTGGATGCGGCTTTTTGGGCAGCGTTGATGAGCATATCGGTCACACCGCTCAGGGCAGAAACCACTACTGCCAATTTGTTTTGGCTGGCTTTTTGGTTGACGATGTCAATGACGCGTTTGATATTTTGGGCATTGGCTACCGAAGTACCGCCAAATTTTAATACAATCATTTTCTGGATTTTTTAATTGGATGTCAAGGTTTTTCTCTCTCTCTTGCGAAAGAACATACAGTAGGGATTATATGTGAAAATTATACCCCAAACGGGGTGGTGGTTGTAGTCGATGTAGTGCCAACAGAAGCCACGGCCGGAAATACGGTCGTATGGGAAGAAAGAAATATGTTGGTTAAATGTGGCATACCATCCAAAAGTAACATTTTTTGTTTACGAAAAAAATTTAAGTGGTATTTTTATGAATATCACAATTTTAGATTCCAAATGTTTGGCTTTTTTTCCGGAGCTGCCCCAAATTTGACTTCAGGCTTAGAAAATTCTCAATAAATTACCGCCCGAAATAGTTGTTTTTTAACATTTGTTTGCGGAATTTTGAAGGCAAATCTTAACCATTACATGGAAACAATACATTACATCAGTTCGGAAGTCTTGAATTTAGAGACTTTGCAGGAAATACTTTTACAAAACAAAACCATAGCCTTATCTGAAGAAGCTACTACCAACATACAGAAATGCCGTGATTACCTCGATCGCAAAATGGCCGACCAAACGACCCCGATTTACGGCATCAATACCGGATTTGGCTCGTTGTGTGATGTGAAAATATCCAATGAAAACCTATCGCAATTACAGGAAAACCTGGTCAAATCGCACGCCTGTGGTTGTGGGGATACCGTTCCTGCCGAGATTGTAAAAATCATGCTGTTACTCAAAATACAGTCTTTGAGTTACGGCCATTCCGGGGTGCAGCTGCAAACCGTGGAAAGATTGGTTGATTTTTACAACCATGATATCCTTCCGGTAATTTACACCCAAGGTTCTTTGGGAGCCAGTGGCGATTTGGCCCCCTTGGCGCATTTGTCGTTGCCCTTGTTGGGCGAAGGGGAAGTGGTATTTGAAGGAAAAAAAGTTCAGGCTGCTGAAGTCCTTAAAAAATTCGGATGGCAACCCATTGTATTGCAATCCAAAGAAGGGCTCGCTTTGTTGAACGGCACCCAGTTCATGAGTGCTTACGGTTGTTATGTACTGTTGAAAGCCATGAAATATGCCTACCTGTCAGACCTGATTGCCGCAATATCATTGGAAGGTTTTGATGGAAGAATAGAACCTTTCAACGAACTGATTCATTTTGTACGTCCGCACAAAGGTCAGATTGTGACCGCACAACGCATGCAGCAATTGCTCGATGGCAGCCAAATCATCAGCAGGGAGAAAACACATGTACAGGATCCGTATTCCTTCCGTTGCATCCCACAAGTTCATGGGGCATCAAAGGATACCATAGATTATGTAAAAAAAGTATTCAAGACCGAAATCAATTCGGTGACCGACAACCCCAATATTTTCAGCGAAAGTGACGTGATTATATCGGGCGGAAATTTCCACGGACAACCTTTGGCTTTGGCTCTTGATTTCTTAGGAATTGCTTTGGCGGAACTCGGTAGTATCTCTGAAAGAAGAACCTACCAACTCATTTCCGGATTGCGCGGTTTACCGGCTTTTTTGGTGGACAACCCAGGGTTGAATTCCGGTTTCATGATTCCGCAATATACCGCCGCCAGCATCGTCAGCCAAAACAAACAACTGGCAACCCCTGCCAGCATTGACAGCATTGTGTCGAGCAACGGACAGGAAGACCATGTGAGCATGGGGGCCAATGCCGCCACCAAATGCCTGAAAATAGTAGAAAACCTCGAAAGGATTTTGGCTATAGAATTGATGAATGCCTCACAGGCTATTGAATACCGCAGGCCTTTACAATCAAGCGAACTGATAGAATCGTTCCTGAAAGCTTACAGGACAGAAGTGCCTTTGGTTAAGGAAGACCGCATCCTGCATTATGACATTGTCAATTCGGTGGCCTTTTTGGGCAGTTTCATGATTGAATTGGAAGATTAAAGGGTCTTCAGATAGTCGAGTAAATCTTTTTTATCCTGGTCAGACATTTTCCAAATGATACCGATGTCCGCTTTTGAGCCATCGCTTTTCAGGTCTTCATCCAAAAAGCGGTAGAAGAAGGCTTCGGTATAGTTTTTTCTGGAAGCCAAATCCTTGAACCTGATGGATACATTTTTCATCGCATCGCCATTTTTCCCGTGGCAGGTTGCACAGTTTCTTACAAACGGAATACGCGATGCTTTGCGGTTTACCATTTTTTCTCCCCATACATTGTATCCTGTTTTATAAATTGTTTCCCCATTGGTGGCGTATTGTTTCGGTGCACAATTTGTCAGGCAAAGCGCATACAAAATCATTAGCCAAGTAACTTTGCTCATGTCCTTGCATTTTTAATCAGAAAACATACCGTAGTGAGTGCAAAACAAATGACCGAGGCATAGGTTCTTATGGCATGGTAAAAATTCCAGGGGCCCTCAAATTGCCTCCGCATGATGCGTATGGCCTCAGGAGAAGCAGCATTAATATCAAATGCTGCCAATTGTTCGTTTAATGGCACATTCGCCATTACCGTAATTCCAAAAACAAGAATATAATACATTACCAGGCTGGTCAAAAGCAACGTAAAAGCAGCAGGGCCTGATTGATAAGTTTGGAAAGCTGCAACCGGATAGACCAAAAGCAAGCCCATAAAAGAAGCAAAAAATACCGGGTTTTGGATGGCGGCATTAATCGACTGCATGGCTTTCAGGTATTCATCGTCAGACAAGGCCCTGAGCCCCGGATTGACCGAACACGAATAGGAATAAAACAATCCGGCAACGAGTCCGGACAACAAAACGGAGAGGAATGGAACTAACTTCATGATTTTTTTTCACAAAGTTGCCATTGTTATTTGACTAAAAATAGAACAAAAACGACAGCATAAAATTAGGTTTTGGGATCAAACTGTTTTGGGGTTTTATGGGTATAGGCTTTGAAAACCCTGATAAAATGGGATTGATCGGCAAACCCGTTTTGGTAAACCACATCTGAAAGGGTGTCATAATCTTTGGTTTCCAACTGCCCCAAAGCCTGCTGGAACTGGATGATTTTGGAAAATTGCTTGGCAGAAAGCCCGACTTCCTTTAAAAACCTCCGTTCAAAGGTACGGCTGTTGAGTTTTAATTTTTCAGAAAGCGATTTGATTACTACTAATCCCTTATTTTCCGTAATTATTTCAATGGCCTCTTTTATCTGTGCATCGATGGCTGCTTTTTTTTGCTGGAAAACGGCAAACAGAAACGAAGAAATGATGGCAATTTGTGAGGTAAGATTTTTTTCATTTTGGAGTTCCACAAGTTCTTTCTTAAAAAAAGTTTCCAAATCATAACAGTTGTCATTGATTTCTGACGGATTGATGTTGAAAAAACTTTTGGGTACAAACGGATACAATTGAAACACAATCAGCCTGAAAGGCCCCTGCAGCACCAACCCAATAGGTTTAATGGTTTGCCCGTAAAGGAAGATTTCCGGCATTTTTTTGTCATGCGGCACGACCACCAAACCGTTTTCAGTTTCATGGTACAAGAGGCCGGGATAGCCATCGGCATAAAAAGGAAGCTGCATTTCAGTTGTCCTGTTTGTTTCTTCAAAAACCAGAATGTCTTTGACAAACAATGAAATGCTTTGGTCTACGGCTATCGATTGGGGTTGCATAAAAATTTAAATAGCCAACAACACTGCCAGCAACCCCAAAACAGCCGGAACAGCCTGTACATAAAATATCCTTTTCGATACAGTGGCCGCACCGTAAATTCCGGCGACGAGTACACAGCCCAAAAAGAAAAGGGCAACGTTTTTGCTCCAGACAACATCAGTGATACCTAACGACCAGATCAATCCGGCGGCCAGAAAACCGTTATACAATCCTTGGTTGGCGGCCATGGTTTTGGTTTTTTCAAACTGTTCTTCGGGAATGGTCCGGAACACTTTTGGCCCGCGGGTCATCCAGGCAAACATTTCAAGCCATAGAATGTACAGGTGGATAAAGGCCACCAATCCGATGATTATTTTGGGAAGTAAGGTCATGCTTCTTCTTTTTCGTTAAATACCTTTTCAATTCTTTTGTCTGGAATGAGCCATATCAAAGCGACAATAATATATAAAATACCAGCCACCACAGGGTAGAACAGGGCAAATGCAATTCCTATAATGTATAAAACCGGTGAAATTTTTCCTTTGTAGTCTTTACCCAAGGCTTTGGAAAGCAGTGAATCTTTTCCATGATGTTTGAGGATTACACGTTGTAAAATAAAATAAGCAATGGCATTCATTAAAAGGATGATACCGTAAAACAGCATTGGGAAAGGGGCAAAGTGGTGCTCTCCAATCCAGGCGGTCACAAACGGGATGAGCGACAGCCAAAATAACAGGTGCAGGTTGGCCCAGAGGATTTTCCCGTTGACTCTTTTGACCGTATGCATCATGTGGTGGTGGTTGTTCCAATAGATACCCACATAAATGAAACTGAGTATGTAACTCAGAAATTTGTGCAAAAGTGGCCTGATGGCTTCATAACCGACGCTTTCAGGCACCTTGAACTCCAACACCATGATGGTGATGATAATGGCCAATACGCCGTCACTGAAGGCTTCAAGTCTGTTTTTATTCATAGGTCAGCTGTTTAGGTTTCCTAATGTTTTATGGATTTTTCGTTTGTGGTTGCTGTGTTTGATAGTGTTGTCGCCAGAAATGATGCTGATGCTGCCGTCTATTTCCATCATCGCAAGTTTTACCTGTTTGAAATATTCCACACCGTGTTCCCGCATGGCTTCCTGCAGTTCATCTGAAGTGATGCCCAGTTTGGCCAGGGTCTTGAATTCGATGGTGCCGTTGTGAACCAATACTTCCGGTACATCCTGCACCAATTCTTTGATGAATTTGGAATTAGCCATTATTTTTTTGAAAATAAAATTGACCACAAACAATGCCAGTGCGGCTACCATGCCGCCATACAAAGAGGTATTGCTGCCTACCATGGCGTTTTGCACCGAATTGCTGATAAGCAGAATCAGGATCACATCAGCCGTGTTGAGTTGCGACAATTCCTTTTTGCCGAAAACACGCAGGGCGATGACCATAAACAGGTAAACACAAACGCTCCGGATGACAATATCAAGGTATGGATTCATTTTATTTCTTATAAAAAAACCACGAACTCCCAGATTATTTTTTAAATGTATTCAGGAATTCGTGGTCTGTAAAACAAGCTTTAAATCTTATTTCGTAGGCTCCTTCGGCTCTTTTGGTTCTTTGGGCTCTTCAGCCTTTTTTACCGATACTTTCAATTCGTCGGCGCCGTCTTCGATATCCATGAAAATTTCATCACCCGAAAGTATTTTGGAAG
>CAZXRX010000088.1:0-9941 GCA_964642945.1 uncultured Flavobacterium sp. | reverse complement strand
CATCACCTTGTTTATGTCTTTATAATCGAAAGACAGTATATAATGGATGTCGATGGTTTTTTCAACTATTTCGCAGGCTTCCAGGGTCATTTGTGCCGTCGTCCGATAGGCTGAAATCAAGCCGCCGACTCCCAATTTCACACCGCCAAAAAAACGGGCTACCACTACCAATACATTGGTCAATCCATGCGATTGGATTTGTCCGTAAATCGGCATGCCTGCTGTGTTGGCCGGCTCCCCATCGTCATTTGCCCTGAATTGTATCTGGTTGGTACCTATTTGGAAGGCATAGCAAAAATGGCCGGCGCCAAAATGCTTTTTGCGTAAAACCTCGAGGTGGTTCCTGATTTCTTCTTCCGAACTTACCGGAAAGGCATAACCGAAAAATTTGCTGTTTTTTTCCTTGAATAATATTGCAGGCGAAGGGGCTGCAAGGGTTTTATAGGTATCTTCCAAAGTAAGTAGTGCTTCTTTTACAACGGCAAATCTTTTTTCTTGAACAAATCTACCACATCTTCCTCGCCCACCTGTAAATTCCATACATGGATGCCCAGGCTGGCGGCGGCGTCGGTATTTTCTTTTTTGTCATCTACAAACAAGGTGCGTTTGGGGTTGAGGTCATGTTTGTTCAATATGTGCCTGAAAATGGCCGGGTCAGGCTTGCGCATGCCCATTTCGTAGGAATAATACACCTTTTCAAAACATTGGTAAAAATCGCTGAAAAATGAAATGCCTACCTTGTGTTCGAATTGGTCGATATGGATTTCGTCGGTATTGGTCAGCAGGAACAATTTGTATTTGAGGGCCAATAACTGTAAAAATTCGAGGCGGTACAACGGAAACTCACCGATGATTTTATTCCAGGCCTCCCTTATTTCTTCTATGCCCGAGGCATTTGGGCAAAATTCCTGAAAACTTTCAATAAATTCCAATTCAGAAATCTGGCCTTTTTCAAATAAATCATTTTTCTCCAATAAAGTAGGATTCGGACCATTCAATCCCAGTTTCCGGAAGGCATCCAACGAAGCTTCTTTTTCCAGGTTCAGGAAAATGTCACCAAAATCAAATATTATGGAAGTAATCATAATTGAAATAAGTTAAAAGTTCATCATGGGCTACCGTTTCTTTTTTGACATTTTCAGATTCGATTTCAGGCGCTTTTACCCCTTTTTTCAAAACGGCTCCCGAAATAAAAACACGGGCTTCGTCCCACAAACCGGTATCAATGAATGTCTGTAAAGTTTGTCTGCCGCCTTCAATGATGACCGATTGTAACTGGTGTTGATACAAAACTGCCATTATTTTTTGGGGAAGCAAACTATCAAAGATAACATTTTCGAAAATAGGTTGGTCGATAGCGTTGGTTTTTTCTTTCTCGGTGATGAAAATTGTCGGTGTTTTACCGTCAAAAACATGATATCCAGGGCCAATTTTTCCTGATTTGTCCAAAATAATCCGCACAGGGTTGTTGCCTTTCCAATCGCGTGCATCCAGTTTCGGGTTGTCCTCCAAAACGGTTTGTGTGCCAACTAATATAGCCTGTTCTTCGGTGCGCCATTTGTGAACCAATTGGCGTGAATAAACATTGCTGAGCCAAACCGGTTCTTTTTTTTCCTTGGTTTCCGGAGCAATGAAACCATCTTGGCTTTGCGCCCATTTCAGGATGACATACGGCCTTTTTTGGTTGTGGAAGGTAAAAAAACGTTTGTTCAGTTCGTTGCATTCCTTTTCCAAAACCCCAGCAGTAACAGTGATGCCGGCATTTCTCAATTTTTCAAGGCCTTTTCCGGCTACTTTTTCATTCGGATCTACCGTACCTATTACCACATTGGGGATGCCGTTGGCAATAATAAGGTCACTGCAAGGCGGCGTTTTTCCGAAATGGCTGCAGGGCTCCAGGCTCACATAAATGGTTGCTCTTTTCAGTAATGATTGGTCTTTTACCGAACGGATGGCATTCACTTCAGCGTGTGGGCCGCCGGCTTTTTGGTGCCATCCTTCACCGATAATGCTGCCGTCACAAACCACCACACTGCCTACTAGCGGGTTGGGGTAAGTGGTGCCCAATCCGTTTTGGGCGAGTTCGAGACAGCGGTGCATGTATTTTTCGTGAGATGACATATGGCAAAAATATGGTATTTTTGCCATTAAACGACCCATTTATGACCATCAGGGAAATCCGCAGGGAAGACAATCCAGAAATTGCCGCCGTCATTCGCCAGGTTTTTACCGATGATGGCTTTCCGAAAACGGGAACTGCCTTTGCCGACCCGCAGCTCGACCAGATGTTTGAAACTTATGACCAGCCCAAAGCCATCTATTTTGTGATCGAAAATGAAGGCAGGATTTTGGGAGGGGCAGGGGTAGCCCTATTGGAGAATGGTCCCGAAAATACCTGTGAGCTTCAAAAAATGTATTTCCTCGAAGAAGCCAGGGGCCTGGGAATGGGCCGACAGCTGATTGAAAAATGCCTGGCAGAAGCCACCCGGTTTGGGTTTGAAAAATGCTATCTCGAAACCCTGCCTGAAATGGTAATTGCACAGAAACTATATAAAAATGTCGGTTTTGAGTACCTTTGTGAACCGATGGGAAACACAGGTCATACCACTTGTCCGGTCTGGATGATCAAAAACTTATAAATGGAAATCAAAGCGTACAAAACCCTTTTTCTCGAAGCATTGGCACCGCTTTACGACAATCAGGAAATTGAAAGTTTCTTTTACCTGGCCTTGGAACAGTTCCACCAACTGAAAAGGGTTGATTTGGCACTGAACCCAAACATTCCGATTAACGATGCACAAAAACCACTTTGGGAAAACTTGCTTTTGGGCTTGAAACAACAGCAGCCCATTCAGTATTTATTGGGTGAAACCGAATTTTTCGGGTTGCGTTTTTTGGTCAATCCGTCGGTGTTGATTCCGAGACCGGAAACCGAGGAATTGGTCGGTTGGATATTGGAGGAATACCAAAAAAAGGAGCATTTAAAAATTCTTGACATTGGTACAGGCTCTGGTTGTATTGCCCTTTCATTGTCGAAAAACATTCCTAATGCCGAAGTTTTTGCCTTGGATGTTTCAGAAAATGCCTTGTCGGTGGCAATGAAAAATGCCGAAATCAACCAAGCCGCTGTTACTTTTATCAGAAAAGACATTTTGGAAACTACAGATTTGGAGCAGGATTTCGATATAATCGTTTCCAATCCGCCTTATGTGAGAATGTTGGAAAAAGCCGAAATCAAACCCAATGTTTTGGAACACGAACCACACCTGGCGCTGTTTGTAGAAGATGATGATGCGCTGGTTTTTTACCGGAAAATTGCCGAATTGGCCCAAAAAAACCTCACGGAAAACGGCAAGATGTATTTCGAAATCAACCAATACCTCGGAAAGGAAACAGTGGCTTTGATGGAAAGTTATGGCTTCAGGAACGTCGTGCTTAAAAAAGACATTTACGGCAATGACCGTATGGTTTGTGGGACCAAATAAGTCTTATTCGTAGCGCAGGGCTTCAATAGGATCCAGGCGTGATGCTTTTACCGCAGGGTACAAGCCCGAAACCAAGGCTACAATAAAACTGGTGATGACTGCGGCGAAAATCGCATTCCAGGGCAACACAAAGTCAAAATCGGCTATGCTCGAAAACAGGTATCCAATACCAATGCCGAGGATGATTCCGACCAAGCCGCCAATATTGCTGATGATGAGGGTTTCGACAAAAAACTGCCAGGCAATGGTACTTTTCTTGGCCCCCAATGACTTTCTTACCCCGATTTCCCGGGTTCTTTCGGTAACCGACACTATCATGATGTTCATCAGTGCTATAGACGAACCCAGGATGGTGATGATGCCGATGACCCAGGCCGCAATGGTGAGGTAATCTGTAATTCCGGCCAGTTTGTTGGCCAAATCGTCACTCCGTACAACCCCAAAATTGTTGTCTTCCACCGGGTTCAGTTTCCTGACCTGACGCATGGCCAGGGTGGCACTTTCTATCGCCTGTTCGAGCAATTCTTTTTTGTCAACCATCGTCCTGATGGAATAATTGATATTGGGCGCCGAAAAAATCGAACGGGCTACCTGTATCGGAATCAAAATCCTTAAGTCCTGACTGTTGCCAAAGGTCGAGCCCTGTTCTTTCAATACGCCAATCACCCGGAACTTGGCCCCGCGTATCGAAAGTATTTTGTCGATGGGGTTGACGTCTTTGAGCAAACCTTCTTTTACAAAGTCGCTGCCGACCAAACAAACCAAGGTGTTGTTGGTGATGTCTGAGGTGCTGAAATTCCTGCCCTCGGTCACTTCAATCCCTGAATTGAGGGTATAAAACTCGTCAACACCAACCACCTGTATTTCAGGGTCGGTTTTGGCATTTTCAAATTTAACTTCGGCTGTTCGGGTAGCAATGAAGGAAATGGAAGTATAGGTAAGCGGAAAATCGTAATGCTCCTTGAACGCTTTGGCTTCGGGATAGGAAATGATGGGGTTGATTTGTTCTTTTTCGCCCATGTTATTTCCGTTAATGCGTATCCGGAGCCCGTATTGGCTGATGGTAAACGTATTCGAGCCCATCGAGGTAAAACTCGTATTGATTGAATTTTCGATGATGGAAACCGAAGCCAGGATGCCCACCAAAGCCATAATTCCAAACGAAATGATGATGACCGTGAGTATGGTACGCAGCAGTTGGGTACGGATGGAGCCGAAAGCAATCTTGATATTTTCCTTAAAAACGCCTTTCATATGGGGTGTTTGACATTAAATTTTACTTTTTGTTACAAGTTTTGCCGGCAACATTTATAAAATAGTAGTAAAAGTAAGATATTTGCAGCATTAATTCCGGATTTCAGGATCGGGATTTTCCAATAGTGGAATCTTTCAATTTTGAATCTTTCAATCTTATAATCTAATAATGGCAAAACCAAGCATTCCAAAAGGCACCCGAGATTTTTCACCTGTTGAGGTTTCCAAACGCAACCACATCATTTCGGTCATGCGGCACCATTTCGAGAAGTTTGGCTACCAGCCGATTGAAACCCCTTCGTTTGAAAATTCCGATACGCTCCTAGGCAAGTATGGGGAAGAAGGCGACCGTTTGATTTTCAAGATTCTGAACTCAGGAGACAAAGTAGGAAATGCCGATATCAATGCTTTTGAGGCAAAAAATTATGCGCGGTTTTCCAATTCATTGTCTGAAAAAGCGCTTCGCTACGATTTGACCGTGCCGTTTGCGCGCTACGTGGTGCAACACCAAAGCGAAATCGAATTCCCGTTCAAGCGTTACCAGATACAGCCCGTTTGGCGTGCCGATAGGCCACAGAAAGGCCGTTTCAGGGAGTTTTACCAATGCGATGCCGATGTAGTCGGTTCGAAGTCATTGTGGCAGGAAGTGGAGCTGGTGCAATTGTATGACGCCATCTTTGCTGCCCTCGGATTGAACGGCGTGACCATTAAAATCAACAACCGCAAAATACTCACCGGGATAGCCGAAGTCATCGGTGCCTCAGACAAACTTATTGATTTTACCGTGGCGCTCGACAAACTCGACAAGATAGGAGAGGAGGGTGTCAAAAAGGAAATGCTCGAAAAAGGCATTCCGGAAAGTGCGCTTGAAAAAGTACAGCCGTTGTTTCACTTCAGCGGTTCGATAGAACAAAAATTAGCCCAACTTTCTATTTTACTTTCCGCTTCAGAAGAAGGAAAGAAAGGCATTGAGGAACTTCAATTTATCTGTGACAATATTGCCGCATTGGGCTTGCAAAAAGCCATTCTCGACCTCGATGTTACCCTGGCCCGCGGACTGAACTATTACACCGGAGCCATTTTTGAAGTGGCGGCACCCCAAGGCGTCTCGATGGGATCCATTGGCGGTGGCGGGCGTTATGACGACCTCACCGGTATTTTTGGCCTGCCCAATGTGAGCGGGGTAGGGATTTCGTTTGGACTCGACCGCATTTACCTTGTTTTGGAAGAACTCGGTTTGTTTCCTGAAACCGTGATTTCGGGTACCAAAGTGTTGTTCCTGAACTTTGGCAAACAAGAGCTGGAGGCCATGCAGGCGATACAGAAACTACGCGCCCATGATATTAAATGTGAGTTGTATCCTGATGCGGCCAAAATTGACAAACAGTTCAAACATGCCGAAAGACGACACATACCTTTTGTGGTCAAAGAAATTAATGAGGGTACTTTTACCGTGAAAAACATTATCTCTGGCGAACAATCGCAAATGGATTTTGACGGATTGACAGCACTTTTGAAATAAGTTCCGCTTCACTATACCTTTTTCTTCTTCTTTTGCCCCACAGATAAAATTTATTTCTGTGTAGGCGGAATCTTCCATTTGCAGGAATATCAGCCTGGAACCAGCTACATAAAACGTCCTTAAACAAGAAAAGCCGTGCTAACTGCACGGCTCCTCCCTGTCAAATTAATTAAAACCCTAATTAATTATGATTTTCTTGCTCATGTCACCTTTGTCGGTTTTTACTTTTACGATGTAAGTTCCGGTGCTCAGGCTTTTGACTGGCAATAATATGTTCTGTTGGTCTTGGTTTTCTACATTCCAGCTGCAAATGGATTGCCCCAGCATGTTGAATAACATTACTTTTTCTACCGTGGCATCTGTCAGTTTGTTTTTGATGTTCAACTGGCTGCCTGTTGTACTGTAGGCAATCAGGATGCCATCGCTTAAACCAAATTCATTGGTGCTGAGTGCGCTTTCCTGTTTGAATACCAATCGGAACCTGTTGTCTATGGTACCCTGTGGCAATTGTATAGAGAAGTTGCCGTTGGTAATGTCGTGGAACAGGTTGGTTTGTCCGTCATAAATGTACATTCCTATAGAGTCATCAAAATTTTCCTTGTCGTCAATTTTGAAGGTTACTGTTCCTACTGCATCTGTTTTGACACTCACCGGATAGGTGTTGTTGATGTTGAAGAAACCTTCTCCGGAGATGTTCAGTTTGGTCGTGCCATTCATGAAATACATATCGTTTGGTTGGGTATCGATGTGTACGGCGTCGTAGCCCGGATCGATTCCGCTGGTGGCGTTCTCATTCATGAAACCAAGCAGGGTTTGCCTGTGGTAACCGTTCCTGTCATCAAACCCTAAACGGATTTTCTTGAAGCTTTCTGGGTTTTCCTCAACATCTTCACTGTTGTCATTGAAATGGTCTACCGATACGATACTGTTGGCAGCAGCATTCCTGAACAGGGTGTTTGATGATACGTTGTTTTCTTTGAAGAAGGCCCTTTGGTCATTGTTGAAGGTGATGGTACCTCCTGTAGCCGATCCTACCACGAAGAAACCTTGTCCTACTGGGATGTAACGACCCGGAGCTTTGGTACTGGAACCCAATCCGCTCAATCCTGGGAAGGTAATGGCAGCAGTTCCGCCCACTTTGGTTCTTTGTGCATATCCTCCCTGATAGTTCAACAAGTTATGGCTGTTGTTGGAGCTGAAATGTTCCCAGAAATACAATGTTCCTTGAATAGATGATGCGTTGGCATCAATAAAGGCATGGGCATCAAGGGCAGAAGCATAAGGGTTTCCGCTCAGGTTGGTATTGTTTGCCCCTACAGTCGAAGTAATCAAACCGTTGTTTGGTTTACCTACAAAGGTATAGTTCTGGTCAGCTGTAGCTGCGTTGCTTCCTTTTAGGGTATAACCCTGTCCTGGATTCAGGGTGCCGTTTTGGCCCGCATATTGCCAGTTGGCATAGGTACCGCTCAAATTCTGGAACTTGTAGATCCAATAGGTACTTAGGGTTATAGGGCTTGTAGCGCTTCCGTTCAATCCTGATGTCCAGGTAATGTTCTGTGGTGTCGAAGTGGTACCGTCTTTCATCACCCCACTTACGGTGTAAGTATTGTTGTTGGTCGTGTTGTTGATGGTTCCCACTGGTGACGACCAATAGTTATAGTTATAGAAGCTTTTTTGTCCTTGTTGGTCTCTTTCGATTGAACCCGCACTGGTAGGGTCTAAATCACTGTTCAAGGTCTGGATGAGTTGTGATTTTCCTGACAGGTCAATTTTACCGTCGAGTTTCAGATAGTGGGATACTTCTATTTTACTGTCATTGCTGGCTGTAAGGGTATTTGAATTGACGAACAATCCCAATAGTGTTTTGTTACCGCTTGAATCAACATTGTGTGTAGTTTTCACGATGTTCCAGTCAATTGGCGTTACACCGTCTACAATAGACAAGCTGTAAGGCAAGTCTTGTATGCTTCCGTTAACCCAGGTAGCGGTTGATGACCACAAGCCATTTGCTGCACTTTGGTAAGGCATTGGAGCGGTTTGCTGGTTGATGGAAATTTTATCAGGTATTACCAAACTTCCCCTGTTGATATTATAGGAGTCATCATCAAGGTGTGTCCCGATATAGGAGTTCATGGAGTAATAAGCATATAAATTGCTCCAGCTCAACGTGCTGATATCGTTTTTGGTTACCGTGGTAGGCAATATGGTTCCTTTGGTGCCGGTCACGTTTTGAAGGATTTCCTGATTCATGATGTAACGGATTTCATTTACCGTCACGACTTTATCCCACATCCTCAATTCGTCTATATCTCCTTTGAACAGGTTGTTGATGTTCAGTTTGTCTACATATTGTCCTCCGATACTGAAGTTGGCTGTAGTGCCGACAGGAGCAGTGGTAATGGTGGCTGTTTTGTCTAACACTCCATCGATATACATTTTCAAGCTATTGCTGCCATAAGTTACGGCAATATTGTGCCACATGGCGTTAGGAATTGCCGTGTTGGTAACGGTGCTGTAGGTAGTTCCAGATACAGACCATTCCATTCTTACTTTGTTGTCTGACTGCAGCACCAATTGATAACCGCTGGTAGAAGCTGCTTTTTTGGCCAGGATGGTTCTTTCAGTACCTAAAGTGTTGGCACCGTTCGGACGGATCCAGGTCATGATAGAAAAAGTTGAGCTGATTTCGTTTACGTTATCGATTTTCACGAAATCGTCAAAACCATCCAAAGTAATGTGCAATGGGTTTACTGCTTGGTGTGCTACCCCAAAAGAGATGTATTTGGTTCCGTCAAAATCATACAAACAGGTTTGGTTTCCGCCGGTGGTTGACATGAAAACAGTTTCTACACCGGTTGTAAAGGCGGCATTGGTGGCTACAACCATTACATAAGCATCGGTTGCTCCAAGGGCTGGTAGTCCGCTGGTAAATGCACTGGTAGGTACAGATACCCTCACGGTGCCTACGTCGCCGCCGGTTTCCACTAATTTGTATTTCCTGTTCACCACTTCGGTGATGGTAGTTATGGTCGTAGGACCTAAATCAATATCCAAATCTACACCCGAATCTACCATGGTTCCTCCGTTGGCTCCCCACATCAAATAACTTTTATTAGTGGCAAAAGTGTTGGTGTTGGCGGTATTTGTAGCATAAATATCAGTAAGCCCGATGGTCATTACTTCAGTAGAATTGACACTTTTTGATTGTTTTTGGTTCAATCTGGAAATGTCGTCCCTTCCGATTCCGGCAATGTCATAGTTGAATCCGGAATTGGCCGTAGCATCCCAAATGACAGATCCGTCAGAATTGGTATAGTTCATCGATGTTCCGTTTACACCCAATGTAATTCCGTATTTAACAGCCAGGTAGCTCAAGATGTTGCTTCTTTCGGCATCGCTTGCCCTGTAACTCATACAGATCAATTCGCCAACTCTGGCATCAAGGCTTCCGTCCCATCCTTCGCTACGTCCGATCCAGAACTGGCTGTTCGATACGTTGGCAAAATCAGGGATATCATTGGTCGTATTAACCACATCATTGGCGTTGAAAGTCAGGTTCATTCCATTGATGGCCGCATTGTTGCTCGCATTGATGATTCCGGGTACATTATAAGTAGCTGTACTGCTTACTTGTGCAACCCCATAGCCTGTCTGAACACCACCTGACAAGGTTGTTGTTC
>CAZXRX010000087.1:0-10150 GCA_964642945.1 uncultured Flavobacterium sp. | reverse complement strand
AAGTCTATTTCAAAAAGAATTTTATTAACATTACTTGCTGTATTTCCTTTTTCTGAGGAAGGTAAAGACGAATCCGAAAACCGCCAGGATTACAATTGGAACCCCGACAGTTATGATCTGGGAAATGGTATAGTTTTCGTGTACTTTTTCCTTGTCGAGCAAGGGCAGTTCGACATCCTTGCTCCGGATGTTGATAAGTCCGTTGTCATCGAGTAAGTAATTCACGCAGTTCATCATGAATTCCTTGTTGGCATACATGTTATTGGTCCATTTGTCAAAGCCGAGTTCCAGCGGTTGGTAGTTTTTGTCGAATTGGTTGCGCACCACATCGCCGTCTGAAATCACAATCATTTTGTTGTTTTTTCCAACCGGTACAAAGGAAGGCTCCTTGAACGGCAATACCCTGTTTTCATAAACCGAATGGAATTTTCCTTCCATCAGCACCGCCACCGGCATATTGCCTGAAGCTGGAGGGAAGTCTTTCGGGTCCGGACGGTCGCCCACCATATTTAGGTTTACTTCCACGGGCGCACCCACAGGCCTTGAATATTTGGAGGAGTGCAGCAATACGGTTTTTCTGATGTCGTTTTTGAGCAATTCCATAGGGTTCGCAAACTCGAATTTCAGCACATCAAGGTTGGTGACAATCGGGTTTTTCGCATCCGGGTAAACCGCAGGCGAATACAGCCACGGATATTGCGTATACTGTGTCGCGTTGCCCTGCTGTCCGGTAGCCAATGCAATCGGGGCAGCCTGAATGTCCTTAATCAGGTCTGGTTTGATGCGGATGCCGTATTTGAACAGCATGTCGTTCAGGTTCAGATCTCGCGGAAAGGCTAAGTTTGAACCTGTGTCGGTATAAAGGCTGTCCATATCCATATTGACCTGGTCAAGCAGCCAGATGGTTTTTCCACCGTGCATGACAAATTGGTCGAGCACCTGTTTTTCTTCATCCGAAAAGGCTTCCGTTGGCTTGGCAATGACGGCAAGGTCATATTTTTTAAGGTACTTCAGGGTTTCATTCGGGCTTTTGGCCACAGAATCAAGGGTGAAAGTCCCGATGTAGTAATTCTCCCGAACCGACCGTACAAAATCAGCAATCAGCAAATCGTGTAATTCACCGTTTCCTTTGATAATGGCTACTTTCTTTTCCTTCTTTTTGACTACGGTATTGAACCCGTTGGCAAAGGCATATTCTAGGTGTTGTACCGAGCTGACAACTTTTTCTGCCGTAGAGGCACCCATCATGTTTTTGAGTAAAGGCACTTTGGTGTGTTTGTTGTTGTAGGTTATCACCGCCCACGGGAACACCACTTCCTGGGTTTGTTTCCCTTTGTCGTCAAGCGTTACATTGATGGGCAGCATGCCTTGTTCCATCATCGATTGGATGATGCGGTCGCGTTCTTCCTCTTTCTCAATCGGGTTGACAAACTGCACGATGATATTTGGGTTGTAGGCCTTGAATTCCTCAAGCAGGTTCTGGGTTTCTGATTGCAGTTTTTTGAATTCTCCCGGAAAATTCCCTTCGAGGTAGACATCCACATACATCGGGTCCTTGATTTCCTTTACAATTGACAAGGAAGTTTGCGACAAGGTAAACCGTTGGTCTGAAGTCAGGTCAAAACGCTTGAAAAAGAAATGCCCGGCAAAATTGAGCAACAGCAAAAAACCAACAATGGTCAACAGTTTTTTTATATTGGGTTTCAAGGTGTTCATTACGATTTAAGCGATTTTAATTGATAAACGGTCGAAGAAAGGAATAAAATGGTGATGCTGGCAAAATACAAGACATCACGGGTGTCAATTACGCCACGGGCCATGCTTTTGAAATGGGCATCCATACCAAAGGCGGCAATAATGTCTTCAAAACTTTTCACTTGGGAGGCAATGCCTTCAAATCCGAAATAAAACACAAAACACAGAAAAACCGACAGGATGAAAGCCACAATCTGGTTTTCGGAAAGGGTAGAGGTGAAGACCCCAATGGCCGTGTAGCCCGCAATCAGGAACAGCAAGCCGAAATAAGAACCAATGGTGCTGCCCATGTCGATATTTCCTTCAGGCATCCCTAAGCCCGAAATGACCCAAACATAAATAAGTGTCGGGATGATGGCAATGACAATCAATAAAAACGAGCCGAAGAATTTACCGCCCACAATTTGCCAGACCGAAATGGGTTTGGTCATCAGGAGTTCAATGGTTCCTTGCTTTTTTTCATCCGAAAAACTCCGCATGGTTACCGCCGGAATCAGGAAGATCAGTATCCAGGGCGAAATGGTAAAGAAAGGCGACAAATCGGCAAAACCGCTGTCAAGGATGTTGAAATCACCCTCAAAAACCCAAAGGAACAAACCGTTGAGCAACAAAAAGATGGCGATGACCAGGTAGCCGATGGGCGAACCGAAAAAGGACTTGATTTCCCTTAGTAATATTGATTTCATTTGTTTATTGTTTCATGTTTTAAGTTTCACTTACAATGTTAACTAAAAGCTTTAATTTAAAGAAACTAATTTGTTGACACTCCAGGCTTCGGGTTTATCATTGAATAATTGCTTGGTAAACGTCCAGACTTCGTCAAACAAAGCCGATTTCCGGTAGTTTTCCAGATCATCTTCCGTTTCCCAAAAACTGTAGGTAAAGAAAATTCCGGCGTTGTTTTTGTCCTGGTACAGCTCAAGAAAACGGTTTCCGGGCGCGTTTCGTATGTGGCCTTTCATCTTTTCAAAATTTTCTAGAAAGGCAGGAATGTTTTCTTCGTGGAAAGACATTTTTACAATGCGTATGAACATGTTTTTTTCGTTATGGATTGGTAAATAATATGGAGATGACATCCCGGTAACCGATGCCCAACAAGGTCGCTGCCGAACCTACCGTGGCCGGATTGCTCCTGAAAATGGCAATCTCGAGAAAGCCAGCTTCATTGAACACGGCCAGTTTTTCACCTTCATAATTCTTGACATTGTAATTTCCGGTGTTGGCGATGTCGGAGTATTTTGAAAAAATGGTTTTCAGGGTGTTTTTTTTTGCAAATTTAAACTTTTCGTTCAGGATGATCTCATACGGACGGCCTTTGGCGGTTTCGAGAAACAACTGTTTGCTGATATTGGTCACGGCGTTTCCGTAATGGTCAATATAGATGACGTAGCCTTTCAGGGTGTTTTTGTCGTCGGATACCTGGGGTTTAAGTTCGGTCACTTCCTTGATGGCCTTGATTTCCTTCCCTATTACATTGGGCAAACCACCTTTGGCCAGGTGTACGGCTACCTTTACGAAAACATCCAGGTCGGTCGCATCGGGCAACAAGCGGTCGTGGATGTTGATGGCGACAATTTTCTGCGGGACGATTTTCTGTACGAGCATGCTCAAAATACCGTTGTCGGCACAAATGAAATAATGGTCGTTCCACTGCATCGCAATATGTTGGTTCTCTTTGTTGCGTTCAATATCGACCCCAATGAGGTGGACCGTTCCTTTCGGAAAACTCGCATAGGAAGCCCCAAGTATATAACTGGCTTCTGCCGTGTTGAAAGCATCAATATGATGTGAAATGTCAACGATAACCGCTTCGGGGTAGTCGGAAAGCAACTTTCCTTTCAAGGCTCCGACAAAGTGGTCCTTCAGCCCATAATCGGTAGTAAGCGTAATTATTGACATAAAATTGTTTATAACTAAATCAGCAACGTATCACTGTATTCATTAAATTTGGAATAGTTGCAAAGCTACAATAATTACCAGAAAAATTAATCAAAAAATACCTCCCATTTGAACGAACGCATCATAGAATTACACGACATTGCCCCGAAGGAATTTTGGGGCGCCCAAGACACCCATCTTGAAACCATCAAAAAATATTATCCGAAGCTCAAGATTGTGGCCCGGGGAACGACCCTGAAGGCTTTTGGCGAAAAAGACGAGCTGGATGAGTTTGAAAACCGCTTCAATCGATTGATGCTCCATTTTACCAGATACAACAATATCGACAACAACGTCATCGACCGCGTCATACAAAGCAATTCACAAGAAGAACAACGCATGCCCGATAGCGATAAAATCCTGGTACATGGCATTGGCGGAAAACTCATCAAGGCGCTTACGCCCAACCAACAGAAGCTGGTCGATTACGTTAATAAAAACGACATGGTATTTGCCATCGGTCCGGCCGGAACAGGAAAAACCTATACCGGTGTAGCCTTGGCCGTAAAAGCACTCAAGGAAAAACAGGTCAAAAGGATTATCCTGACGCGTCCGGCAGTGGAAGCCGGGGAAAACCTTGGATTTCTGCCGGGCGACATGAAGGAAAAACTCGACCCTTACATGCAGCCTTTGTATGACGCTCTGCGGGATATGCTTCCGCCACAGACTTTGGAAGATTATATACTGAAAGGCATCATCCAGATTGCCCCTTTGGCCTTCATGCGCGGACGAACGCTCGACAATGCCTTTGTGATTCTCGATGAGGCACAGAACACCACGCATTCCCAGATGAAGATGTTCCTGACCCGTATGGGAAAAAACGCAAAATTTATCATTACCGGTGACCCCGGACAGGTTGATTTACCACGTCGAACAATTTCAGGGCTCAAGGAAGCCATCCTGATCCTGAAAGATGTGGAAGGTATCGGAATCATTTACCTCGATGACAAAGACATTGTACGCCACCGATTGGTCAAAAAAGTAATCGATGCCTACAAGAGCATAGAAAACCACGATTAAATCCTCTTAATTCAACAGGCGGATGGATTGGATTATTTCCGGCCATCCGCTTTTTATTTGAAAAACCAATAGTTGCATAACATTTCCAAACGGTTTATGTTTGCACCCACTCACACCAAGCAAAGCAATTTGAAAAACGTACTCATTACAGGATCAGGCGGCGGACTCGGCAAGGCACTCGCCCAATATTTTGCCCAAAACAATTGGAATGTCATCGCCACGATGCTGTACCTCGAGGAAGGTATTGAACTCCGTGATATACCCCACATCAAATGCTACGAATTGGACGTGACTTCCACCCAAAGTATTGAAAAAGCGAAAGAACAAATCCTTAAAGATTTCTCTAGTATAGATGTTATCATCAATAATGCCGGCGTGGGCTACAGGAGTTTTGTCGAACTTTCTGAAGACCAGAAAATCGACAGTATTGTCGACATTAACTGGCTCGGCGTGGTAAAAATCTGCCGGGCGTTCATTCCGGTTTTTCGCCAGCAGCAGCACGGACAGTTCATCAACATCACTTCGGTGGCCGGATTGGTCAATTTGCCACTTGGCAGCTTTTACCATTCCACCAAACAGGCTGTCGAAAGTTTTTCTGAGTGCATGGCCTATGAACTGATGCCCTTCAATATCAAGGTAGCCACCGTGCAATTTGGAAACGCCCCAACCAATTTCCAGAAGAACGTGACCAAAAGTGAAGCGACAGAAATAGCTTCCTATAATAAACTGATGGATAAAATTTCTGCCTTATTGCTCAAAAAGTCTGATAAAAATGCCAACCTCATAGACGATATAGTTTCTAAAATCTATAGTGTAGCCGAAAAACCATCGAAAAACTTCAGGCGTTACACCATCGGTTTTGATGCCAATTTCATGAAATACCTCAGGAGGATATTGGGATATCGGCTTTTCAACAGCGTGATCAGGAAATCGGTGCAGTAATTGTTTTGTTTGTCGCAAAAACGCATTATTTTTGTGCCTCACAACACACACCCATGAACACGATAACTACAACCAATTTCAATTTTCCGGGCCAAAAGTCGGTTTACCGCGGTAAAGTCAGGGAAGTTTACAACATCAATGACGAATTACTGGTCATGATTGCCACCGACAGGCTCTCTGCCTTTGATGTGGTCCTGCCGAAAGGGATTCCGTACAAAGGGCAAATCCTCAACCAGATTGCGACCAAATTCATGGAGCTTACCCAAGACATTGTGCCCAATTGGCTCATAGCCACGCCAGACCCGAATGTGGCTGTGGGTCATCTTTGCGAACCCTTCAAAGTAGAGATGGTTATCCGTGGCTACCTTTCCGGACATGCAGCCAGGGAATATGCTTCGGGTAAAAGACAGCTTTGTGGCGTAACCATGCCGGAAGGTTTGAAGGAAAATGATCAATTTCCTACCCCCATCATCACCCCGACCACCAAGGCAGACAATGGTTCGCATGATGAAGATATTTCGCGTGATGCGATACTCGAAAAAGGTATTGTTTCGGAAGCCGATTATATAGTGCTGGAAAAATACACCCGTGATTTGTACCAACGCGGTACGGAGATTGCAGCTTCCCGTGGTTTGATTTTGGTAGATACCAAATACGAATTCGGAAAAACCAAGGAAGGTAAAATTGTACTCATTGATGAAATACATACGCCTGATTCTTCCCGTTATTTTTATGCAGACGGTTATCAGGACCGACAGGACAGGGGAGAGGAGCAGAAACAATTGTCAAAAGAGTTTGTGCGCCGTTGGCTTATTGAGAATGGCTTTCAGGGAAAAGACGGACAGCAAATCCCAGATATGTCTGAAGCTTATATTCAATCTGTATCAGAACGGTATATAGAATTGTATGAAAACATTCTTGGTGATAAATTCGTTAAAGGTGATATTTCAGCTATTGCACAGCGAATCGAACAAAATGTATTGGATTTCCTGAAGAAATAAAAAAATAGTATTTCTTTCAAAGCCACGTATTCCGTGGCTTTTTTTGTTAAAATTATGTTATAGTATCCGTTTTGGGTAACGTTTTCTGCTTTACAATCGTCTTAGCTTATATAACCTTATTTATGCAAGTATATCTTAAAAAAGTTAAAAAATTGTTAAAATTAAGTACTATGTAATACAATGTACTAGTTAAAAGACATATATTTGCATAGGATATTAATAGCTATAGAATTATAATCAGCAAAAACAAACATTCATAACAATATTAAAACAAAAATCATGAAAACAACTCTCCTTAATCAGCAACAAACAATGTGTAGAACTACTCTTGTTTTAGGTGTTTTAACCACCTTGTTCACTACTTTCACTTTTGCCAACAACAGCGAAAGGGAAGACCAAATCCTGACTGCAGATACCCATGTGACCATAAGCGAAATGCCAGTTGCCACTACAAAATCAATTGATTTTAAAAAACAGGTCATCAGTGTTGTTGACGAAATTGAATTCATGGATTCAGTAGCAGTATATGGTATAAATAACCAGTCAGCAATTGAGAACACCATACTCGAAAACGAAAGCATCATTGAAAGCAACGAAAGTACGCCTGTATTTTTAGACAGGGCTGTTGAAGAAATCATCCGTGAAGACAATCAAATCATCGAAAGCAATTTTGACAACACCACTTATCCGCTTGATATGGAACACATCAACAACTATGACAATGCCAACAAAAGTGCAGATTTCAAAAACAGGGCATTTGAAAGGAAAAATGTAAAAGCTTAATTTTCAAGTGCACAAGTTTTGTTAAATATATGTTATAATCAATATTTGATGTAACAAATAAATTTTCACGGAGTCTTATTCTTTAATCAATAACAACAATCATCATTAATCAAAAAACAATCATCATGAAAAAAACAATCTTTATTTTAGGCTTGGCTTTGGTAAGTTATACCAATGCTACCTTTGCTTCAACAATCAACCCGTCAACAGCAAAAGAAACCTCTATTTTTAACGGAACCCCGCTTTGTGTAGCTATCATGAAAGGGGATACAGAAACTGTTAAAAAATTCATCGAATACGGTTCTGACGTCAATGAGTTTTCCAACGGACTCACACCACTGATGGTAGCCGCACGTTTCAACAAGGTCGAAATCATCAAGTTGTTACTCTCTAAAGGAGCCAAAATTGAAACCAAGGACGAAAAAGGTTTTACCGCCTTGAAATACGCAGAGTTTTCCAAAGCCACCGAAGCGGTTGCCGCTTTGAAAAGCGCTTAATTCAAAAATACCAATCATCAATCAAAACAAAAAGCCGTTTCAATCTGAAACGGCTTTTTAATTTTATTTGAAATAAGAGAAGGACTCGTTGGTCTTTATTTTAAGCAGGCTTTCATAAATCAAGCGGATGACATTTTCCACATCTTCCCGGTGCACCATTTCTACCGTGGTATGCATATATCGCAAGGGCAGTGAAATCAATGCCGAAGCCACACCGCCGTTGCTATAGGCAAAAGCATCCGTATCGGTTCCGGTGGCCCTGGACGTCGCATTGCGCTGGAACGGAATTTTGTTGGCTGTAGCGGCCTCTTCAATCAGGTTTCTTAAATTGTGTTGTACGGCAGGCGCATAGGCAATGACTGGTCCTTTCCCGATTTGTAAATCACCTTCAATTTTTTTCTCAATCATCGGTGTTGATGTATCGTGGCAGACATCGGTTACGATTGCGGCATTCGGTTTGATGGTTTGGGTAATCATTTCGGCACCACGCAGGCCGATTTCTTCCTGTACTGAATTGACAACATACAAGCCGAAAGGAAGTTTTTTCTTGTTTTCCTTTAACAAACGGGCCACTTCGGCAATCATGAAACCACCCATACGGTTGTCAATGGCGCGACAGACAAATTTGTCCTTGTTCAAGACCATGAATTCATCCGGATAGGTGATCACGCAGCCTACATGAACGCCCAATGCTTCCACTTCGGCCTTGGTGGCACAACCGCAATCGATAAAAATATTGCTCAGGGAGGCATTTTCTTCCTTTCCGCCAATCCGGGTATGGATGGCCGGCCAGCCGAAAACACCTTTTACAATACCGTTTTTGGTGTGGATATTGACCCTTTTTGAAGGAGCAATCTGATGGTCTGAACCGCCATTCCTGATTACATAAATAAGCCCGTTGTCAGTAATGTAATTCACATACCACGAAATTTCATCTGAATGGCCTTCAATTACCACTTTGTAAGTGGCTTCAGGATTGATGACGCCTACCGCGGTTCCGTAGGTATCGGTAATAAAAGTATCTACATAAGGTTTCAGGTAATCCATCCAAATTTTTTGCCCTTCCGATTCATGTCCGGTAGGGGAAGCATTATTGAGGTATTTTTCCAAAAAAGTGAGCGATGATTTGGTTAAAATCGATTTCGTTGCCATAAAATATTTTTTTTGCTAAAATATAAATTTGGCATTACAGTTGTTAAGGATATTATATATTTTTACACTAAATTTTTCAAGGTCATGAGCAAGCGTTTTATTTGTGTTTTATTGTTGTTTTTTGGGTGTGTTTCCTTTGCACAGGTTTCCACCAACGATACCATAAAAAAACAAACCGATCTGGAAGCAAATGATACCATTCTTGATGAAACCATCCTGCTCGAAGAGGTGTATATCTATAAAGGGAAGCTCGACCCAGAGGCTCAAAAACAGTTTTTACTACTCCAGAACCGCGTTTATAAAGTATATCCTTACGCCAAAATCGCTTCAGAAAGGATGAAGGTTCTCAATGCCAACATGGCCAAGCTTAAATCCAACCGCGATAAAAAACGCTATTACAAAATCGTGGAAGACTATATGGAAAATGAGTTCAAGGCCCAACTCAAGAAACTCTCCCGTAAACAAGGACAAATCTTGGTCAAACTCATTTACCGCCAAACCGGAATTTCCACTTATGACCTGATCAAAGACTACAAAAGCGGCTGGAAAGCCTTTTGGTCGAACAATACTGCCCGATTGTTTGACATCAACCTCAAAACAAAATATGCACCTTATGAGGTGAATGAAGATTTTCTCATAGAAACCATATTGTACCGCGCTTTTTCCAACGGCCGTCTCACAGAGCAAAAATCTGCCAATCCGGTTGATATCGATGAGCTTACCCTGGCGTGGGAACAAAAAGCCGCCGCCCTTAATAAGAAGAAGTAGGAGCACGACATCCTTTATTGATATGTAGAGTTGTCCCGCTTTTGGCTAACCCGAGGCCTTTGGCCGAACTGACCGCAGGTAATCTTTTTGCGCTGAAAGGCAGCAAAAAGGATAACGCCGCCACCTGTCTGCCGCAGGCATGATCGGGGCTAATGTTGGCTTTTTGTTCATTAATGATGTTTTTTTGAAGAAATTTGTTGTTCAACTTTCACAAAGCCAGTAAATTGTAAAAAAGAATTAAAAAAGCGTTAAAAAATATTTGTTGGGAGCGTAAAAGGTTTTATATTTGCACCC
>CAZXRX010000086.1:8911-10181 GCA_964642945.1 uncultured Flavobacterium sp. | reverse complement strand
GTTATGAGACTGCATCTTTCAACAGCAATACTTGTACTTGGGAGGTAAGCGGAACACAACCAACTATGCCAACTTTGTTGTGCTACCAAACAGCTTCATTCAACAACACAACCTGTGCTTGGAATGTAACCGGCACACAGCCTGCTATGCCAACGTTATTGTGTTACCAAACTGCTACATTCAATAACAATACCTGTAATTGGGTGGTAACAGGAACGCAACCGACCTTAGGTAGTTTAACAGTATCGTCTTTAAATTCCTATACTTGGTCAGGACCTTACGGAACTGGTTTGACTTATACCACGAGTGGTGTTTATACGAGTACAGTGGGTTGTAATGTAGCTACCTTAAATTTGACCATTACAGTAAATACATTATCTTTAGGTTCGACCTGTGGAGCAACCATCAATGGTTTGGCAGTAACGATAACTACACCACTGGTTTCGGGTGTTTCAACTTATACTTTTAAATTAACTAATTTAAACACCGGCGCGGTTCAAGTTATAAACAGACCGGTAAATTCCTTTGCCTTGTCTAACTATGCCGGAATTACTTTAGGCACGCCATACCAAGTAGAGGTTTCAGTAAACGGAGGAGCCAATTATGGTACACCATGTACTTTCAATACACCAACGCCAACTGCTACCATTGGGGCGCAATGTGGTACTACATTGACCTCTTATGCACAATGGATTTATGCGGATTATTACGCTTCTGTTACCGGATACCGATTCAGGATTACCAATACGGCCACCAATGCGGTTCAGGTGTATGATCCTGCAAACGGATTGAACAAATTCAACTTCAATCAATTGCCGGCTTCATTCAGGAGGGCAGGAACCAATTATTTTGTAGAAGTAGCCTTGAGAAATACGAACGGAACCTATCTGCCATACAGTACAGGATGTAATATAAAAACTCCTGGTGTAGCGCCGACCACTACTAAAGTGGTAGCTGAAGTAAATGCTTTCAGTGCTATTGCTTATCCGAATCCTTTTGCCGAAAACTTTATGTTTGACGTGAAAGCGGCTTCGGAAAGTAAAATCCGTGTAATGATATACGATATGCTCGGAAGACAATTGGAGAACAAGACTGTAGCACCAACTGACATCAACAGCCTGCAGTTTGGTGATTCCTATCCAGCGGGTGTTTATAATGTAATCCTTACACAAGGTGAAAACAGCCAAACCATGAGGGTAGTTAAAAGATAACACCCAATCCTAATTGAATAAAAAAAAAGCTTCCCAATTTGGGGAGCTTTTTTTATTAT
>CAZXRX010000086.1:0-8901 GCA_964642945.1 uncultured Flavobacterium sp. | reverse complement strand
AGCGGATATTGTAGACATCTGATAAATTGGGTTTCTGTAACTTCCACAAATTAAATAACTATAGTTATGAACTGTTAGTTATACCAAGGCTTATTTTTCTGGTTGTCATTGTTTAATTTTCCTTATCCGAAAAACTACTCTCTGATAATCTTCAATGTTTTTTCCTTATCGTTAGTGGTAATTTTTACAAAATAGGTTCCGGATGATAAATTGGAGGTATCTATTTCAGCCTCATGGCTGTTAAAGTGTTTTTTCAATATTTCAGCACCGGACAGATTGTAAAAAGTGATGTTTGCAATTACTTCCTCACAAGAAACATTCAGTACATTTTTTATCGGATTCGGAAACACTGACAAATTTAATTCCCCGAAATTCTCATTGCCCAGGCAGGCACCGGGCGTAACAGTAACGGCAAGCCTTGTACTGCTTTCACAGGAAGCTATGGTTTGCGAAGCGTAATAGGTTGATCCTGCTGTAAGGGCCACACTGTTGTCAATTACATTGCCTAAGGTTGGTGCATCATACCAAACTACGGCAGTACCGTTTACCACTAAATTTCCGAGGGTTTCCCCAATGCAAAAGGTTTGATTGGTATTTCCGGTAGGGGCTGCCACAAGCGGCGTAACGGAAATGGTCATGGTGGTGGTAGCGGCACATTGCGCTGCAGCAGGGGTAAAAGTATAAGTGGTGGTAGCAGTATTGTTGAGCGCAGGTGACCAACTTCCTGTGATATTGTTTTCTGAAGTAGTGGGCAAAGGGGCCAATGTTGCTCCGGAACAGATGGAGGCAATCTGGGTAAAAGTTGGTGTTACTGCCGCAGTACACGCCGTATAGGTAGCCGTAAACTGAATACAAGGGTCACTCGTAAGCGAACAGCCTGTGCCGGGCGAACAGGTATCCCTGATGTAACAACTAAATACGATGGTGCCTCCACCATCAATGACTGCCTGGTTAAACACACTTTTTGATATGGTATAAGTATTGTTGGAATAACTACAGTTACCTGCAGTGGCATTTATTTGTGAAAATGTTGTGCCATTCAACCGTATTCCGGCTGTGTTGGTTGCAAAGGGCTGACAGGCCAGAAACCGCACAGACAATTGTACATCTGTGCTGCTTTGTTGCACAGCTGTAAACGTTTTTGAGTAATTAAAATTGGTGGAAGAACCTTGATTGAACATATTGCATTGGTTCCAGACCAAGCTTTGTGAAAATAGTGTTGAGGTAACCGATGACAGGAATACCAGCGCAAGTAAAAAGTAATGTTTTTTCATTTGAATCTGATTTTATTTTTAATGTTTTATGGAATGATCAACAGCACATATGAATGTGTTTTTTAGATCAATGCACCAAAAATAAACACAAAACAAAAGGCAAAATATTCAAATGAACAGGCGTATGGCGTTCAATGAAAATTAGCGGGAGTTGAATGAAAATTCGTTTGTGCTTAACTAAAAGTGCTGCTGCCGGAGTTCAAAGCGTTCTGTGAATATGAGTTTTTTGTTGCATCTGCCATCGAAGAATAGAAACAAGCCAAACAATTAATAGATGTATTGAAATGGCCAAATCCAATCTGTCAAACAGTATTGCTTTATAGCTCATAATCTTTATCTTTAACACCGTATAAGCAACTACCATGACAGAAGCTATCAAAAATAATTTTCCCAAATTCTCCCAATCTCTAACCGATGAGATAGAAACCAATGCGGTAGTCAAACCATTCAAGGCCGGAGAAGTAATCATCCGTACGGGGCAGTACATCAAAAATACGGTTTTGGTCATCAGTGGCCGTATCAAGATATACCGGGAGGATGAAGAGGGAGGCGAATTTTTCATGTATTACCTGCAACCCGGTCAGGCCTGTGCCCTCTCGATGATTTGTGCCACTAAAAGCGAAACCAGCCAGATTATGGCCAAGGTGGTTGAAGATGCCGAACTCATCATGGTACCGCTTCCGTTGATGGACAAATGGATGATGCAGCACCGCAGTTGGTATGAATTTGTGATTGAAACCTACCGCAGCCGTTTTGAAGAAGTGCTCGATGTGGTAGACAGCATTGCCTTCAAGGCTATGGATGAACGCCTGGTATTTTACCTCCAGCGGCACAAAGAGGCCAATAATTCCAACAAGCTCAACTTATCACACCAGGAAATTGCCACAGAACTCAATACCTCCCGTGAAGTCATTTCGAGGTTGCTTAAAAAAATGGAACAAACAGGGTTGTTGGTTTTGCAAAGAAACCAGATTGAACTCCTGAAAATCTGAACCGATTTTACATCAGATTTTTTGATTGCCAGTTATTTTTCTGATAATGTGATTTATATCACCATCTATCCGAAGTACCGGTTGTAATTTTACTGAAAGGAAAAATGCTGTCAGACTGCTTAAAAGACAGCTGAAGCAATCAGGAAAAATCACTCCGGAAAGCAACAGGCTAAAGCTTGCCCCGACCATTTTAAATGTAAAACTGTCGTATGAATGGCACACTTAACGAAATATTAAATTCTGAAAAACCCGTACTGGTTGATTTTTACGCCGATTGGTGCGGGCCTTGCCAGTTGCTGGGGCCCATACTGAAGGAAGTGAAAGATACTCTTGGGGAACGGATTTCCATTATAAAAATCAATGTAGACAACAACCAGGAAGCTGCCCATCATTACCGGGTGAAAGGTGTTCCTACCCTGATGTTGTTCCAGGAAGGTAAACTGCTTTGGCGGCAATCTGGCGTATTGTCAAAAATTGAAATTGTCAATACCATTTTTGACAAATGCACCTGGCCGGAATTACCCCATAATCCGAAGCCGTAAGTAAATCAGTAACCATCATAACGAAAACTAAACGAACACTAAGCCAGGTTGTTTGTACCGGTATGCTGCCATCCGGACATCAAAATAAATGCCGCTCCATCAAAAATCCGGCAGGCAAAAGAAAATAACCGTGCAGCAGGTTTTCCTGAAAGTTTCGTTTTTTGTATTCCATTAAATGAAAAAAATGTTAAGGCGTATTTGTTGTAACATAAAAATCGTTTCTTTGCAATACAAAAAAAATTCAGATTTACTTTATATGACAGCATTTGACTTCAAGAAGTGGAACACCATTACAGGATGGGTAGCCTTTACCATTGCCTTACTAACTTTTTGCCTGACTGTAGAACCTTCCATGAGTTTTTGGGATTGTGGGGAATACATCGCCACTTCTGCCAAACTGGAGATAGGCCACCCACCTGGCGCACCCTTGTATCAGATGCTTGGTGCCTTTTTTGCCATGTTTGCCACCAGCAAGGAAACCATTGCCCTGATGGTCAATATGATGTCGGTCATTTCCAGTGCATTTGCCATCCTGTTCATGTTCTGGTCTTCTACGATGATTTTGCGCAAAATACTGTTGCAGTATACCGAAATTGATAAAAACAAAAGCATTGTCATCTTGGGCAGCTCGTTTGTAGGGGTCTTGGCCTTTACTTTTTCTGACAGTTTCTGGTTTAACGCAGTAGAAGCTGAGGTATATGCCATGGCTACTTTTTTTATCTCCCTGATGATTTGGTTGGGATTGCGTTGGGAACAAGACATGAACACTCCAAAAGGCAACCGTTGGCTGTTACTGATATCCCTTATGGTTGGGCTTTCTTTTGGCGTCCATTTCATGGCCTTGCTTACCATTCCGTCTATCGGATTTTTGTATTTTTTCAAGAATTACCAAAAAGTCACCGTAAAAAATTTCATCATTGCCAACATCGTCATTATTGCGGTTTTGTTGTTCATATTCAAGCTGTTATTGCCATATACCCTTGCTTTTTTTGGTAAACTCGAAATCTTCATGGTGAACAGTATGGGGATGCCTTTCAACTCCGGAACCATTTTCGCCCTGTTGTTGATTGTAGTCTTTTTTTATTTCGGATTGCGTTATACAAAGGCAAAAGGACAGGCTTTTTACAACACCATCCTCTTGTGTGTACTCTTTGTATTGATTGGTTTCTCCTCCTGGATGATGTTGCCCATACGGGCCAATGCCGATACACCTATTAACGAAAACAAACCTTCAGATGCCGCCGAAGTATTGGCCTATTACAACAGGGAACAATACGGTGTCAACCCATTGTTTTATGGTCCGCAATACACCGATACTTTTGCCGGACTGGACAAAGACAATCCATACCTTGACAAGGCTCCCAATTATGAAAGGGATTACCAAACCGGGAAATACATCATTGTAAACAATTACAAAAACGCCGAGCAGAATACAGACGACAACCACAAGGCCTTCCTTCCGCGTATGTGGAGCACTGAAAATATTGAGAATTACATCAATTTAACCCATCCGCCCGAATTCACCATCAATCCGGAATATTCAGAAGAGCAGGAATTGACCCAGATTGTGGCAGAATTCAGGCAGGCCTATGCCGCACACAAAATAGACAATGAAGGGTATGTTGCGTTTTTAAAGGCTTATGGTGATTACCTTATCGTAGAGAAACCTTCTACGCTCGACAATTTCAGTTATATGTTTGAATACCAGTTCGGATACATGTATGGCCGTTATTTACTTTGGAATTTTGTCGGAAGGCAGAATGACATCCAGGGACGGTACGACAACCAAGACGGAAATTGGTTGAGTGGCATTGATTTTATTGACGAAATCCACTTGGGGTCACAAAAAAACCTGCCGAAAGACGTGCTGAACAACAAAGGCAGGAATACCTATTATTTTATCCCTTTTATCATTGGGTTGATTGGTTTTATGTACCATGCCCAGCGCGACCGCAAAAGTTTTTACGTGTTGCTCACTTTGTTTTTATTCACCGGATTGGCCCTGAAAATATACCTGAATGAAAGACCTTTTGAACCCCGTGAAAGGGATTACGCCTTGGTGGGGTCTTTTTATGTGTTTGCCATCTGGATTGGTTTTGGGGTGTACGCCATTTATGAAATCATCCGTGAAAAACTGGCAGACAAAATTGCAGCCCCTTTGGCCATTTCGGCCTGTTTCCTTGGGGTGCCCGTGCTGATGGCGAGCCAAAACTGGGATGACCATGACCGTTCAGACCGTTATACCGCTATAGCCAATGCTAGGACTTACCTGGAATCGTGCGAACCCAATGCCATATTGTTTACCATAGCAGACAATGATACCTTCCCTTTGTTTTACGCACAGGAAATCGAAGGCATCCGCACCGATGTAAGGGTTTGTTGTACCAGTTTACTCATGACCGATTGGTATGTCGATAAGATGAAGATGAAAACCTATAAATCTGAAGGGTTGCCCATTTCATTCAACCACAACCAATATGTTGACGGTACGCGTGATTACATATTTTTCACCAACCAGGTCAAAAGCAGGTGGAACCTCAAAGATTTCATGAATTTTGCCAAAAGTGAAGATACCATCACCGAAGTCGAAATGGCAAGTGGGCAAAGGGTGCATTTCCTGCCTACCACCAAGGTAAGGTATCAAGTTGACAGGGATGCCGTAATCAAGAATAAGGTGGTCAGCCCAAAATATTACGACTCCATTGTTCCGGCCATTGATATTGACCTCGACGGCAATGCGCTGTACCGCAACCGTTTGATTATGTTAGACATCCTGAACAACAACAACTGGAAAAGGCCAATCTATTTTACAGGCGGCAGTTTTGCAGACGAAGATTTCCTTTGGATGAAAGAATACCTGCAACAGGATGGTTTGGTATACAAACTGGTTCCAGTAAAAACCAAGATTGATGAAGAAAATCCTATGGACATGGGCCAGATTGATTCAGACAAAATGTATAAGCTCGTACAGAAATGGCAATTTGGCAATGGAGAAAAAACCACCATTTACCATGATCCCGAAACCAGGAAAAACAGTATTTCAAGCCGTGGCAGCCTGTCTAGGTTGATGTACCAATTGATCAAGGAAGGAAAAACTGACAAAGCCAAGAAAATCATCGATATGGCGATTGAGAAATTCCCGATACAATATTACGGTTACTACACAACCGTTGAACCTTTTGCCGATGGCTATTATAAGGTAGGCGAACACGTCAAAGCCAGGAAAATACTCGACATACTGATGGAGAAATACAAGGAAAACCTCGTTCATTACAATACCATGTCGGCCTCAGACAAACTATTCAGCCGCATGGATATTGCCACAGATCTTGAAAGGTACCGTTCATTGCTTCATGTGATGAAGAAAAACAAGGATATGGGGTATTACCAAAAGAACAGGGCTACCTTCAATACCATCAACAACAGTCTGGGCTCATTCGGTCGGGATAAGGAATAACCACCCATAGCACAAATAAAAAAAGTTACACTTTAAACGGTGTAACTTTTTTTTATGTTCAAATCTTGAATTGGCTTGCCTCCAGGTAACGGTCCAAACGCTCCAAGCCGTTTCCAACCGCTTTTACTGCTTCTTCAAGAATTTGGGTTCCTACACCCAGGGTGTCTGCCCAATACTGTGCCTGATGCGGGGCTGTCATGTTGATACATACCTGCCCGGTTTCGCTTGTGATGGTATTTTCCATAGCCTATGATTTTATGATGTTGCAAATTACCCCATCAAACTCATACGGCACTTACATTTTCACTGATAAACTTTTCAGTATTTTACGGTGACAACAGATAGTATGGGTTTTCTTAACCCAGCCTGTTAGGTTCGTCTTCCTCTTCGTCTAAGGGTCGGTTGTTTTCATTAAGGAAATGTTCCAACTCTTTTTCATCCCTAAGGTTGCGCCTTATGATAAAAAGAATGAGGAGGATGGCAAAAACCACCACTATGCCTACCAAAAACCAATTGATTTCCATAAGATTATCTTTTACTTAAAGGTACAAAAATCTTACTTGAATGGTGTATAGAAACCATTATCCAACTGTTAAGTTTCGGCTATAACAGCAAAGTCAAAATCCGGAATGGCTTTCTTATAACAAATCCCGTAAATGCTGTAACTGTCACCGGGTGTTAGTGGTTAGCTTTACATACTGTAGATAAAGCATTCAACTTACAAACAACACCAATGAAAAAAACAGACAAAGCAAGCAATTTGAAAACGGAAGATCTCGGGGCCAATACTACTGAAGCCACAGGGCAATTCCTGACCACCAACCAAGGGGTAAAGATCAATGACAACAACAATTCCCTGAAAGCAGGCGAAAGAGGCCCTTCTTTACTGGAGGATTTTATCCTGCGTGAAAAAATCACCCATTTTGACCATGAACGGATTCCGGAACGCATTGTACACGCACGCGGATCTGCGGCCCACGGCTTTTTTGAATTGTACAAGCCGATGGATAAATACACCAAAGCCGGTTTCCTGAATGATACCACAATCAAGACGCCGGTGTTCGTTCGTTTTTCTACCGTGGCAGGCTCCAAAGGCTCGACTGATTTGGCCAGGGACGTGCGCGGTTTCTCGGTGAAATTCTATACCCAGGAGGGAATTTATGACCTTGTAGGAAACAATATGCCCGTTTTTTTCATACAGGACGCCATGAAATTTCCTGACTTGGTTCATGCCGTAAAACCAGAACCCCACAATGAAATACCACAGGCCGCCTCCGCCCATGATACTTTTTGGGATTTCATTTCGCTGATGCCCGAATCCATGCACATGATCATGTGGGCCATGAGTGACCGTGCCCTGCCCAGAAGTTTGCGCATGATGGAAGGATTCGGCGTACACACCTTTAGGTTCATCAACCAAAACAACGAATCCCATTTTGTCAAATTCCATTGGAAACCCAAACTCGGAATGCATGCCGTGGTTTGGGATGAAGCCCAAAAAATATCGGGTAAGAATTCCGATTTCCACAAACAGGATTTATGGGAGGCCATTGAAGCAGGAAATTTCCCGGAATGGGAATTGGGCGTGCAGCTTATCCCGGAAGCAGATGAACACAAATTTGACTTTGACCTGCTTGATCCGACCAAGTTGGTACCTGAAGAACTGGTGCCCGTCACCCTCATAGGACGAATGGTGCTTGACCGCAATCCCGATAACTTTTTTGCAGAAACCGAACAGGTTGCTTTTCATCCGGGCCATGTAGTACCGGGAATAGACTTTACCAATGATCCGCTATTGCAGGGTAGGCTTTTTTCCTACACCGATACGCAGTTGTCGAGGCTGGGCAGCCCCAATTTCCATGAAATACCAATCAACAGAACCATTGCCCCGATGCACAACAACCAGCGCGATGGCCACATGCGACAGGAAATTGCTGCCGGGAGGGTCAGTTACCATCCGAATTCCCTCGGTGGGGGTTGCCCGTTCCAGGCCAAAATTGAGGAAGGTGGTTTTGCCAGTTTCAAAGAGCGGATTGATGCCCGAAAAATAAGGGAACGCAGCACGAGTTTTTCAGACCATTTCAGCCAGGCCACCCTTTTCTTCAACAGCCAGACACCTGTTGAACAAGGACACATTATCAAGGCCCTGCGCTTTGAATTGGGCAAGGTAGAAACAGCAGCCATCCGTTTGCGCATGCTCGGCTTGTTGTCACAAATTGACAAAACCCTGGCTGCAAAAGTGGCTGAAGGATTGGGAATGGAAGTTCCCCAAAAGCCGGAACAGCCCATGAACCATGGTGTTGGTGCCGATGCCGACCCGGGCAGACAGGAACCAAAAGTGATTAAAAAGCAGCAAATCACCACTTCGGATGCTTTGAGTATGCTGAAAAACAAAATCAACACCAATACCATCGCCACGCGTCAGGTGGCCTTTTTGTGCCAGGAGGGAGTGAGTAATGCCTCGGTTACCGAAATGAAACGTGCCCTGAAAAAAGCCGGCGCCACCGTAAAAATCATTGCGCCCCATCTGGGAACCATCAAAACCGAAGAAGGCGATGCATTGGCCGTAGACAAAAGTTAACTCATAGCCGCTTCAGTTCTTTTATATGCTTTGTTTTTACCGGCCGGAAAAGGTA
>CAZXRX010000085.1:0-10411 GCA_964642945.1 uncultured Flavobacterium sp. | reverse complement strand
GGATGGTGTTCACACTTTCGAGTTTCTTGAAAATACGGTCCAGGGTAGACTGGGTTCTGTAATCGGCGGCGCTGTTGATTACTGCGGAAGTATATTCAATCAACGACTCCTTTAAAAAATCTTCATTTCTTTGAAAATCCTCAATGTAGGCTTTGGGATTTCTGTAGTTTTGTGCATTACCGATAGTCGTTAAGCATACACATAGCAATGTCACAAAAACGCTGGCGTTTTTAGTTACTTTTTTCACAATTCAGTTATTTAGTAGGTTTGTTATTTGGGTTAACGGGGTAAAGCTAAAAAAAATTAACAGAAAAACAACTATAAAACATCTATAAAACGCACAATACATCGATGAAATACATAATATTTATAAATTGATAAGTAAAATACTACATAATAATTACCTGCTTTTAATCAATTTCCGCCAGTTACAACAACCCACCATACAATGAAAACCAAATTGCCCCGTTTTGACCATAAGTTTTTATCAATTTGACTATTTAATTTTACCGAATTGTTAAATTTGTAGACTTGAAAAAAATGTATAAACAACACAACAACCAAAAACAATGAGCATTATTATCAAAGTACACGCAAGACAGATTTTAGATTCAAGAGGCAACCCCACCATTGAAGTGGATGTCGTTACCGAAAATGGCGTTCTCGGGCGTGCCGCAGTACCCAGTGGGGCCTCCACTGGCGAGCATGAAGCCGTGGAATTACGCGATGGCGGCAAAAACTATATGGGAAAAGGCGTCCTGAAAGCCGTTGAAAATGTGAATACCAAAATAGGCCCGGAATTGTTGGGAACTTCTGTTTTTGAACAAAACCTGATTGACCAAATCATGCTTGAGCTCGATGGCACTGCCAACAAATCCAATTTGGGGGCCAATGCCATATTGGGCGTTTCCCTTGCGGCGGCCAAAGCAGCGGCGAATGAATTGGGACTGCCTTTGTATCGTTATGTAGGTGGCGTTTCTGCCCATACTTTACCGGTTCCGATGATGAACATCATTAATGGCGGTTCCCATTCTGATGCGCCGATAGCCTTCCAGGAATTCATGATTATGCCCGTCAAGGCACAGAATTTTACCCATGCCATGCAGATGGGTACCGAAATTTTCCACCACCTCAAAAAGGTATTGCACGACCGAGGTTTATCTACCGCGGTGGGTGATGAAGGTGGTTTTGCCCCCAACCTGGCCGGAGGGACTGAAGATGCGCTCGATACCATCAAAAAAGCGGTCGAAAACGCCGGATATCAATTTGGCGATGAAATCATGATTGCCCTTGATTGTGCCGCTTCTGAGTTTTACAAAGACGGAACTTACGACTATACCAAGTTTGAAGGTGCCACAGGGAAAGTACGTACCTCAAAAGAGCAGGCCGAATATCTGGCAGACCTTACCTCAAAATACCCAATTATTTCCATTGAAGACGGCATGTATGAAGACGACTGGGACGGCTGGAAATACCTCACCGAATTGGTAGGGGATAAAGTGCAGTTGGTAGGCGACGATTTGTTTGTGACCAATGTAGAACGTTTGTCGAGAGGAATCAATGAAGGAATAGCCAACTCCATTCTCGTCAAAGTCAACCAAATTGGGACCTTGTCTGAAACCATTGCGGCCGTAAACATGGCACACAACGCCGGCTATACTTCGGTAATGTCACACCGCTCAGGCGAAACCGAAGACAACACCATTGCTGACCTGGCCGTGGCCCTGAACTGTGGCCAAATCAAAACCGGTTCAGCCTCACGTTCCGACCGTATGGCCAAATACAACCAATTGCTGCGTATTGAAGAGGAATTGGGCGACACAGCTTACTTTCCGGGAGTGAAGGCGTTTAAGCAGAAAAAATAATACAATTTATCCGTAAAGCTAACCTGGTATCCATCATGCCAGGTTTTTTTTATTTAAATTCTCGGGCAAACCCTGCGAATTCTAATTTTACCCCATATAACCAAAAAGGAAAACCTATTTTTGTTTGTATAAATTAAGATTTCCGTTTGGTATGAGAAAATCAAGATACATCTTCCTGCTTTGGCTTTGCTTTTTTCCGGCCCTGATTTCCGGCCAAGGCAAAAAAACGGACAGTCTCAAACTGGCTTTGGGTCAGGCCAAAAATGACATCGGCAAAGCACAGTTGTACAATATACTGGCAGACGAATACAAAACCACCGACCCAAAATCGACCCTGCAATATGCCAACAAGGCCTTGGTATTGGCCTCCAAAATCAAATACAAACTTGAGGTAGGAAATGCTTATAACAATATAGGAACTGCTTACATCGTCTTGGGGAATTATGCTGCGGCACTCGAAAATTTTTCAAAGGCACAGGTCATTTTCAATAGGGAAACCGGGCGTGCTTCAGAAGACGCCCTGGCTGTCAGGAACGGATTGGCCAAAAGTTTCGGAAGCATCGGAATCGTTTTTTCTGAACAAAGCAATTATGCCAAAGCCCTCGAATTCCAGCTTAAGGCGCTTAAAATTTATGAAGAGACGAAAAATGAAGAAAAATGTGCCCGGCTTTACAACAATATCGGGGTCATTTACAAATCGCAACACGAAGATTTCAAGGCGTTGCAGTATTTCCTGAAATGTTTGAAAATACAGGAAAAAACCGCCGCCCCCAATATAGCAACCACTACTACCAATATTGGGAACATTTACCTGAACCAAAAAAATTTCCCGAAAGCCTTTGATCATTACACAAAGGCCCAACAATGGTTTGACAAATGCCCCAACGCACGGGGGCTGGGCGAATTGCAGAACAACCTGGGGTTGTATTACCAACAAACCGGAAACCCAGCCAAGGCACTCGAAAGTTTCCAAAAGGCAGTGACTGCATTTGATTCGATAGGGGACCAGTTTGGTATGGCAGATACCTATTATTATATCGCAAAACTGTATGCCGGGCAGCAAAACTGGCCTACAGCCCTGGAAGCTACCAATAAATCATTGGCCCTTGCCAAAAAAATAGGTGTCGTTGAGCAGGTACTCAATGCAGAGCAGTTGCTGAGTGAAATTTATGAAAAACAACGCAATCCTGCCGCCGCGCTGCAACATTTCAAACTGTATGTTCAGGCCAAAGACAGTGTGCAGAATGCCGAAAACATCCGCAACGGGGTCAGGGCGGAAATGAATTTTGAATTCGACAAAAAGCAGGCCATCCAGAAAAAAGAACAGGAAAAAACAGCGCTGTTGTACAGTGAACAGTCCAAACGACACCAAATGCAGCTTTTCTTTATCTTGTTATTTGTGGTTTTATTGTGTGGTATCGCCTTTTTGTTCCACAACCGCTGGTACCTCAAAAAAACACTCACACTCCAAAAGGAATTGGCCGAATACGAGCAAAAGGCCCTGCACCTGCAGATGAATCCGCATTTTGTATTCAACTGCCTGGGTTCTATTTCGAGTTTCATTGTACAGAACGGTACCGATTCGGCCATTAAATACCTGTCAAAATTTTCCAAACTTATGCGGCTTACCCTCGAATATTCAAAAGAATCGCTCATCCCGATTGACAAGGAAATCGAGAGCCTGCAAAATTACCTGGAACTCGAACAATTGCGGTTCAACCAAAAATTTGATTTTTCAATCACCAAAAGCCCCGATATTGAAGATGATACGGCTTTACCTCCTTTGCTGTTGCAGCCTTTTGTTGAAAATTCCATCATCCACGGATTGATACCCAAAAATGAACGGGGGAAGATTGCCATCCATTTTTCCATTCATGACGACAACTTAAGGTGTACCATCAAGGACGACGGAATCGGTTTTGACACCTCGAAAGCCCTTAAGGAACCTTTGGTTTCGGTACACAAATCGATGGCGCTCGACATTACCCGGAAACGGCTTGAAATGATGGAAGCCTCGACTTCGCAAAAAGCCAACGTCCGGATAGAAGAACTTAAAAATGAAAAAGGGGAGATTCTGGGTACCAAAGTGGTCCTGAATTTACCGGTACAATTTATCAGCACCCTAAAAGAACAAGTATGATTACAGCCTTACTTATAGACGACGATGCCAATTTGAGAAGCGGAATGAGATCGCTCTTGCAACGTTATGCCCCGGAAATCAATATTATTGGGGAAGCCGACAGTGTCAAAAACGGGGTGGAGGCCATGGAAAAACTGCAACCACAGGTAGTTTTCCTCGACATCCAGATGAATGACGGTACCGGTTTTGATGTACTCGAACAGATTGCCTTGCGCCAGGGGAAATCGATAGCGCATATTGTTTTCATCACTGCCCATGAACAGTATGCCATTAAGGCGTTCCGGTTCAGTGCCCTCGATTTTCTGCTCAAGCCGGTTGATCCTGACGAGTTGCAGAAAGTAATCGAAAAAATAAAAAATGTACTGGCCAAAAATGAAGGGTATGCCCACATTGACCTGCTTTTAGAAAACATCCGGAAAAAGGTCGACAATTTCAAGCGGATTGCCTTGTCGAATGCGGACGGCATCCATTTGTTTGAGGTCAGTGACATCATCCGTTGCGAAAGCGAAGACAATTACACCAAGTTCTACATCAGGAACAGCAAGCCCGTACTGATATCCAAAACGCTCAAGGAATATGAAGACCTGCTCACGGGGCATGGTTTTGTAAGGGTGCACCAGTCACACCTGGTCAATCTGGCTTACCTGAAATCGTATATCAAAAAAGACGGCGGTTACCTGATGATGGCCGACAACAGCAACATCCCGATTTCACAGCGCAAGAAAGAACAACTACAGGACATTTTGACCAAACAACTGAACAATTAAAGTACCAATCATGAAAAAGCTATTCTATTTATTATTGCTCACTTCAACTTGGGGAAGCGCACAGCAGCTATTTAATTTACCATTTCATTTAACCGGAATGCGTGTTTATGAAACAGCAACTGACGGAAGTGCTTTATTTGATTTGTCCATTCAAAGACAAATTGTTCAGGACGTTGAAAATTACTCTGCCTACACGGTTACCTTTTACCAAAACTATCAGGACGCTCAAAATGCAGTAAATCCGATTAGTAATGAGACGAACTATTTGGGGAGTAATTTTGAGCAGGTATACGCCCGGATTTCGCAAAGTGCCGGAAGTGTTTTTTATGTAGAGCAGTTTGGTTTAAACGTGTTGGAAGACGGCATTGTCAGTATTCCTGATGCCAACTTCAAATCGATATTGTTAACCGTAGGCGGAAGCAATAGTTTAGGGATTACTGTAGCTATTGACGCAAACAGTGATGGTGAAATACAGCTGTCAGAAGCCAATGAAATTTATTATTTGAATTTAGACACCCCTTCTTCATCCGATAATATTTCAGATCTGACCGGAATAAGCGCTTTTGGCAATTTGGTTAATTTGAATATCAGCGATAACCAATTGACCACTTTTGATCCTTTTTGTTTGAACGGGATGGGTAATTTAAGGTTCTTATATGCCTCCAATTGTACAATAAACGCGCTATATGTAAACAGTTTGTCCAACTTGAAAGAATTGGAATTCCAAAATAATTCAATCACAACCATAGATGTTTCCAATTTGATACGGTTAACCGGTTTTGCGTCGGGCAGCAATCCTTTAACGTCATTAAGCATTAATCATTTGGTTAACTTGACCAGCTTAAAATGTTATTCAAATAATTTAACAAGCCTTGATTTATCGTTTTTCCCCAAGTTAGCGCTTTTGCAATGCATGAACAATCAGTTGACCACATTGGATGCATCGCAAAACACTGAATTGAATTTTATACAATGTAATTTAAATAATTTGACTTCGCTCAATTTAAAAAACGGACGGGTTGAGTCAAGTATTAATTTTCAAACCAACCCCAATTTGGAATTTATTTGTGTGGATGAGGCACAATTCTCCTCAGTTCAGGCCCAATTAAATTCGTTGGGAATGACTGCCACAGTGCTCAATTCCTATTGTTCTTTCACTCCGGGAGGCGATTACAATACCATAACGGGAGCCATGATATTTGATGCCAACAACAATGGTTGCGATGTGTCGGATGCCGTGCAGCCCCATATCAAAATCAATATCAACGACGGAACCAATCCAGGGGCAACCTTTACCAACAATAACGGAAATTATAATTTCTATACCCAGGCAGGTAATTTTTCGCTAACGCCCAGTGTAGAAAATCAGGCGTATTTTAATTTTTCACCAGTCAGTGCCAACATTTCTTTTGCCAATTCCAACAACAATACAACAACCCAAAATTTCTGTATATCAGCCAATGGGGTACATAATGATATCGAAGTGGTAATAGCACCCACCACTACCGCCCGTCCGGGCTTTGATGCGCAATATAAAATAGTATTCAAGAACAAAGGCAATCAAACCGTTTCCGGAAATGTGACGTTGGGTTATGATGATACTGTATTGGATTTTGTAAGTGCCACCAACATTCCAAGTACACAAAGCACAGGTATCCTAAATTGGAGTTACACCAATTTACTTCCTTTTGAAAACAGAAGTTTTTATGTGACCTTTAATGTCAATTCCCCAACCGAAACACCAGCTGTCAATATTGGGGACGCACTTGATTTTACAGTCTCCATCACCCCAATAGTGGGTGATGAAAGCCAAAATGACAACCAGTTTCTTTTCACGCAAACCGTGGTAGGTTCTTTTGATCCCAACGACATCAGTTGTCTGGAAGGCAGCGTTGTTCCGCCATCAGAAATTGGTAATTACCTCCATTACATAATCAATTTTGAAAATACGGGTACCGCTGAAGCCGAAAACATTGTGGTCAGTACAGCCATTGACCCTGCCCAATTTGATGTCAACAGCCTACAGATGCTCAATACTTCCCACAACGCTTACATCCGTCAGACAGGCAACTTCATTGAGTTTATCTTCCAGAATATTGCATTGGAAACGGGCGGGCATGGTAACATCCTATTGAAAATCCGGACGAAAAGTAATCTGGTCACCGGAGACGCTGTGGCCAAAAGGGCGGATATTTTCTTTGACTACAATGCCCCGATAGACACTGGCTTGGCTACCACCACGTTCCAGTCACTCAGCAGTCAGGCTTTTGAAACGGATAATTCGGTCTCGATACATCCGAACCCGAGCCACTCCATCATTACTATTAACGGGAAGTATCTCATCACCTCATTAGGTTTGTATGACCTCCAGGGAAGGTTGTTGCACACGCAATTGCCCAATGCCACCCAAACCGAAATGGACCTGTCTTCCTACAATACAGGAACCTATTTTGTCAAAGCCACTACTGAAAGAGGAATCAAAGTGCATAAGGTCATCAAGGAATAAAGTAAACCAGTGAAGCCAATTGGAACCATTCACATGAAAAAACACACCACATGAAAAAACTAACCTATCTTTTACTGCTCGTTTTGACTGGTGCAAACGCACAGATTGTCAACATTCCTGATACGAATTTCAAGGCAAAATTGCTGGCTGCAGATGTAATCAACCACATTGCTTACGGAAACGGAGGATACATGAAAATTGATACTAATAATGATGGGCAAATACAGCAAACGGAAGTCAGTCTAATTGATTCGCTCAATGTAAATGCGGCCGGAATCATTGACATGACCGGAATTTCCGATTTTGTCAATTTGAAAAAACTGAATTGTAAGAACAATCAAATCGTAAGTCTGTCGCTTGCGGCCAATGCCTCATTAAAGCAGCTGTATTGTAACGATAATCAGATAGTAAGTTTGGATCTTACTTCCAATACCTTGCTAAACGATGTGTATTGTGGCAATAATTTGCTTACTACCCTTAATGTAAGTGGGTTGGGTGTGCTCTTCCATCTGTTTTGTGAAAACAATCAGCTGACCGTGCTTAACACCACCGGGTTGTCATTATTGTCGTACCTGAATTGTTCAGGAAATCAACTCACAGGGATAGATGTGAGTAATATGACTTTTCTGGAAAATTTCTGGTGCCAATACAATGCCATCGCATCCCCAATGAATTTGGGCAATTTTACGAATTTGTATTATGTAGATTGTTCCAACAACCAAATCCCTTCCATCAATACCACCGGAAGCCCATTGGGTTACCTCTATTGCCAAAACAACCAATTAACGGGTTTAAATCTGACAACAAATTCCAATCTGGCAGAATTGAATTGTTCCAACAATCACCTGGCCGCACTGGACATCACCAATTCACCTAACCTGTTTTATCTGAGTTGTTCAAACAATCTGCTAACGACTTTGGATCTCTCTACCCAGATGCATTTGAATTATTTGTATTGTGAACACAACTTATTGACCAACCTGGATGTGGGTAACCTGACTACGCTTCAATGGTTTAATTTTGGGAATCCAGGATTGAATCCTGTTCAGGTAACTACATTACAAAACCTTGCGTACTTAGGCTTTTACGGTGGCTTGCAGACTACCTTAGATGTTTCTGCTTTGGTGAATTTAACCCAGATTGGTATCAGGGATTCTTCAATTCAAACCTTAGATTTTTCCCACAATACACTTCTATACAGTATGGGTATTTTTTCTAATCCGAATCTGACCTACGCTAATTTGAAAAATGGAAGGACTTACGCCAATTATATGTTTGTTTTTTTTAACGATTGCCCTAATTTGTTGTACGTATGTGCAGAAGAAAGTTCCATACCGAGCTTGTCTACCATCAGTGGTAATTCAGGTATGAATGCCAATGTTCAGGTGAATTCCTACTGTTCTTTTACACCTGGGGGAAATTTCAATACCATAACGGGCAGCATAATTTTCGATGCCGACAATAACGGTTGTGATACAGCTGATTTGCCGCAATCCAATATCAAAATCAACCTCAATGACGGAATAACACAAGGGGCCACCTTTACCAACAATTTGGGAAATTATGGTTTCAATACTCAGGCAGGAAATTTTCAATTGAGTCCCAATGTAGAAAACCCGTCGTGGTTTAATTTCTCGCCGGTAACAACCACTATTCCGTTTGCAGACTCCAATAACAATACCGCCATACAAAATTTCTGTATCAGCCGTAATGGTAACCACGCTGACCTGGAAGTAGTCATCGCTCCCTTTATTCCGGCACGTCCGGGTTTCAATGCCGTGTACAAAATAGTATATAAAAACAAAGGAAATCAAACCTTATCCGGGGATGTTACTTTTGGCTATGACGATGCTGTTTTGGATTTCGTTGGGGCTACTGTAGCTCCAGACACGCAATCAGCAAATTTGCTGTCGTGGAATTATGTTAACCTATTGCCCTTTGAAAACAGAAGTTTTTACCTGATTCTGCATGTAAATTCCCCAACAGATACACCGCCAGTCAATATTGATGAGGTACTGAATTTCCAAGCCATAATCAATCCGGTCAGTGGAGACGAACTGCCGGTTGATAATACATTTAACTACCATCCAACCGTTGTCGGGTCATTCGATCCGAACAATATTGCCTGTCTTGAAGGCGAAACAGTACCCACTTCTGATATAGGGAATTACCTTCATTATGCCATCAATTTTGAAAATACAGGCACTGATGTTGCCGAAAATATTGTGGTGCGCACCGAAATCGATCCGGCACAATATGACATCAACAGCCTGCAGTTGTTGGCTACTTCGCACAATGCCTACATCCGCCAGACGGGCAATACCATTGAATTTATATTCCAGAACCTGAACCTTGATACCGGTGGACACGGTAATATATTGTTGAAAATCCGTTCCAAAAACAATTTGGGTACCGGCGACACGGTCTCGAAAAAGGCAGATATTTTCTTTGATTACAATGTACCTGTCGTCACCGGTTTGGCCGTCACTACCTTTCAGGCTTTGAACGCTCAGGATTTTGAAACTGACAATACCATTTCAGTCTATCCGAATCCGGCGCAGTCTATTATCAATGTGAAAGCAAAATCCAACATTAACTCTGTACAGCTTTACGATGTGCAGGGCAGGTTGTTGCAGACCCAATTGACCGACCAGCCCAATACCAGCGTGGATATTTCAGGGAAAACAGCAGGAGTTTATTTTCTTAAAATCACGTCTGAAGCAGGAACCAAGGTTCAGAAAATCATAAAGGAATAGTTTTGGGTTAAGTAGAGGCAAAAAAGACGTACGCTTAAAAGTACGTCTTTTTTAGTTTTTTGGCCTTAAGCTACTTTCCTCACGAAACTATTTTGGTTTTTTAGAATAAAATTAACGAAAACCACAGTCCATTTCTTTTCTAATTCATTTGGAATTTCATAGATTTGTTAAATTATTTAATTTATAGTTTAATTCCTATATATACCATGTCCAAAACAGCAATATTAGAATACAATGGCAACAAATATGAATTTCCTGTAACCATAGGAAGCGAAAATGAACCAGCCATTGATATTGAAAAACTACGTGCCTTAACCGGTGCGATTACCTTAGATCCGGGTTATAAAAATTCAGGCTCATGCGAAAGTGAAATTACT